>JAFRXG010000060.1:0-19498 GCA_017441565.1 Bacteroidales bacterium | reverse complement strand
TACACCATCACCGGCCTGTCATTCGAGACCAACTACCAGTTTGGTGTGGCAGTCAACTGCTCGGCTACTGAGTCTTCGTCTATTGCCACTGTCAACGCTTTCACTGGCTACTGCTTACCGAATCCCACTTCGGTGGACAACAGCGGTATTACTAGCGTCAGCTTCGGCGGTATGACCAACACCACTCACCCCACCTCGGCCATGTATGCCAATTACAGCAGCATGAGCGGCAATGTGCCTGCCGGCACTACCGCCACTGTGGACATCACCTATGCCACTGGCTATACCTACGGCACCATCATCTGGGTTGACTGGGACAA
The DNA here is from genome assembly GCA_017441565.1 of Bacteroidales bacterium. Taxonomy (GTDB): domain Bacteria; phylum Bacteroidota; class Bacteroidia; order Bacteroidales; family P3; genus Colimorpha. The sequence continues at coordinate 19,178 of JAFRXG010000060.1, read as the reverse complement.
CAGCTTGACCTTTGATGGCAACGAGGTTGTCTATGTGGGTCAGAGCGAGAGCACCAATCCCACCACGCTGACTGCCACCTTCGAGATTCCTGCCACCCAGGCTCTGGGCAGCTACCGTATGCGTATCCTCGGTTCTGACAGCTACTTCGACAGCTACACCAGCTCGATTGCTGCTGCAGCCAACGCCAATCCTTGTGGCAGCTACTCCTATGGTGTGGCCGAGGACTACACCCTCATTGTCACTTCGATGCCCAGCTGTCTGCCCATCAACGGCCTCACCGCTACAGCTACTTACAACAGTGTGACCCTCAGCTGGATTGACACCAACAACACCGGTGCCACCTACACCGTGTACGACATGAGCGACACCAGCGTATTGGCCAGCGGCCTCACCGCCACCACCTATACTGCCACGGGTCTCAACTCCAACAGCGACTATGTCTTCGGCGTTGCCTCTAACTGCTCGTCTACAGAGTCGTCTTATATCACCAACGTCAGCTTCCACACCGAGATGGATCCCATCATGTGTGGCACCGACTTGGCCAGCATCTACGTCAATGCTGACAGCGCCACGGGTAATACCTCTTACATGCCCGGCTACAGCCTGTACAACTACAGCTACACCGAGGTCATCGTTCCTGCCAGCCGTCTGACCGGCCTGGGTGAAATCAAGGGTATGGCTTTCGAAGTTGCCGACTTCAATGCCTCCGCAGGCCAGAAATTCGACAACTGCGAGATTTACCTGATGCATACCAACGCCACTTCGCTGTCTGATGGCTTTATACAGGATAGTAACAACTTCCAGTTGGTCTACAGCGGCACCCTCAACTACGAGAGCGCTGGCTGGCGTAATGTCACCTTCGACAATAGCTTCATGTACAATGGTCTCAGCAACGTGGTGGTTGCAGTACGCCGCAACCATGGCTCATGGACATCTGGCAGCAGCTTCGTTGCATACACTGACAGTGTTCAGGTAGCCCGCTACGTCTATCGCGACGCTTCGGCCTACACCATCGGTGAAATCACCGGCGGCACAGCCACCACCAATGTGCCTGTCTACCGTCTCATCGGCTGCGAGAGCACTCTTCCTGCTCCTGTGACCATCAACATTGCTTCTGACAACACCACCATGGGTACCACCTTGCCCGCTCCCGGCACCTACACCTACAACGTAGGCGACTCCGTCAGCGCCGCAGCAGTGGCCAACCCCGGCTACCACTTCACCTACTGGGTGATTTCGTTCGGCATTCTCTCCGACACGATACCCTTCAGTTCCTACAGTGATGTGATTCCCGCCTTCGTGTCTGGCATGACCCTCAACCTGACGGCTCACTTCGCAGCCAACCAGTACACTGTCACTGCCTCGCCCAACAGCCCTGTGATGGGTACTGTGACCGGTTCGGGTACCTATAGCCATGGCAGCACCGCCACCCTTACGGCTGTGCCCGCCACCAACACCCACTTCGTGCAGTGGAACGACGGCGACACCAACGCCACGCGTACTATCGTTGTGACAAGCGACACGACCTTTACGGCCACCTTCGCCTTCAACCCCGTCACTGTGACGCTGATTAACGCCAATCCCACCATGGGTACTACCAATCCTGTTCCCGGCACTTACACCTTCAACTTGGGTGACTCCATCGGAGCCCTTGCCACAGCCAACACCGGCTACCACTTCGCATACTGGGCTCTGAACATGGCTGGTGCCACCGACACCATCATGGACAACCCCATCGGAGAGGTGATTCCCAACCTGCCGATGTTTGCCGGTATGAACTTCACCGTCACCGCCAACTTCGCACCCGACCAGTACACCCTCACCGTTGCCTCTAACGACAACACCCTGGGTACCGTCACCGGCACAGGTACGTATAACTATCTCGACACCGTCACCATCACCGCCACACCTGCTACCCACTGCCTCTTCGTTCAGTGGAACGACGGCAACACCAATGCTGTCCGCGACGTGGTTGTGACCGGCGATGCCACCTACACCGCCACCTTCCAGGCCGAGCCTCAGTATGAGGTGACGTTCATTGTCGTGCCTGACAATGGAGGTACAGTCTCTGGCGCAGGTCTCTACTATGCTGGTGAGTCCGTCACCATCATCGCCAATCCCAATAATGGTTACCACTTCGTTGGCTGGGCATATGAAGGCACTGTCGATCCGTTCGACTACTTCATATTCTCTCACGAACAGACCTACACCTTCTCCATGACGGAACAAAACCAGCATATATACGCACTCTTCGCAGAGGATGCTGAACCTGTCTCCGTCACTGTCACTATCAACAATCCCGATTGGGGTCATGTGCTCATCAACGGTGTACAGACCAACACCGTCACTGTCAACGTAGGCGACAACATCGTGCTTGAAGCTGTGGCAGCCGACGGCTTCCACTTCGACAGATGGGAAGGTGTGCCCACCGTCAACGACACGATACCTGGTCCCGTTTGTTCCTTCACCGTTACTGAGGCTATCAACATCAACTGCTTCTTCACAGAGAACGTTGGTATCAACGATGTGGTTGAGGACAACATCGTTATCTACTCTGAGAACAGCAGCATCATGGTTCGAGGTGCCGAACAGCAGACCATCCGCGTCTTCGACGTGGTGGGCCGCATGGTCGCACAGCGCAACGCCACTGCCATCGAAGAGACCATCCAGATGCCCTCCACGGGAGTCTATCTGGTCCAGATTGGCAACCGTCCCGCACGCCGCGTTGTGGTTCGCAAGTAAAATTGGTTCTCGTTGGGAATTCCCCAATCCGCTAACCAATACACTCAAGAAGGCCGTCCGTGATGGGACGGCCTTCTCTTTTTTTGCACAGAAATACAATAATCGCGAAAAAATGTGTATTTTTGCATCTGCTTTTATTCGAAAAAAAATGGACGAAATCATTACCTTTCTCAACAGCTGTGTGTGGAGTTGGCCGCTTGTAGGCCTCTGCCTCCTCGGCGCGCTTTATTTCAGTTTTGGCACCCGCTTTGTGCAGGTGCGCCACTTGGGCGAGATGGTTCGTCTGCTTTTCAAGAACGACAAGACCAAGAAGGAGGGCATCAGTTCGTTCCAAGCCTTTGCCCTTGCCCTTTCGGGAAGAGTGGGCACCGGCAACATCGTAGGTGTGGCCATGGCCATCGGCTTCGGCGGGCCGGGAGCCATCGTGTGGATGTGGATTATAGCCTTCCTTGGGGCTGGCACTGCCTATGCCGAGGCTTGTCTGGCACAGATATACAAACAACGCCATGGCAGCGAGCTGCGCGGCGGCCCTGCCTACTATATCGAGCGGGGGCTCAACTGCCGCTGGCTGGCCATCCTCTTTGCCGTCATCACGGTGCTGGCGTGCGCCATCTGTCTGCCACCTATCCACAGCAACAGCATCGCCATGTCGTTCTCCTCCACCTTCCACATCGCACCCTGGATTATTGGGGTGGCGGTGGCCTCGCTCATCGCATTGGTGGTGTTGGGCGGCGTAAAGCGCATCTCGGCCGTGGCCGAGATTGTCACCCCCTTCATGGCCATAGCATACATCATCCTCAGCATCGTCGTGCTTATCGTCAACATCCATGCTGTCCCTGCCGCCTTCCACGACATGCTAACCAGTGCCTTCGGCATGCATCAGGCCTTGGGCGGCATCATGGGTTCGGCCGTAGCATGGGGGGTGAAGCGCGGCATCTACAGCAACGAGGCCGGACAGGGCACGGCCCCTATCGTGGCCGCAGCAGCCAAGGTGGACCACCCCGTCAAGCAGGGACTGGTGCAAGGCTTCTCGGTCTATGTGGACACGCTGCTGGTCTGCACCGCCACCGCCGTCATGCTGCTGGCCACCAAGTGCTACAACGTCATCGACCCCGCCACAGGTGGCTATCTTGTAAAGTCTCAAGTGGCAGAACTGGGGCAGCCGGGCGTGGAATACACCATTGCCGCTCTCGGCACCTTCCTTGGCCACAACCTTGGCGGCATCGTCATCAGCATCACCCTCTTCTTCTTCGCCTTCACCACCGTGATGGCCTATTACTACTATGCCGAGACCAACCTGATATACCTCTTCGGCAAAGCCCGCGAGCACCGTCTCAAAATACAGGACAAATACTTCGACACTTCTAACCTGGCAGAAGCCAAACGCCGAGACCGCCTGATTTTCGACAGCCAAAAAGACGAACGCCGCATCATCGCCATCCTGCGCATCCTTTTCATCGGGGCTGTGCTGTTCGGCAGCCTCAAGGAAGCCGGGGTAATCTGGAGCCTGGGCGACATGGGCGTAGGCTTGATGGCATGGATTAACATTATCGCCATCCTCCTGCTTTCACCCAAGGCCTTCCGCATCCTCCGCGACTATGAGCAGCAGAAGAAACAAGGCATCAAGAACCCCAAGTTCTCCCCTAAAGAGCTGGACATCAAGAATGCCGACTTTTGGGAGGAATAACGCTCCTGTACGATGAACCACCTCATTCACAAACTATTGCTTGTCGCATTGCTGGTGTGCGGACACGGCTGTTTACAAGCACAGGAACTGCGTGTTGCTTATTCCGAAGTGATGATGGCCCCCGACGACAGCACCCGCTTCCATGCCCTTAGGAAGCTGCACATCAATGCCATGGAGAACGGTATAGCCGTCAGCTACAAGGGGGTGGACACGTTGTGGCTTGACATACCCGCCGACGCACAGAGCATACCTCTTGGAAGCCTCAACGACTTTGGCGGCACCGTGCTAGTGGTACGGAACAACAGCCACCACCTTTTCCTCTTCAGCCACAGACCTGCAAACGGCATGTTGTCTTTGGACAGCACAGCTGCCATAAGCTACGACAACCTGCATTATGCCATCGACAGCGGCGACTACCGCGGCTTTCCAACCCTACGCGAAGGCCGCTGGCTGGTGGAAGTCACCGACAGCACCCCTTGGGTCGCCCAACGCGAAGGGCGTTCCTACGGCCATTATCGCAAGGAATTGATGTACGTCGAAAACGGCTTCAGCCCCGACCGTCCGGCCATGCCCTATAGCGGCAGCCGCTCCCACGCATCGCTCAGAGGCTGTCCGCTGGATGACGACACCCTCTTCACCTTCGGCAATCTCACACTGCTCCGCAACAGCAACTCCACTTATCGTACCTGTCTGCTCGACCTCAACGAGCAGACCAATGCCTACCTGCACCACATCGTCGTCAAAACGCCACCCAGCAGCATGACCGACGACCGTCTTTTACGCATCTACAACTGCTATCGCGTAACGCTTGATCAAATCAGCATCCTCGGCACCTACTCCACAAGCAACCACTCTGGCTACGGTATCCTTATGGACAACTGCCGCCACACCTTGGTGCAACACCTATATGCCCGTTCGGCATGGGGCATCTTCGGCACCAACAACATGCACAGCACCGTAATAGAAGAAAGCGACTTCAACCGTTTCGACATCCATTGCTATGGCCGTGATGTCACCATTCGGCGCTGCCGACAGCACGACGGCTACAACCAATACGCATCAGTCTATGGCACTATCCTCTACAGTGGATGTACTTTCAGCAACTTCACACCCCTGCTCATCGAGGCCAGCTACAACGCCTACCCCCATTTCTCTTTCGAGATGGTAGACTGCGACTGGCACCTCACCCGCCAGCGCCACACCCTGATGCTGGCCGGACGGTTGGACAACGGAAACCCCGCCCGACACGAATTGCAAGAGAAATGCCTGCCCGACATCAGCCTCTCAGGGCTTTCGTTGACGGCTGAACGAAGAGTACGCACACTGACACTACTACATTATAACGGCACTATCGTCCCCATAACCATCGGCGGTATCCGAAACATAAGCATCTCAGACCTGTCTGGCAACCCACTAAGGTTACAGCTCATAGACCGACCCTCCAGCTTGACCCTCTCCAACAAGGTGTCGCTCACCCTCCCTTCTGGAAGCCGACAACTGCATCAATTCAAAAAAAAGTCTCTGTCTTTGATAAATACGCATTGACACTAACTCATAGCCCGACAAACCAACCCCTACTGGACATATTGTCACCAGCTTAACTCTTCTGCCGTTAAACCCAAATCGGTCATTAGACCGACTATTACGTTATGTTACGCTTTTTTAGGTCTGTTTATGCCATATCAGCATTTCTTCTGGCATCTTGGCCGCATCCCTGTCTCGCCGTAGCCCGCTACGCCTTCGCCAGCGATGTGACCAATCTGCTCAGAACAAATACTAATCTGCCATAAACCCTAATGACCGATTTGGGTTAAAAAAGGTTAAAAAAAAACATTCTCTTGATAATTTAAATATTCTTTGTAACTTTGCAAAAAAGTTTTCATACCAAAAACCTATTGTCATGAATACTAAATCATTATTAATCATCTTATTACTCGCCATAGGTTTTCAAACAATGGCTCAGACGGACATCATGGCTCTTCAGGCCAATCTACTAGGGAAAGAGTCTATAATCCGCGAATGGCGCGACGACTTCTCGGTGGCCTTTGTCTTAGACCCTTCTGGCGACGGTTATTTCGCCCTCATAAACCCTGGACTCACAACCATCATGACTGCGAAAATCCCTTCCGGCGACCTGATAACCGACTTCCGCATCCACAACGACTCCGTCTTCTTCTGCGGAAGCCGCTCTATAGGTTCAGTTCCGTTCCCCTCTGGTATGCCACAAGGGTTTGTGGGCTGTTTCGATATTCAGCAAGTGTTCAGCAATGCCGACCCGCTCAACTATTACCTCTTCCCATACACTAACGACCCCGGAGACCACTATATCACCGTCCCTCAGCGTATGGACCTGTACCAAGTTGGCAGCACCACTCACATAGCCCTGGTCAGCAAATGCGAGCTGCACCCAATGATGGGGGTCTACCACCGCACCACGCTGTGCGATGTCGCCTGCACTGTCAATGGCTGGTCATACTACTATTATTATAACAAGGACGGCATCGAGTACTATACCGACATCGTGACCAACCCAAACTATGTGGTGGCGGTGGCCAGGGACACTCTTTTCCAGAAGTGCCATATAGACGTGTTCCTCGCCAATGGGCAGTTCGTTTCAAATCCCCTCCTCCCAAACAACACCTTTGTACTCACCGACGAACCACCCATCGGCGACATACGCGTGGACTACATCGCGGAAGACAAATTTGTGTTGGCCTATCAGTATAAGAACAGCTCTCACGCGGAATCCTCCACCAAGGTATTCCACATCGACCCCTACACCTCCACCATCCTTATCGATGACTCCTACGCTACCCCGCACAGCCACACTCCGCTGCATGGCAGCGAATGGGTGGCAAAAGATGTGAATAGTTTTAATCACCTACTCTCTCTTACACGCGAATATCCCATCCTGCAAGACCACCCGCTTGAAAATTTTTGCGAGTAGTTTGCCTTCCCTCTACCTATCCCTCAAGCACAACAAACCTGTTAACCATTATCAATAATAACACTGAATATGAAAAAGATAATATTTGTAATAGCCTTTCTGTCGACTCTTAGCCTGAACGCCCAGCATGCCTGGCGGGTGGGCGACACCGTGCAGGGTCGGTACACTCGCGACACCGACTATTTCTACCAATGGTGGTGCGACTCGGTGGACCGTGACGCACCCCTTCTTCTTGATGTTATGTTTTTAGGACCTGTTGACGGTTGGCGTGTAAGATACAACTACACCGACAGACCTCTGCGGATAGCTGGACTAGCTGCCTGCTTTTATTTCCCTGATTGGATATTAGATTCGAATGGTTTCCCACCCGACTCCATCATGACTCTGCCAGAGTACCTGTTGCTGTTTGACGCCACACCGGACTCTTTTGCACTTAAGGCCCAAGTACCCATTCAGCTCAGCATACCGCACCGATACATGTCATTCTACAACCATTCTCCTACGGGTTGTTGTGAAAGGTATTTTGACCGCCCGGGTACTCATCATCTGTATGAGTACTATTTCGACAAACCTATTACTGTGGAGGACTCGTTCTATGTTGGGGGGACAAACCACAATGGTACTGCTACCCAATGGGTAGACCATGGTGACACTTCGTATGCAATAAGCATACACACAAATGGCCCCCTATATTACGGCTCAATCGAGATGAACAGGTATAAAGGGCCGGTAGATTATTATCTTGGAATGGGCTATCCATGCGACACCAACACCTGTCCATACCTCCCCGACCAACTTTATAGGGTATGGCAAGCCTATAATGCAGACGTGGGAGCTGGCGACACCGTCTATAGACTCCAGAACGACTTTCTGGTCGTACTCCCCATCATCGACCCCGACCCCTCCTCCCTCACCTGCCACGAAATTGCTTCCCCATACGTCTCCATCATCTCCCCAGGAAACGTCCACATTACTTGGAACAGTTATGACTACCAGATTGCCTGGGAGGTCAGCTACTGCCCCGAAGGGGTCAGCCCCGATGCCGGCACTATCATCTACTGCACCTCCCCCTCATGCGACATCACCGTCCCCGACCTCACCACCAGTTGGAAGGTATATGTGAGAGGCGTATGCTCTTATTGCAACGGCCTCCACACCGTGTACAGCGACTGGGATCAGGGGACCTACATCTACCGCTACCAGCCTCAAGAGCCAGAGGGCATCGGCGACATGCAGAACCCCGACGACAACAGCCTCACCCTACGCCCCAACCCGGCGAAGGACCATGTGCAGCTACTTTCGACCTACGACCTTTCCAAAGTCGAAATAGCCGACGGCCTCGGCCGAATCATCCTCTCGCTGCCCGCTGAAGGCCATTCCACCATCATCGACATCAGTCCCTTGGCAAAAGGCAGCTACGTAGTGATGGCCCACACCTCTTTGGGCATCTCCACCCAACGGCTGTTGGTGGAATAGAAAGTGGCACTTATGCAATATATGACTGACTTTTCAGCAGCCTTGAAGAGGCTGATTCTCAACAGCCCCATACCTGTAACGCAGTGTGGGGCAGGTGAAATGCCCACTTCTCAGCGTCTCGGAGACACGCGCTCTCAACCCAATATGGAAAAATCAGTCATATTTTACACTAGAGCGAAGTTTTTTTCAATAATTGGCAAAAAATGTGTATCTTTGCAAAATTAAATAGCACAATGTGATACTAAATAACAAAGAACCGATAACACATACAGCCATGAAAAAGATTGTTTTAACGCTGGCACTGATGATTGCGACACTGACTGTCGCTGCCGAAAACATCCTCTACTTCACGTACAACCAAGCCGCCCGCACCGTGGCCTGCCTGAACAACCAGGACGAGCTGATGATTTACTGCGGCTATGAAGACGAGTTGCCCACCTACGTGCTTATCAACGAGGTCTGGGCCGAACAAATCAGTTCGTCATTCTACGAAATATGGCTCTATGGCTACGACGCCTACACAGGCGAAGAGGTCTACATGCCTATCGACCTAGAGTGCATATACCTGATGCAAAACCGCAACATCTATAGTGCTGCACAATACCTACGCTTCAAATACACCCATCGCCGCCCCACATTCGCATGGGCCATGCCTCCCTACAACCCCTTCGTGCGCGCCCCGCGGCCTGTGGTCTACTACTACACCTATCACTACGACATCCACCGTCCGGGCTGGCACTACCGCAACTACCCGCACATGCACTACCACCCCTACTACCGCCGTCTCCCGAACTATCCCGCTCCTATGCCGCCCAAACCCTACACCCCAGGCGTGAACCGTCCTGGCTACACCGAGAATCCTAATGGAGGCTTCTCCTATACCAACGAGCCGCTGGTGGGTCACATCACCACCACACGCTCCCAGACCCGTGTACAGAACGATCCGACTCAGCGCAGCGGCAACCGCATCACCAGCAACCGTGGCGAGAACACCATCACTACCACCGACCGCGTCTCTGGCAGCCGTAGCACCAGTGCTGCTCCCAGCCGCACCGGAGAAGTGAGCACCGGCAGCTCCCGCGGCACCGGCACCTCCAGCCGCAGCGGGGTCTCCTCCGACAACAACTCCTCTCGCAATGCTGGCACCTCCAGCCGCAGCGGGGTCTCCTCCGACAACAACTCCTCTCGCAATGCTGGCACCTCCAGCCGCAGCGGGGTCTCTTCCGACAACAACACCTCTCGCAGCGCTGGCACCTCTAGCCGCAGCGGGGTCAGTTCCGACAACAACTCCTCTCGCAGCGCAGGCACCTCCAGCCGCAGCGGGGTCTCCTCTGACAACAACGCCTCTCGCAGCGCAGGTACCTCCAGCCGCAGCGGGGTCTCCTCTGACAACAACGCCTCTCGCAGCGCAGGTACCTCCAGCCGCAGCAGCTCTAACACCAACAAAACCTCTACCCGCACTTCCAGCACCTCCTCCAACCGCAGCGGTGCAAGTACTGAAAGAGGCTCCAACAACAGCCGCGGCAACAGCAGCTCCAGCTCACGCGGCGGCAACACCAACAGAGGCTCAAACTAGTATAACCGATAATTAGAAGTTGAGAGTTGAATATCATCCCGCGCAACTGATGTTCCAACTCTCAACTTTTCCCTTTTAACAAACGTTCCTCCTATGTCCATCAAAGAAAGCGAACTGGTACTGGCCCCCGATGGGAGCCTGTATCATATACACCTCACTGGCGACACCCTGGCCGACAACGTGCTGTTGGTCGGAGACCCTGACCGTGTGAACATGTTTAAAGAGATATTCGAAAGTGTCGAACACGAGTCCTGCAACCGCGAGCTCCACGCCCTCACCGGACGCTATCATGGCACCCGTTTCACCGCCCTCTCCACCGGCATGGGGTGCGACAACATCGACATCGTGGCCACCGAATTGGATGCTGCCGCCAACTTCGACCTCGCCGCCCGCACACCCTTGCCCACCCACCGCTCGTTGAACATGGTACGTATCGGCACCTGCGGCTCACTCCGTGGCGATGTGGACTGCGGCAACCTCGTGGCTTCGCAATACGCCATCGGGCTCGACGGCCTGATGAACTACTACCAGCACGGCCCCGAAGGCTTCATGCCCGACATGGAGGAGGCCTTTGCGCAGCACATGCAGCTCGACAGCCGCCTGGCTGCCCCCTACTGCGTCTGCTGTAGCGAACGGCTGCTGGCCAAGGTGGCCGACGGCATGTTCCATGGCATCACCGCCACCGCTCCCGGATTCTATGGACCCCAAGGCCGCAACATCCGCCTGGTCCCCAGCATCGACCATCTGAACGAGAAACTGGCAGCCTTCAGTTGGAACGGCATCCCCGTCACCAACCTCGAAATGGAAACCTCAGCCATCTATGGCTTCGCCAACGCTCTGGGCCACCAGCCACTGACCGTCTGCCTCATCGTCGCCAACCGCGCCCTAGGCACCTTTCTCAACGACTACCACACACCCATGCGCCAAGCCATCGGCACCATTATCGAACGTCTTGCTTAAGGAGAATTCTATGAATCACCCCATCGGGGTGAGATATGAATAATACCGTACGCAGTGCGGTGATTATCTGAGGTAAACAGATGCGTCCCGATAGGGACGCGACACGAAAACAAATAAAAAGAACCCACTTTAAGTTTCATCCCCATGCGATACACACCTTTTTTCGTAATCAGCCTCTTCCTGCTTCTCCCCTTCCTGGGAGGAGCTCAAACACAGCCCGACTATATCCCCGAGCAGCTGGGGCGCGACTCGCACCATATCATCCAGTCCCTCGGCGCCTTTGTCGGCAACGAACGGGCTGAGAGCCAAGCCTTCGACATCACCTATATGCCGGCAGGTAATGGCGTGGACGGCATCATGATTATCAACACCGCCGACTACCGCTGCACCTTCAAACTCGACCAGCAATACGACATGTGCTACGAGCTGGCCATCGACATCCGCTCCCAAGAATTCCTCACCCAGTTCTACAACCTCTTCGCAGTCTACCGCACCGAGAACATGGACGACTACCGCATCATGAGCTTTGGCAACGAGAAACTGCGTGTCAGCGAAACACCCTCCACCACCTCCAAATACCGCAGCTTCAAGTTCACCATCGAGTAGACCCTGTGCCGTTCATGCGCCACCAATTAGCCTTTGTCGATACCGAGGTCAACCCTCAGAGTCATGACATCGCAGATTTCGGTGCCGCGCGAATAGATGGTGCGCAACTGCACACCTCTTCCCTCCATGAATTCGAGAGCTTTCTGTCGGGATGCACAGCCCTCTGCGGGCATAACATCATCCGGGACGACATCAAACACCTCTCACTACAAAGCCATGCCACCCCCGGCTTCTGGAGCCGTTTCCTCCTCATCGACACCCTCCCGCTCTCGCCCCTGCTGTTTCCTAAGAAACCCTACCACAAGCTGGTCAAAGACGACAAACTACAGACCGACGAGCTCAACAACCCGCTCAACGACGCACTCAAGGCCAGCGACCTCTTCTGTGACGAAGTGGCGGCATGGAAGCAGCTCTCCCCCTCCCGCCAGGCCATCTATTACCACCTCCTCCGCGACACCGAGGAATTCTCCGGCTTCTTCCATTACCTCGACCTCCAACTCCCTCCCTGCGACCTCCCCGCGTTAATCCTGCAGGAATACCAGCGAAAACTATGCAGCCATGCCAACCTCCTGGCTGTTATCAAGTGCTACCCCGTAGAACTGGCCTATGCTTTGGCCGTAATCGGGGCCGACGACATCATGTCCATGACCCCCGCATGGGTGATGCGCAACTACCCCAAGGTGGCCAACGTGATGAACCACCTGCGAAACACCCCTTGCGGCAACTGCGAATACTGCCACTCCCGTCTCGATGCCCACCAGGGGCTGAAAGACTTCTTCGGCTTCGACCACTTCCGCACCTTCGACGGCATCCCCATGCAGCAGCAGGCCGTCGAGGCCGCCATACGGGGCGAATCGCTGCTCACCATCTTCCCCACCGGCGGAGGTAAATCCCTCACCTTCCAGCTGCCCGCCCTCATGGCTGGCCGCAACACCCACGGCCTCACCGTCGTCATCTCGCCCCTCCTCTCGTTGATGAAAGACCAGGTGGACAACCTGATGGAACGCGGCATCAGCGACGCCGTAGCCATCAACGGACTGCTCGACCCCATCGAGCGCGCCGAAGCCATCAACCAGATAGCCACCGGTGCTGCCAACTTGCTCTACATAGCCCCCGAAATGCTGCGTTCCGCCACCATCCAACGACTCCTTATGGGGCGCAATATCGTGCGCTTCGTCATCGACGAGGCTCACTGCTTCTCGGCCTGGGGTCACGACTTCCGCGTAGACTACCTCTACATAGGCGACTTCCTCAAACAGCTGCAAGAGAAAAAGTCGCAGCGGCAGCCCATCGCCGTCTCCTGCTTCACCGCCACCGCCAAGCAAAAGGTCATCAGCGACATATCCGACTACTTCCAACAAAAGCTGGGACTGCACCTGAAAATCTTCGCCGCCTCATCAGAACGCAAGAACCTGCGCTACTCCGTCATCCACGCCGACACCGACTACGACAAATACAACCTGATGCGCAACATCATCGTGGCCCACCCCTGCCCCACCATCATCTATGTCTCGCGCACCAAGAGAACCTACAAACTGAGCCAACGCCTCATAGCCGACGGCATAACAGCCCTGCCCTTCAATGGCAAGATGGCCTCCGAAGATAAAGTGCGCAACCAGAATGCCTTTATGGGAGGGCAGGTGCAGGTGATTGTCGCCACCTCCGCCTTCGGCATGGGCGTGGACAAGAAAGACGTGGGGCTGGTGATACACTTCGACATCAGCGACTCGCTGGAGAACTATGTGCAGGAAGCCGGACGTGCCGGACGCGACCCCGAAACCGAGGCCGAATGCTACGTCCTGTTCAGCGACAACGACCTCGACAAACACTTCATCCTCCTCAACCAGACCAAGCTGAGCATAAGCGAAATACAACAGGTGTGGAAAGTCGTTAAAACCTTGACCCTGAAACACACGCAAGTCAGCTGCTCCCCTCTCGAAATAGCGCGTCAGGCGGGGTGGGGCGAGGCATCAACGGATGTCGAAACCCGCGTCAAGGCCGCCGTCGCAGCCCTCGAAGAGGCCGGGTTCATCCGTCGCGGCAACAACGTCCCCCACATCTTCGCCACTGGCATCAAGGTGAACAATATGGACGAAGCACGCCTACGCCTCACCCAGTCCCCCTTCTTCGACCAAAACAACATCGAAGAGGCCGCCCGTATCATTCGCTCGCTTATCAGCTGCCGCGCCACCTCCGGGAACCTCGACGGCGAGGCCGAAAGCCGCATCGACTATCTGGCCGACATACTGGGCATGAGCAAGGAAACCGTCATCCGCAACGTCAACCTCATGCGCCAGGAAGGATTGCTGGCCGACTCGCGCGACATGCAGGCCTGGATTGTCAAAAGCACCACGGCACGAGAGCTGGAACAGACCCTGCGGCTCGAACGCTTCCTCCTGTCACAGCTCGCCCCCGATATCTCAATCTTCAACTACAAGGAACTGAACGAGGCCGCCCTCGCTTCCGGCCTGACCAACAGCACAGTCCGCCGCATCAAGACCCTCTTCTACTTCCATGCCCTCAAAGGATATTTCCGCAAGGAAGAGCACGCGGCCTCCGACAACGTGAAAATCCAACTCCAGACCGACCTACCCAACCTGACGGCCCGTCTGGAACTGCGCGCCGACATCTGCCGCTTCATTGTAAGGGAACTTACCGCCACCATCCAGCTCGCCAAGAAAGAGGCTGCTGACACAAAACTCCCAGCGCAGAACAGCACCTTGGTCAACTTCTCCATCGTCGGCCTGCTGCAGAAGTACTTGCAGAACAGCCAAACGCTACAGTTCGACCAGCGGCAAAGCCCCACACTGACCGACTTCGAAGAGGCCCTGCTCTACCTCTCAAAAACCTCGCTGCTGAAAATCGAAGGGGGATTCCTGGTTATCTACAACACCCTCCAACTCAACCGCACAGTCGAACGCCGCGCTCAATATGGTAAAGAGCAATACCACCTGCTCGACGCCTTCTACAAGCAACGCATACGCCAAATACACATCGTGGGCGAATACGCCAACCTGATGGTGCGCGACTACAACGCCGCCCTCCAGTTCGTCAGCGACTACTTCCAGATGGACTTCCGCCAGTTCATCAGCAAATATTTCAAAGGCGAACGCCTCTCAGAAATCGACAGAAACATCTCCCCCGCCAAATACCAGCAGGTTTTCGGAGTACTCGACGACACCCAACGCAAGATAATCGACGACAAACAGTCCAAATACATCGTGGTCGCCGCCGGACCCGGCAGCGGCAAGACCCGTGTGCTGGTCCACAAGCTCGCCTCGCTCCTGCTCCTGGAGGACGTGAAGCACGAACAACTGCTCATGCTCACCTTCTCCCGCTCCGCCGCCACCGAGTTCAAGAAACGCCTCATCGAACTCATCGGCAACGCCGCCTACTTTGTCGAGATAAAGACATTCCACTCCTATTGCTTCGACCTTGTTGGAAAACAGGGCAACCTAAACGATGCCAAGGACATCGTGAAGCAGGCGGCAGCCATGATAGAACACGGCGAGGTGGAGGAATCCAAGATTGCCAAAAGCGTGCTCGTCATCGATGAGGCGCAGGACATGGCGGCCGACGACTACCGCCTTGTCCAAGCCCTCATGCTCCGCAACGAGGAGATGCGGGTGATAGCCGTGGGCGACGACGACCAGAACATCTACGCCTTCCGCGGCTCCGACTCGGCCCATCTCCGCTCGCTCGTCACCCACCACGGCGCCACCCTCTACGAGATGACCACCAACTATCGCAGCGCCCCCGCCATCGTCAGCCTGGCCAACCGTTTCGCCTCACTCATTCCCAACCGCATGAAGTGCACGCCCTGCGTCCCCTTCAGCCAGGAGGACGAAGGCCTCGTGCAAGTGCACCGCTACGACGCGCCCAACCTCATCGCCGAGTTCGTCAACACCGTCCTGCCCGCCTGCCCCGCCAGCGGCACGGTGTGCATGCTCACCACCACCAACGAGGAAGCCCTCCAGCTCTCGTTCCTCCTACAGCAGAAAGGCTTCCACACCAAGCTCATCCAGTCTCTCGGCGACTTCCGCTTCTACCAGCTGGCCGAGGTGCGCTACTTCCTCAAACACCTCTCTTCCGACACCGACGCCTCCATCTCACGGGAGCAATGGACACATGCCAAAGAACGCACACTCAAAAAATATGCCACCAGCAACTGCGTCGACATCATGCAAACCTTTTTCTCCGACTACGAGAAGACCCACTCCCACCTCTACTACAGCGACCTGAAAGAATACCTCTACGAATCCAACATCGAAGACTTTATCGCATCCGAAAGCGAGACAATCTTCATTTCCACCATCCACAAGGCCAAGGGGCGCGAGTTCGACACCCTGCACCTCGTCGTCCCCCAACTCTCCAACCTCGACGATGAGGCACTCCGCACCCTATATGTGGGCATCACCCGCGCCAAGCAACGCCTCTACATTCACACCCATAACAACCCCCTGTGCCAGATGGCACAACCCATACCCCATCATGTGCTTCCTGCCGACAACATACCGCTCTGCATCCCCCTCACCCTCCGTGATGTAAAACTCTACTATTGCAAAGACAAAAAAAGCCTGATTCTCCAACTCCGCAGCGGCGAGAAGCTCCACTATTCGCACAACCACCTCTGCACATTACGTGGCGACTGCATCGCCTCGCTTTCAGACTCGCGCCGTGAGAGCCTGAAAGAGCTGGAAGGCAAAGGCTATCAAGCAACTTCTGCCGAAGTGAGCTACGTGGTGGCCTGGCATTCCAAGGAAGACCAACAGGAATACGCCATCTGCCTCGCCTCGCTACTCCTCTCCCCCACCCCAAAACAGGCCAACCAATAGCCGCCCCCCTCACCTCCTCACCCCAGTAACGCCCTTTTTACCAGAAAAATAAGTCATAAACAAGCTTATTATAGGTTCCCATTTCCAAAAACGAACTTACACATAACCTATTACGGCCTAAGGAAACTTCTATTAACCACCTCTTCGGGGTGTGATAGGAATGGGAGCAAGCCCTTTTTCAATTCGGCTTCGTAGCGTGGGGGGATTTTCACCCTCGCTGTGGAAGGCGATAATGGTTCGTCATTCGCTCAGAATTCTATTATATCCATTTTTTTTTGTATCTTTGCAGATTCTTATTTAACTACTTAATCGATGCAAAATATTAGAAATATTGCCATTATTGCGCATGTCGACCACGGCAAGACCACGCTGGTGGACCGTATGCTGCACCAGGCACAGCTTTTTAGAGAGAACCAAGAGACCGGCGAACTCATTCTTGACAACAACGATTTGGAGCGCGAACGCGGCATCACCATCCTCTCCAAGAATGTCTCCATCCGCTACAAAGGCTACAAGATTAACATCATCGACACCCCGGGCCACAGCGATTTCGGTGGCGAGGTGGAGCGTGTGCTGAACATGGCCGACGGCGTGCTGCTGGTGGTGGACGCCTTCGAAGGCCCCATGCCGCAAACCCGCTTCGTGCTTCAGAAAGCCATTGAGCTGGGGCTGAAGCCCATCGTGGTCATCAACAAGGTGGACAAGCCCAACTGCGACCCCGAGCTGACACAGGAGGCGGTGTTCGACCTGATGTTCAACCTGGGTGCCAACAACGACCAGCTCGACTTCCCCACCGCCTACGGCTCGGCCAAGCAGGGCTGGATGGGCGCCGACTGGAACACCCCCACGGAGGACATCTCCTACCTCATGGACCTCATTATCGAACATATCCCTGCCCCGAAGGTGAGCGAGGGCAACACTCAGATGATGCTCTCGTCGCTCGACTACAGCAGCTATCTGGGACGTATCGCCGTGGGCCGACTGAACCGCGGCACCCTCCAGGCCGGGCAGCCTGTCATACTGGTGAAGCGCGACCAGTCGCAGATTGCCACCAAGGTGAAGGAGCTGTACACCTTCGAAGGCCTCGGCAAGGAACGCACCAAGAACGTCATCGAAGCGGGCGAGATATGCGCCGTGCTGCTCGACTTGGACAAGAACGTCATGTTCGAAATCGGCGACACCATCTGCGACAGCGAAAACCCCGAACCGCTGCCCCCCATCAAGGTAGACGAGCCCACGATGAGCATGCTCTTCACCATCAACAACTCACCCTTCTTCGGCAAGGAGGGCAAATACGTCACCAGCCGCCACCTCCGCGAACGTCTGTTCAAGGAACTGGAGAAGAACCTGGCCCTGCGAGTCGAGGAGACCTCCTCGCCCGACGCCCTGTTGGTCTATGGCCGCGGCATCCTGCACCTCAGCATCCTCATCGAGACCATGCGCCGCGAAGGCTACGAGCTGCAAGTGGGCCAGCCCAAAGTCATCATCAAGGAAATCGACGGACAGAAATGCGAGCCTGTGGAGCAGCTGACCGTGCTGGTGCCCGAAGAGTTTTCGAGCAAGGTCATCGACGTGGTGACCCGCCGCAAGGGCGAGATAGGCACCATCGACACCAAGGGCGACCGTGTGCAGCTGGACTTCATGATTCCTTCGCGCGGCATCATCGGCCTGCGCAACACCCTGCTCACCGCCACCAACGGCGAGGCCATCATCGCCCACCGCTTCTCGGGCTTCGAGCCTTGGAAGGGCGAGATGGACGACCACAAGATGGGAGCCCTCATCGCCAAGGAGACCGGCGAGGCTACGGCATACAGCATCAGCAAGCTGCAGGACCGCGGCCCCTTCTTCATCGAGCCTGGCGAACAGGTGTATAGCGGACAGGTGATTGGCGAAAGCCTCCGCCCGGGCAACGACATCGTCATCAACGTGGTCACCGCCAAGAACCTCACCAACATGCGCAGCAAGAGTGCCGACGACAAGAGCACCACCATCCCGCCCATCAAATTCTCGCTGGAAGAGGCCATGGAATATATCCGCGACGACGAATATCTGGAGATTACCCCCTCCAACCTCCGCATCCGCAAGATTATCCTCGACGAGATAGAGCGCAAACGCGCCCGCATCGCCGCCGGATATAAGGACGAGTGATTGAATGTGGGAACGTGTGAATGTGTTAGTCGCTGGCGCATCAAAGATTAACGAATTAACACATTAACGAATTAACGAATTCAATAAATCATGCTGACGGATAGCACAATGGAGCGGTTGCGCATACTTGCCGAGTCGGCGAAATACGACGTGTCGTGCTCGTCGAGCGGCACGGTGCGGCGTGGCAAGCAAGGTATGGT
>JAFRXG010000059.1:0-12910 GCA_017441565.1 Bacteroidales bacterium | reverse complement strand
GTCGCCGGCGCCATCTGCGGCAGTGCTGAATACATCGGCAGCCTCATCGACGTCAACAACGGCACCTGCATGCTCCTCGGCCCCGTGCTCGACCCCATGCGCAGCGCCTCCATCAACAAGAACCTCCACACCCTCCACATCCGCATGAAGAAACATGGTGAAAACGCCATGTACCTCGCCAAGCGTTTCAAAGAGGTGGGATTCAAATACAACTACCCCGGCCTGCCCGAACACCCCGACTACGAGCTGTTCAACAGCATGTGCAACGAAGGCTACGGCTACGGCGGTATGATTTCCATCGACATGGGCACCGCTGAAAAAGCCAGCCGCATCATGGAAATCATGCAGCAGAAAGGCGTCGGCTACCTCGCCGTCAGCCTTGGCTACTTCAAGACCCTCTTCTCCAACAGCGGCAAGAGCACCAGCTCCGAAGTCCCCGAAGAAATCCAGAAAGAGATGGGTATGAGCGAAGGCCTCATCCGTTTCAGCATGGGTCTCGACAACGACATCGAAGCCACCTTCCAGCTCATCAAAGAGTCCGTCGAAGAGAGCAACCGATAATCTACCCCATCCCGTTGCCACCCGCAACGGCACAACCCTCGAAAGGATGCCCCCTCGGCATCCTTTCTTCTTTTTATTTGGCTTTTGTTTTTATTTGATTATGACATCGTTTGGCCTTTGTTTGTCAACGGCAGACGAAGTAGAGACAAAAAGCCAAACCATCAACAAGCAAACTCGTGGACAAAAGGCGGATGCGGGGCGGCATCGGGGCTGGGCTGTGACGGTGCCGCTTCCTCGCCGCTGGGCTGTTTCCCTTACTTTTTTGTAAAGAAAAACCGAATGAGTCAGTTTTTTTTCGTAAATTTGCAGAGCAAAAAACAACTAACAGACAAGTAATAAGAATGAAGAAGCATCTGATTTTATGCCTGATAGGACTTATTGTCGGGCTATATGCCGCCGCAGCTCCTGTGGGGCGCGAACAGGCACGCCTTGTGGCAACACACTTTGTCCAGTCCAACCACCTGAAAATAAATATCGAATCAGGAAAAGGATTGACCGATGCCACGCTGTCGGAGGAACACCCCTATTTCTACGTTTTCACCGGCACCGACGGGAAAGGGTTTGTGATAGTCAGTGCCGATGACCGCATGCCCCCCATTCTGGGTTATTCGGACAGGAATTCCTTCTCGTTCAACGACATGCCGGAGAATATAAAGGCGTGGCTGCAGGGATATGAGGAGGAGATACTATATTGCCGCAGCCATAACATCGTAGGCAACAGCCTCAACTCTGCGGCATGGAAGGAGCTCACAAATGCTACCACTTCAACGCCGAAGGGATTATCCAAGAGCGGCCATTCAGATAATGTGGGACCACTGATTACGACCCGGTGGAAGCAGAGCCCCTACTATAACAAATACTGCCCATGGCATGCTGCCAGCCAATATAATTCTGTAACCGACGAGTCCACCCCACTAAGAGGCCGTACGGTAACTGGCTGCGTGGCCACCGCCACCGCGCAAGTGATGAAGTACTGGAACTGGCCACCCCGCGGACGTGGTTCAAACACGTACACCTACACTTATAACGAAGCCCTCATTCAAGGCAACACGATAACAGAAACCACCACTCAACATCAGGTAACCCTCTCATCCCATTTTGCCGACACGGCCTTTGACTGGAGCAGCATGCCCGATTCGCTCACCAGTTCGAGCGGGGATAGTATCAACGCCGTAGCTTCGCTGATGTATAATGTGGGCATAGCACTTAATATGGACTATGATGTGTCCGATTTTGGCGGAAGTGGTGCTGTCACTATCAGCAATTCTCCAGAGGTGCCTTGCGTAGAATCGGTGCTGCGCGAACACTTCTATTATGCCTACACTATTACCTCGGTTTTGCAGGAGGACTTCACCACCGAGGAGTGGAAAGCACTGCTACGGCATGAACTGGACGCAGCACGACCCATCATCTACAAGGGTCGCAGCGCCACCAGCGGACACTGTTTTATTTGTGACGGTTACGACGCGAACGACATGTTCCATTTCAACTGGGGATGGGGCGGTTTATGCGACGGCTACTATGCAATCGGAGGCCTCAACCCAAGTAGCGGAGGTGACGGCGCTAACGTTGAAAGAGACTACAACCTCCAGTGCGGGGCCATCATAGGCATCCAGCCCACTACCATTGAATCCGATACAGGCAATACTTCCATCCTCGCCATTGCCAACGACGGCACCTACGGCACTGTGACCGGCAGCGGCACTTACAACAACTGGGCCGCCCCCATCACCCTGACAGCCACGCCAAGTACGGGTTATGGTTTCAAGCAATGGTCTGACGGGTTCCGAAACCAGAGCAGAAACGTAATCCCATCAGGAGGTTTGCAGACCTACACCGCCATCTTCAATCCCCTTAACGATTACAACATCTCCTATTGCGAGCCTAACCCTAACAGCAATTACTATTACAACCACTTTTCTGATGAGTGGGGCATTCTATTACCCTACGAGCTCCTTAGCCGCGGCCACATATTGGATGCAGTGTCGTTCAAAATAAATCAAGGCACCTACCGTGTACGCGTCTATCGCGGAGGAAGTAAACCTTTGGCCACCAACATGGTATACAACAGCAATCCTATTGAAATAACGAGCAACTCACAATATGTAACGACAGCCCTCCCGAACCCGATAACCGTCAACGAAGGAGACAGCTTGTGGATTACCCTTTACAGCACAAACGGCATTCCCTGCGGGTCATCATCACTCAATTACATAACCAATGGTTTTTGGTATCTTAGTAATGGTGTATGGAATGTGTCTAACAACGGTCCATTCCTTATCTATGGACACTTCTACAATCCCGTGACCGTGCCTGTAAACGACCTTGCAGTCACCAACATTTCCAGTTCGGGAGTCACCGTCAGCTGGACGATGCCTGCCGATGCCTCGCCCACTGGCTATACTCTGGCCTATGGGGTGGGATACGTACCTGAACAGATGCGTAAGCTCACGGTATCATCTACCACCGTCTCCCTTACCGGGCTGGCCAACAACACCGACTACCACATATTCGTCCGTGCCGACTATGACAACTCGCACAGCGACTGGGTGAGGACCGACTTCACCACGGCCAACGCCACCAACCCCGTCCGCATCAGCGGCTATGCCAACGACGAGACGATGGGCTTTGTAGAGGGCAGCGGCATTTACGAACAGGGGGCTCCCGTCACCCTGCAAGCCGTCCCCATGGTAGGCCACGTTTTCCTTAACTGGGCTGACAACAACAGCACCACCGCCACCCGCACCGTCACAGCCGATGCCGATGCGACATACCAAGCCGTCTTCCAACGTCAGGGCTGCGCCTTTGTGGCCAACAGCAACGACGCGTCGCTGGGTACCGTCGCCATCGAAGGGGAGCAGAGCTACATACTGAACGGACTCACCTATTACCCCTTCCTCTCCACCGTGGCCCTCACCGCCGAACCCGCGGCTGGCGCAACTTTCGTGGAATGGAGCGACGGCAACACCACCAACCCCCGCTACTGCACCGTGCTGGAGAGCAACCCCACCTACACGGCCTGCTTCGCAGCCACGGCCAAGGGCCGCATCGGCCTCAACAGCCAAGGCAGCCAGCTGGAGATTACTGCCACCGAGGCCGCACCCATCAGCATCTATGACATGCTCGGCCGCCTGGTTTACTCCAACAGACAGCCTGGACAGCAGTCCGTCCGCATCACTCTCCCCTACGCCGGTGTGTACCTCGTGAGGGTGGGCTGCAGTTATTGCGAGAAGATAATCATCCGCTAGACCTTTTGATATGAGCAATGCTTATGAAAAGTAAACAATATATCCAGCCCCGCGTCACGGTAGTGGCGTTCACTGTGGAAGAGGGGTTCCAGGCCTCTGTCACCCGGACGGCCGTCGACAATACGGTGCTCTTCGAGTTCCACAACAGCATCGAGTCGCCGTCCAGCTTCCGCAACGACCGCTTCTCCACCTTCGGAGGAGACAACAACGATAACTATAATTTCTTTGGAGACTAGACTATGAACAGAACGATATTATCCCTCAAACGGTTTCTTCCCATCGCCGCCCTGCTGACCCTGATGGCAGTGTCCTGCACCAAGGAGGGCGACACCACCTCCCTGCTTGTCACCGTCGAGCGGTATCAGGGACATGGAAAAAACTATATCGACGAAGAGCGCTATGCCTGCTGGTCGGATGGCGACCAGGTGAACATCAACGGCTCTACTAAGAGTGTCGTAATACTGAACGACGAGTGCCACATTTATGATGTTACGCTCAGCAGAAACGGCTACACAGTCTGTTTCCCAGCTGGTATCACCAACAGCGGCACTGTGATGGGCAGCAGCACTATCACCGGGGTTCATATTCCCTCCACCCAGCCCTATAGCACCGACGACCAGGGCCGCCAGATGGTGCAGACGGTGATGGTCGCACACCTGCCCACCGCCACGGGTACGGTGAACTTCTACAATGCCTGTATTGCGCTGAAGATAAATATCACCAACAACTACAGCCGCATACTGCGCCTTTCGTCCGTCACCGTGAGCGACAATGCCGCCCCCCTCAGTGGCACGTTCGACATCGTCGGTGTCAACACGGCCTCCCCCGCCCTGAGCTATGCCGGCTCATCGGTTAGCGATGCCGACCGCAGCATCACCTTGCCGTTGGGCGACGGCATCACCCTCGCCACTGGCAATAGTACAGTCCTCTACATCATCCTGCCTCCTACCAATGATTACAGCCAGAACCGTTTCACCATCCATATCAATGCGCATGACGAGGAAGACCTCCAAAGCACCCAGTCCGTCACCATCTATGAGTTTGACCACACCCAGGCTGAGCAGGAGGGCATCGGTGCCTTCCCCAGAAACACTATGGTGCCCATCAACATACGCCTGGACGAGCCACACACCTTGGTGCTCAAAGGCATCGGAACCACTAGCAACCCTTACAAGATTTACTCGGCCAATGACCTGAAGAGCATGCAGCACCTGGTCAACACCGGACGCATACCCGTCGGCAACGGCCAGCCCTTTGCCAGTGCCTACTACGAACTGATGAACAACATTGACCTCACAGGCCAGGAGCTGTTACCGATAGGCACTGCCAGCTGCAACTTCACCGGTCATTTCAACGGCGGGGGGCATACACTCTCCAATTTACAGGTGGCGGGTGGCCTGTTCGGCTTCATTGGTCAGGGCTCCACCATTACCGACCTGGTCGTTGAGAATGCCATCATCGATATGTCCGGCACACCTGTCGGTGGGGTCATCTGTGCCCATGCCGACCATTCCACCATCAACCACTGCCGCGTAATGGGAACAGTCGAGTTCGACAACCTGCCCAACAGTGCCGCATACATGGGCGGCATCGTCGGTGAGGCTTCTGCCCTAAGCAAGGAGAGCAGCCACATTCGGAACTGTCATTGTGCCGCCAGCATCACCCTTACTGGGTCCTCCGTGGCCCACCGTTTGGGCGGCATAGCCGGACACCTGCACAACAGCTTGGTCACAAACAGCCACACACAGGTGTTCGGTTCATCGGCCTCCAACGCCTCTATGACCATTGGCAGTGCCTATGCGGGCGGCATCGCAGGACGCTGCGACGGCTTGTCCGATATTACCAACTGCTATTACGGCATTTACGACAACGTCAGCTGCGCCGAAGGCCACTTTGGCGACATCTGTGGCGAGGTGGGGGGAAGCACTCATATCACCTACGCCTACTACCGCCATACCATCGCAGTCCTTGACAATTCCACTGAAGGATTTATACAAAGCGTGTATCCCTACGACCTGAGCGAAGGGTTACCAGTTTACACTATCAATGGCCAAAGCCTAGGCGAACGTCTCAACAGCGTCTCCACCACCTTGGGAACACTCCCCTGGAGCAACCCCAGCGACATCACGCAGGCCCCACAACTAATCAATAGGACGACGGAACAACATGACAACAAACAACCGAACAAACAGATGTAGCCATATGAGGCTATGGCTTGGAGCCGTGCTACTGTGCATGTGTCTTTGGGGCTGTAGCAAGGATGACGACAGGCTGGACTGCAAGATATACTGGCAGCTGTACAACAGCCCGAAGTATTTAGAGGCGACCGAGATAGAAGAAGCCTTCCGCGAGACATTCTTCGGGTACTACACACGTGTGAACGACAACACTGTGCTGGCCCCAAATACGACGGTCCACGATGTGCAGTCGATTACCCGCAAACTGGCGAGCATGGCCGACGAGAAACTGGAGGGTACGACAGACCCGCAGTTGGACTACCGCTTGGAGGTGCGCGTGTTTATCGACTATGCTGGCAAGTATGTGGAGGAAGTATGGAGCAAGACCTACTAGACCTCCGTGACACCTTACTAACCGACAATAAGAAACCAAAATAGTATCAATATGAAAAAGATTCTCTTTATTGCCCTATCGGTATTGCTGGCCATGCCGATGTACGCACAACAAAAGAAGGCCACGCCCAAAAACAACACCAAACAGACAGCAACCAAGACCGAGGCCAAGGCGGACGAGAAGACG
Organism: Bacteroidales bacterium; assembly: GCA_017441565.1. Lineage (GTDB taxonomy): Bacteria > Bacteroidota > Bacteroidia > Bacteroidales > P3 > Colimorpha. The sequence continues at coordinate 6,344 of JAFRXG010000059.1, read as the reverse complement.
GCGAAAATATACGACGAAGATATCGACCCGATGGCGCAGATTGACGAGGCACTGGAACTGGCCCGCAGCACCGGGCGGCTGGTTATGTGCCAGGTGGGCGGCAACTGGTGCCCCTGGTGCATCCGATTCGCCAAATTCATCACTTCGGACAGTGAGATAAAGGAACTGGTAGAAAAGAACTTCGTGTACATCCATGTCAACACATCCAAGGAACATAAAAACATGGAGGTATTGAAGCGGCTGGGCAACCCCGGACGATTCGGCTACCCTGTGTTTGTGCTGCTCGACCCCGAAGGACAGGTGCTGCACATACAGAACAGCTCCTATCTGGAACAGGAGAAGAGTTATGACCGCAAGAAGGTAATCGATTTCTTCCAGAACTGGACCATAGAAGCCATCTACGGAGAAATCAGATAAGGAATAGTGCAACGTTTAAATACTTGGCTCTAGTTTGATAAAAGACTGATTTTTTAACAGCATCGAAGATGCTGAATTTCAATAACCCCACACAAGGAACGCAGTGTGGGGTCAACGAAAACCCTACTACTCCGCGTCCCGGCGGGACGCGACAATGGGAAAGATTGGAAAAAATCAGTCATACTTTATACTAGAGCGAAATACTTTCAATCATGAGAAAGCTATTCCCCTTATTGGTGGTGGTTCTGCTGCTGTGCAGTTGTGGTAAAGAGAGCCTCACCATCATGTCGTTCAACATCCGCTACAACGGTGCGTGGGTAGACGACGGCGAAAACGCCTGGGCAAACCGCCGCGATGCCGTGGCCGCCATGATATTGCAAGAGAAGCCCGACGTCATCGGCATGCAGGAGGTGCTGCCCGACCAGATGGCTTTTCTGGACAGCGTGCTGGGCAAATACTACAACCGCATAGGGGTGGGCCGCGACGATGGCGACACCGTGGGCGAGAGTATGTGCATCTACTACAACACCCACCGTCTTCAGCTGGTGGGATGGAACACACGCTGGCTGAGCGAGACACCCGACAGTGTGAGTTACGGTTGGGATGCCGCCTGTCGCAGGACGGTGACCACCGCCGTGTTCGAAGACATCCTCACAGGCAAGAGCTTCACCTATCTGAACACCCATCTGGACCATGTGGGGCAAGAGGCACGCAGGAATTCAGTGCTGCTGCTGTGCAACTGGGCAGAGGCATGCGACGGACCCGTCATGATTGGCGGCGACATGAATTCCACCATCGAGGACAGCATCTTCCTGCCGCTGGCCAAGCACCGCTTGTATTCGGCCCGAAAGCTGGCACCCGTCACAGACACAATGCCCACATTCAACGGATACGGCAAATGCGAGCCTACCCTTATCGACCATATCTTTGTGCGGGGCTTCAAAGTGAAAGAGTTCCATACGCTAAACGGCGACTATGGAGTGCCTTATATTTCCGACCACTATCCCATAAAGATTATCGTGGAAAGTTGAAATTTAAAGGTCAGGGGGTTAAAAGTGTACGCACTCTTAACCCCCTGACCTTTACTTTCACGCGCCGCGAACCCTTATTTTCCTGCGTAGTGCATAATGCCGCCGAAGATGCCGCGGGTGTTGCCGATTTCGAGCAGACCGAAGCCGGGAGAGGGGTTGCCCTCGATGAGCAACGGGCCTTGGGCAGTGATGGCCACGTCCCAGCCCACATAGCGCAGCTGCGGCACACGGGTGGCAGCCTCATTCACCATGTCGATGGTCTCCTTCCAGAAAGGCATTTTGCGGCCAAGCATGACGATATCGGTATTGGGATGGATGTAAATGGGGTGATGACGGCGGGTAACCTGTATGCCGTAGGTCTCGATAATGCCGAGGTCGGTGTTGACAGGGTAGCCTACGCCACCGGCACTGAAGTTATCCACCACCGACCCACCTACGCCACAGCGGAGGGCCGCGGAGAGGACATGAGGCCGACCTTGTGAGTCCAGCATTGTGGCTATGCGGATGGTGTTGACCGATTTGCCTCCGAAACAGAGGTCGGGATGCTGCACCACACACTCCTCAACGATGACATCTTCACCCGCCACCTTAGCGAGATCCTCAGGCGAAGCTTCGGAGGCTTTCAGGATGAAGATGCCCTCACCGGCTTCGCTGGCATTGGGTTTCACGATCACACGCCCATGCTTTTCAACGAAGGCTTTGACAGCCTCGGTGCTAGCCTCCTTCCCATAGAGCCACTCGCGATGGATGTACTGGGCGAAATACTCGTTGAACTCGTTCTTGCGCTCGGTAAGGTGCAGGTACTGCGGGTCGTTGTACTTCGAGGCAATCTTGAGATGCCCAGAGGTCAATGTCTTGGCACGGTCAAAGGAACGCAGCTTGTAGAAATCCATGTCGCTGTACTGGTAGCAGCGGCAGCCATACTTCCAGTTGCAATAGATGCAGTCCAGAAAGTGATAGATAAAAGACTTGTGTGTAATGGCAGACACGGCACGGGCCGCATCAACGCGGGGTTTCAGGAATTTGCTTATCGTTTTCATAAGGAGGATTGTATCAGTATTTAACTACATTGCCAGATGGTCGATAAGGGTGTAGGTGCCCAAAGCTATCAATACCAAGCCTGCCAAGATGGTGGCCACCTTGTCGGGCACTGGGATGCTGTGACGTCCTAGCGACACCCCTACAAGCGAAAGGAGGAAGGTGACAAGAAAAATAATCAGTACGGTGAGCAACATTTCGGCAAGGGTGCTGTTTAGTCCGAGCCCTATGCCTACCACGAAGGCATCGATGCTCGTGGCAACGGCAAGCAGGCAGATGGTCGCAAAGCGTGTGACATCGAGCTGCTCGTCATCAGGATTGTTATGGAATGCGTCCCATATCATCTTGCCTCCTACCATGAGCAGCAGCCCAAAGGCTATCCAATGGTCCACCGCCGATGCCACATTGCGGAAAGCTCCACCCAAGAGGGCTCCCAGCAGGGGGAAAAGAGATTGGAATACACCAAAGACCAAGGCCATTACCAGACCCCGACCCATCGGCATCTTGCTCTTGAAGGCACAGGTGGCGGAGACTACGAAACTGTCCACGCTCAAGGCCAAAGCCAGAATAAAAGACTCAACTAGCGTCACTTTTTATGCAGCGATAGAGCTTAGCAAGTTTTCACCTTCTTCTGTCTGGGGATGAGCAACGAGAAGAGTATGGAACCCACCAGGATGCCCAGGATGATGGCCAGCGAAGTCAGAGTGCTGACCGAGAAGCCGAAGAACTCATGCCCTATCATCTTGACTCCGATAAAGCAGAGCAGGCAACCTAAGCCATACTTGAGCAGCCAGAACATGTCGGTGACATTGCTCAACAGGAAGAACAACGAGCGGAGGCCCATGATGGCGAAGATGTTGGAGAAGAAGACGATATAGGTGTCTGTGGTGACGGAGAAGACGGCCGGGATGCTGTCAACCGCAAAGATGATGTCGGAGAACTCAATGACCAAGAGCACGAGAAACAGCGGGGTCATGAAGTTGCGCCCGTCGAGATGGACAAAAAAGCTGTGGTCGCGCACCTCCCGGGTAACAGGGAAGAAACGGCTCGCCAGCTTGACCATAGGATGGTTGGCAGTGTCTATCTTCTCATCCACCTTGTTAAAGAACATCTTGATACCGCTGTATATCAGAATAACACCAAAGATAGCCAACACCCAAGAGAAGCGACTGACCAAAGCTCCTAGGAGGAAGATAAAGAGGAAACGCATGACAATGGCACCCAAGATGCCCCAGAAGAGGACACGGTGGTAATACTTCTTGTCGATACCAAAACTGGCGAATATCATAATCATCACAAAGATATTGTCAATCGAAAGCGACTCTTCCAAGAAATAACCGGCAAGATACTGGGAGAAAATCTCCTTTCTGTAGACATTAAGAGCCTCAGCATAACTCATTGTCGGGAGTATCTTATGAGCCAAGTCGGTCCCTTTGACATATGCATACAGGTCATCGAGGCATCTGATATCATGCACCCACTCAGCCTTGAAGAGCAGAAGCAGGCCGAAGAGCATGGCCAACGTAATCCATATTGCCGTCCAAATGGCGGCTTCCTTAATCTTAATCACATGGTCTTTCTTATGAAAAACACCCAAATCCATGGCCAGCATGAAGAGGATAAAGACCATAAAGGCTCCAAAAAAGAAAAATCTTGACATCTATTTATACTTTTAATGATTCATTATTCCTCCATGAAGGGGCATCAGAAACAAAAACAACCCATAGACGCGGATACACGCACCTATGAGTCTCATCGCTTAGGGGCGATACCAAGTCATTACTGACCAGTGATTTGTTGACATCACCCACGACCTTTGCCGCCAATTACTCCCTCATAAATTCAATTGCAAAAATACACTTTTTTTTTGGATTATTGCCTTTTTTTCATCCTACCGTCAGCGGATTGAAAAGAGAGCCTTCGGCCTCTGGGTGCTGGGCGAGGTATTCGTGAGCCACCCAGCCCATAGTATGGCGCAAATTCAACTCCGAAAGATACCGCCGCCCTTCGGTGTCGAGGATGAAATCGACCCCAAGCGGACCTTGGTAAAAGGGAGACACATGGGCACAGAGCCAGTCTTCCAACCCATGACGCTCGGCACTGGTAATGCCCACACGCTGCCGGATGACATCGTCTGGCAGGAGGCGGTTGCCCTGATACACGCCGTGGGCAGACTCGAAGAGCGAATAGCCAAGAAATCGAAGGCCATCCTCGTCAACACTATATTCCAAAGCGAACTCCGCCACCACCCATCTGCGAGGCTCGACAATGACACAACGCTGCTCCCTCACCACCTTGCTCAACCACATGACATCCTGCTCCCCAAGATGCTCGGTGACCCACCGGATCCCCCTGCCAGCCCCCGACCATGGAGCCTTCATCACCACAGACTGATGCTGGCTTACCATCGAAAGCACCTCCTCTATAGTAGTCGCAGCACAGCTTTGAGGCTGCAACGGCAAAACGGTCGTCCGATGCTGCAGCATCCGCCATCGAGCCAACATCTCGTCCGACGGCATGAGGGAGACTGGGACGCCCTGCTTAATGAGCTCGCATTTGAGAGTCAGATTCCATCCCCAGGGGACTATTCGGTCAAATTGAATGCTGTGAGTTAAGCGTTGCAGATTGTCGTATGCCGAAAGACAACAGGCACCGGGGTAGAGCACCTGCATCAAAGAAGCTCCTCTCCGGGCAAAGTCAACGGCCGACCGAGGGGGAACATAATGAGCACGACCATTGGCGAGGCAAAGGTCGTGCTCAGGATTAAATATGCAAAGCTGCATTATTTGTTCACTTGGAACTTGGTGCAACCGGTAGCGAAGAAATCGCTAATCTGGTTGGCTGCGGCAATACCGGCATTGATGTTGGCCTCTTCAGTCTGAGCACCCATCTTTTTGGGTGTTGCAAAATAGCGGCCTTCGAAAGCCTTGAACTCGGCATCAGCATCGGGCATGATGTCGGTGATGTATTTGAGGTCGGTACGCTCAGCCATCAGCTTGAGCAGTTCGGGCTCGTTGATAACTTCCTTACGGGCACTGTTGACGAGGATGCCGCCCTTGTGCATCTTGTTGACAAGAGCGTAGTTGATGCTCTGCTTGGTCTCTGCAGTAGCGGGGATGTGGAGGGACACTACATCGCAGGTCTCAAAGAGGGCTTCCTGATTGGCAACGGCAGTGGCGAGGCCAGAAGCGTTGATTTGGTCAGCGGTGAGGAAAGCATCGAAGGCATAGACATCCATGCCGAAGCCCTTGGCGATACGGGCCACGTTGCGTCCCACGTTACCGAAGGCGAGGATACCCAGTTTCTTGCCCATGAGCTCAGAGCCAGACTTGCCATTGTAGAAGTTGCGGACGCAGTAGACGAGCAGGCCCATGACGAGCTCGGCGACGGCGTTGCTATTCTGACCGGGGGTGTTCATGGCGACGATGCCACGGGCTGTGCAAGCCTCGAGGTCGAGGTTGTCATAACCGGCACCAGCGCGGACGACAATCTTCAGGTTCTTGGCGTGGTCGATAACCTCCTTGGTCACCTTGTCGGAGCGGACGATAAGAGCGTCAGCATCTTCGACGGCTTTGTAGAAGTCATTCACGTCGGTATATTTTTCAAGAAGAGCCAGAGTGTGGCCGTTCTTCTCAACCACTTCGCGGATGCCGTCGACGGCCACTTTTGCGAAGGGCTTTTCTGTTGCTACTAAAACTTTCATGTTCTTTTGAATTAATAGCCTGACTAGTGCTACTGGTATTAACAGATAGACTAGTCAGACTAGAAAATGATTATAAATTACTTGTTAGCTTTCTCGAAGTCCTGCATGCACTGGACGAGAGCCTCGACGGCCTCGATGGTGCAAGCGTTGTAGAG
>JAFRXG010000058.1:0-15588 GCA_017441565.1 Bacteroidales bacterium | reverse complement strand
TTTGGCTCTAGTTTGATAAAAGACTGATTTTTTAACAGCATCGAAGATGCTGAATTTCAATAACCCCACACAAGGAACGCAGTGTGGGGTCAACGAAAACCCTACTACTCAGCGTCCCGGAGGGACGCGACAATGGGAAAGGTTGGAAAAAATCAGTCATACTTTATACTAGAGCGACTTGCAAAAAAAAATAAAAGCGGCAGAGGCAGGATAAAATGGGAGAGCCACCCTCGACGAGGCTGGCTCTCTTGTCTATTTCTTCTTCTTTCGGCTGTCGAAATAGAGCATTTGCTGAGGCAGACACGGCTTTGGCTCGGTCTCGAAAATAAATTTTCGGACTCTCACCCTGTGCCGTGTTCCGGCAGTCCAAAGGAGGGCACATATCAGTGCCCACAGTGGTGCGCTCATAGGCTGAAGATGAGTTCTTTGTTGCTATTCCAATCTATCATCAGCTGGCGGAAGGCGGGGTAGTCCACCTTGGTGATGACGGCTTTGCGCAGACGGAGGCTGCGGGTGACGAGGAGGCGGTTTTTCTTCTGCTTGATGATGATGTTGATGCTGCCCACGTTGTTGGTGTACTCGATGTTGACCTCGCCGCCGATGAGTTTGGCTCCTTTGGGGAGGTCCATGGTGTAGTGGTAGTATTCGGGCGTGACGCTGGCCTGCAGGTCGCTGGTGCGGCTTGGGGCGAGGAGCGAGGGGTTGATGTGCAGCCCTTGTTGTTCGGTGGGGAGCACGATGCGGACGTAGCCGTCGGAGAGGGTGTCGGGCTGCCACTGGAGATGGCGGTCGACGTATATCGGGGCGTTGGACACATTTTGGGCGTCGGCTTTCTCGGCCTCGGTCATGAGGGGTGTCTTCTGTGTGGCATTGAGACGGTAGGCTTTGCCTTCGATGGTGACTTCCACCTCCAGCGGCCGGTCGCCGAAGACGTTGAGGCTGTTGTCGACGATGGTGGCAGGGAAGCCGGCTTCGCCCAGCAGGGCGGCCAGGAGTCCGGTCTTGTCGATGGCGGTGCCGCAGTTGCTGGCAAAAACATCATGGGCGGGAGTCATGGCGTACTGGGTGTGTGAGGGGTCGATGGTGTTGAGATGGACGTAGTCCACCACCCAGTCGCGGATGGCGGCGATGTATTCCTTGGAGTTGTTCTTTTTCAGGTTGCTGAGAAGGGTCTGGGCGGCAGGCAGCTCTTTCTCGGCGGTGTAGACGGGTTTCTCGCCCAGCTGGAACTCCACGTCGTAGCCTTTCTTGGCAGGCATGTAGGGGTCGTTGATGGTCTGGGGGAGGTTGTGCTCCATCTGTGTGTGGCCGTCGGCGTAGCGAATCTCGTAGCGTTTGACGGGGCAGTCTTGGTGCAGGTTGAACCGCTGGACGAGGAAGCTGCTGTTGCGATGGATGGTGTAGTCGAGCACGATGGTGCAGTTGTATTCGAGGGCTGTGTGTACGATGGCCATCTCGCGGATGCCGTTGAGGCGGCCGCAGTCGGTGCATTCGCTGGGCAGCTGCTCGACGAAGGCGTTCTTGGGGGTCTCCACCTTCTTGCCGTCGGCGGTGAGGGTGTAGCATTCGTTGATGGTGAGGGTTTCGAAGGCGGGGTTGTAGTGGATGAAGGTCTCGCCCTTGTCGGCGTAGGCGGTGATGGCGCGGTTGCGCAGGAGTGTGATTTCCTTGCGGTAGCGGATGTCCATGGAGCCGTCCTTGTTGACCTTGTATGTGCGGCGGATGAGGTTGTATTCGGCATCGGGCTGCGTCTGTGCCATCGCAGTGATGGCAAACGCAGCAGTTATTATTGTGAGAATTATCTTTTTCATAAGTGATAGTGATATGATTATGAGATAAATTACTTCTTACTTCCTAGCTCTTAATTCTTACTTCGTAAGTATCACAGGTGTGTTGGCGAGCAGTTTTTGTTTGGCGACCACCTGGCGGAAATAGGTCCAGTCGGCGGCGTCATAGACGCGCTTGCCAAGCAGCGAGCTTTCGGCAAAGGTTAGTACGTTGCCGTCCATCCAGTATTGGCAGCCGAAGCTGGCGGCAGGGTTGGCCACTCCGTCCACGAAGGGGAAATGGAGCCTCGTGTATTCGTCGGGGAGGGTGATGGTCTCTTTTACTTCTATCAACCGTGAGCAGGCATCGGCAAAGGGCTGGGTACGCTGCTCGGGCGTGCTGTCGAAGTTGAGGTGGCTCATGGCGCGGCTGAAGATGTTGCGGGCGCAGAGGGGGGTGAAGACGATGGTGCCCGCGTCGACGATGGCGAAGTGGGGGATGGTGTAGGTGTAGGTGATGGTGACCGGGTGTTCGAGATAGCGGTCGTTGTCGGTATGGGCTATCTTGGTGATGCGTGCGTTGGGGGCTATCTTGAGCAGCTCGACTTCCATGTTGCGTTTCCATTCGGCGGTGCGGCAGTTGAAGATGCGGCGCACGGCGGCGTCGCTCTGTCCTTCGGCGGTAATGGAGATGGTGCCGGTGAGGGTGCCGTCCTTTCCTATGATGCTGTTGCCTGTGATGCGGATGTAGTGGTTCTCAGGGGCGGAGAGGGGGGTGTACATGAGGGTGGCCCCTTGGGGCAGGCCCATCAGGTAGCCCTGCTGCTGCTCGGCGCTGCTCCACAACTCGCGCACGTTGGGCACCCAGGTGGGGTCGAGCAGTTCGTAGCGGCCGTCGCGGTGCTGCACTACGCAGACGCTGTGGTTGAACTGGTCGGCGGGGATGGGGTCGATGCGTTCGTGAGCCATGGTCATGGCGGCGTAGGATTTGAATCCAGCGGCACGCAGCATGCTGACGAGCATGCCGGCCTTGTCCTTGCAGACCCCGCAGCGGTCGGTGAAGTTCATCTGGGCGTTGTGGAGGGTGTAGCCTTCGCCCTCGCCCATGCTGATGCCCGCATAGCGGATGTTGTCGGCCACCCAGTGGGTGAGGATGCTGATGCTGTCCTGCTCGCTCTTGGCGTTGGTGAGGAGCTCGTTCACCTTGGCCTGCACCTCGGGAGTGGGGACGAAACTGCCGTAGTCCTCGTTGACGCCGTAGAACCATGTGGACTTGGCCTCCCAGTTGGGGCTGGTGCTCAGGAGCAGCTTGCACTGGATGTCGTTGTTGGCCAAGGCGGCGGGTTCGCGTTTGAGGGGGTTGATGCCCGTCTTGGTGAAGGTGTAGATGGTGCGGTCGCCGTCCGTGGTGCTGTCGACTTTCACGGTGCAGAGGGTGTCGGCCATGCAGTTGTATAGTTCGAAACGCAGGTTCTTATGCGTTGGGACACTGACGCTGTAGACCTTCTTCTGCACGGGGGCGTCGCTCCAGAAGGGGACGATGTCGTAGAAATGGCCCCGCATGGGAGGAATATACTTGTCATCTTCGCCGTCGGAGAGCAGGGCGTATGTGAAGCCTTTGCGGTAGGTGGTGTATTCAACTTCGTCGCCAGGGTCGAGGTGACCCACCTGCACCATCTTCTGGCTGGCACCCCAATAGATGAGGCGGGCGGGTGCCACATAGTCGTAGACACGCAGCAGCACGTCTTCCTTGCTGCCGTTGGGATGATGAACCACCACTTGGCGGAATTCGACGTAAGCCGACAGGGGGTCGTAGTCGATTTTGAGGGTGGCGAGGTCGCTGCATCCGGCAAAGTCGAGGACACGCACACGCTGGTGGTTCACCACGTGGCTCAATCCCGACTCCTCCATCACCACGCAGGTGCTGTCGTAGAGGATAGTCTTGTGTTGAGCACCGGCCGGAAGGGCCAGCACCAACAACAGGGCTGTAGAAAGGATTTGTTTTAACTTCATGGTATAATGTTTTTTATTTATTATCTTTGTTGTCGAGGCACTCGGTGAAGGCTTTCACTATGGCGGCAGTCATGCGGTCCCAACTGTATTTCTGCTTTTCCTCACGCACCGCGGCACTGAACTCTTCTTCGCGGTTTTCTTTGTAGAACTTCAGCAGGGCGTCGGCGATGCTCTGTGCGTCCACATCCACCACATAGCCTATCTTGCCGTCGGGCACTATCTCAGGCAGCCCGCCCACACGGGTCACCAGCATGGGTTTCTCGAAATGGAACGCCACCTGGGTGACGCCGCTCTGGGTGGCACTCTTGTAGGGCTGTGCCACGATGTCGCAGGCACGGAAGTAGAGGTTCACTTTGCTGTCGGGGATATAGTCGTTGTGCAGCACCACGATGTCGGAGATGTCGAGCGAATGGATGCGTTTGAGATAGGGGGCGGGGTCGCCGTAGAACTCGCCCGCCACAATCAGTCTTGCGCCGCAGTCCTGCAGCCGTGGGTCGCCGAAGGCATTGATGAGAAGGTCCAGCCCCTTATAGTCGCGTATGAAGCCGAAGAAGAGGACATACTTGCCGTCGGCATCAAGCCCCAGCTGCCGTCGGGCCTCGGCCTTGTCCACCAATGCGCCGTAGTGGTCGTAGATGGGGTGGGGGGCCCAGCTCTTGGGCTTGCCCTTGTGGTCGAACTTCTCGATGTCCTTCACCACCGACTGCGATAGGGCGGTGAAGCCGTCCATCGCCTTGACAAAATAGCCGGGGAAGAGCTTGTCCAACACGTTGGGTTCGTGAGGAATCATATTATGCACCAAGGCAATGCAGCGAGTCTTCTTGCCCAGCCTCACCTGTCGGGCAATGGTGCCGAAGCAGGGCGCCATAAACGACATCCAGTAGGCGAAGACCACCATGTCGGGCTGCTGGCGGCGCAGTTCGCGTCCCACCTTCAGCCAGTTGAAGGGGTTGCAGGAGTTGATGCACCGCCGGATGGTGAGGCCCCTGGGGGCGGGGTCGGAGGTGAATTGCGTCTTTCCGGGGAAGAGAACCTTGGGATACTGCAGGGTGAAGGTGTACATGACCACCTCATGACCCTCATTTTGAAACTGCGAAGCCAGCCGTTCGTTGAAGGCTGCCAGTCCCCCACGGAAAGGATATGCTGTGCCTATAATGATTATTTTCATGCTGCAAAAATACAAAAAATATTAAACATACAATATTTTTTATTCATTTTTGTTTATAAGGCAAATTAGCAAGTCAACAAAAAACGATGCCTATCAACACTACTATCTTCTAATTCCAAATCTATTAAACATTAAAAAACTCCACAAACATGAAAAAGTTGTTTTTAAGTATTGCGTTCTTGTCGGTATTATTCACTTCGTGTGCGCAAGACCATGAGCAGACAAATGTGCCGACAAACAATTATCCACAGACACTCCCGGTGACCGACTTCAGCACCGTGGCGTCTCAAACCATCGACGGCGTGGTGCACATCCGCACCATCCAGACCCGCCTCACGCCCCTCTACCAGTCATTCTTCGGATTCATCATCAACCAAGGCGTGCAACGACAGGAATACAGCGCCTACGGCTCAGGTGTCATCATCTCCGACGACGGCTACATCGTCACCAACAACCATGTGGTGCAGGACGCCGAGCGCATCAGTGTGACCCTCAACGACAAGCGGGTGGTTGAAGCACGACTGGTGGGCAACGACCCCGCCACCGACCTCGCACTGCTGAAAATCAAGGCCGACAACCTCACGGCCATCGACTTCGGCAATAGCGACCAGGCCAAAGTGGGACAGCCCGTACTGGCCATCGGCAACCCCTTCAACCTCACCTCCACCGTCACCGCCGGCATCATCAGCGCCAAGGCCCGCAATGTAGGCATCATTGAAAACACCCGTGGCAAAGAAAGCACCATCGAGGCTTTCATACAGACCGATGCCGCCGTCAACCCCGGCAACTCGGGTGGCGCCCTCGTCAATGGCGACGCCAAACTCATCGGCATCGTAACCGCCATAGCCTCCGCCGACGGTTACTACACCGGCTACAGCTTCGCCATCCCCTCCAATCTGGTCAAGAAAGTGGCCGACGACCTGCGCCGCTACGGCTACGTGCAGCGTGCCTACCTGGGTGTCAACGTGATGGAGATGACCTCCGAAATAGCACGGCAGATGGGGTTGAACGAAGTAAAGGGAGTGCTGGTGGCACGAGTGGTGCCTGGCTCGGCAGCCGACGGCGCAGGACTGCAAGGCGGCGACCTGCTGCTCAGCGTGGCAGGGGTGGCTGTGAACAGCTATGCCGAGATGATGGAAGAGTTGGCTCGTTTCAACCCCGGCGACCATGTCGACATCTCATATTATCGCGACGGTCGGAGCTACACCGCCACCGCCACCCTCCAAAACTCCAAAGGCACCACCGAACTGCGCATCAGGTAATACTTTTGAAGTAAAAAGTAAAAACTAATAAGGAGACTTCTATTAATCACCCCGAAAGGGGTGAGATATGAATAACACCGTACGTAGTGCGGTGATTATCTGAGGCAAACAGATGCGTCCCGAAGGGACGCGACATTGAGAACGAATTAATAGAACCCACCATAAGTAGGCTGACGCACCAACATAATTTAGTTTTTACTTTTTAGTTTTTAGTTTTTTTAGTATCTTTGCATTTTCAAATCATCAATCACTAAGACCGTATCTCAATGAAAGTCAAAGTCGGTATAGCCCAAATGACCTGCGTGGCTGACAAGCAGCAAAACATCCAACGGTACACAGCGAAGGTGCGCGAGCTGGCCGCTCAAGGTGCACAGATAGTCTGTTTGCAAGAACTGTTCGCCTCGCTCTATTTCTGTGACGAAGAACGTTACGACAACTTCCAACTGGCCGAACCCATACCCGAAGGTCCCACCTGCCAACATTTTATGGCGTTGGCAAAGGAACTGGGCATCGTGCTCATCTGCTCCCTCTTCGAAAAACGAGCCGAAGGACTCTATCACAACACCACCGCCGTCATCGACGCCGACGGCACCTATCTGGGCAAGTACCGTAAGATGCACATCCCCGATGACCCCGGCTACTACGAGAAGTTCTACTTCACCCCCGGCGACCTGGGCTACAAGGTGTTCAAGACCCGCTTCGCCACCCTCGGCGTGCTGATATGCTGGGATCAGTGGTACCCCGAAGCGGCACGCATCACCAGCCTTATGGGGGCACAGATGCTCTTCTTCCCCACCGCCATCGGCTGGGACGTGCGCCAAAGTGAGCATGACAACCGCGAGCAGTACGAAGCATGGCAGACCATTCAGCGCGGCCATGCCGTGGCAAACGGCGTGCCCGTCATCAGCGTCAATCGCACCGGCTTGGAAGGCGGCATGCAGTTCTGGGGCGGCAGCTTCATCACCAACGCCTTCGGGCGAGTGCTCTATCAGGCACCGCACCTGGAAGAAGCCCTACATGTAGAGGAATTGGACTTGAGCGAAAGCGACCACTACCGCCGCCACTGGCCCTACTACCGCGACCGCCGCATTGACAGCTACGCCCCGATACTGAAAAGATTTATAGACGACTAATAATTGAATGTGTTAACGTGTTAATGTGTTAATGTGTTAGTCCTTGGCGCGGTAAAATGACTCACGAATTTACGAATTAACTAATTCAAAATGTGTTAGTCATTGGCGCGGTCAAATGATTCAAGAATTAACGAATTAACGAATTAACGAATTCAAAAAGTGTTAATCAATTGACTCACGAATTAACGAATTAACGAATTCAGAAAATGACCCCCAAAGAACTAGGATACTACATGCCCGCCGAATGGGCAGAACACAAGGCCACATGGCTCAGCTACCCTCACAACGAGGACTCATGGCCGGGTAAGATAGAGACCATTTTCCCATCATACCACCTGTTTGTTAAAGTGCTGGCCGAAGACGAGGAAGTACATATCAACGTTGACGACCAGCGTATGGAAGACCATGTGGCCCTAGCATTGTCATCGATAGGCACAGACATGAGCAAAGTGTTCTTCCACCAGTTCCCCACCAACGACGCATGGTGTCGCGACCACGGTCCTGCCTTCCTGCTCAATCGCACGGAGGCTGCCAGACGTGCCATGGTGAATTGGATCCACAACGCCTGGGGCGGCAAATACCCCTACGAATTAGACACACAGATACCGGTACACATCTACAACTGTTTGAAGAAACAGGACGAGGCATTGGAACTCTTCGAGCCAGGCATCGTCATGGAAGGCGGAAGCATCGACGTGAATGGGGTAGGGGACGTGCTCACCACCACCTCATGCCTGCTCAACCCCAATCGCAACCCCCACTTGAACCAAGAGCAGATAGAGGGCTATCTGCGCGACTATTACGGTGTGGAAAATATCATCTGGCTGGGCGACGGCATCATCGGCGACGACACCGACGGCCATGTCGACGACCTCAGCCGTTTCATCAGCGAAGACACCATCATCACCGCCGTGGAAGAAGACGCATGGGACGAGAACTACCAAGTGCTGCAAGACAACCTGAAGGCACTGAACAGTTGTCGTCTGGCGAACGGCAAGCAGCCCACCATCGTCGAGCTGCCTATGCCCGACATGGTGTTCTACGACAACCAGCGTCTGCCCGCCAGCTATGACAACTTCTACATTGCCAACAAAAAAGTCATCTTCCCCACCTACCGCTGCCTTACCGACAACGAAGCCGCCTACATCCTCGAAGCCTGCTTCCCCGACCGGGAAATCATTGGCATCGACAGCACCGACATCGTCTGGGGCCTCGGCAGCTTTCACTGTCTCAGCCAGCAGCAGCCCAAGTGACTTTCGATTACAGTAGTACAAAAATGAGGCACACTACAATCATTACAGCATTACTAATAGTAATATTGGCTGGCTGCTCACGGCCTCCTTTGGCATCCAATAAAGGAACTACCACATTCGACCGGATAAAGGGCTGTTGGGGTGTCCATCCCGAGACAGGGAACAGTATTCTGTGCATCACAGACCCCGACTCCCTCTTTTGGGTTGACCCGTCATTATGGTGCAAATATAGCATCAAAAATGACACTATCACCATGCTGTTGGATACGTTCGTCTACTTTGAAGGACGTATAGAATATCGCAACGACTCGCTGATATTGAGAGATTCGGATTATACATTGAAATACGAACGATATCGGGAATAGATTACTGGAAGTATGTTTCGGGTCTATCCGATGATGGAAGGGATGTGCTGTGATTCATTGAAAGCGCGTCTATCGTATTCGTTACCTCGGAATGTCTTCGACTGGATCCCAATGTATTAGATGGATGCAGTGCTTCTCCTTGTCGAAGAAAATAGGCAGGTTGAATGTTGTCTTGACGACCTTGCCATAGAATCTGCCAGGTTTCCATTTGGGCATCAGCCTCACTATTCGCAGAGCCTCCTCGCCACAACCGCCTCCGATGTCGCGTAGGATTTTCGGATTCTGCACTGTGCCGTCTGTGTCGACTTCGAATTGTACATACACCCGTCCTCCAATACAGTTCTCGGCAGCTATCTGAGGATATTGCATGTTGTCTTCGATGAATTTATGCAATGCTTTAAGGCCGCCGGGGAATTCAGGATCTTCCTCATACTCGACAAACAATTCATCGGAATGATTGGCGGTGTCTACGTTCTGTGCCGAAGCTGTGGTAGCGAGGAGAAGGAATGCCGTGAATATCGACAGTATTATCTTCATTTTTATAATGTATCTCCACGTATCGCTCGTATCACAAGAATAAAATACGTGAAAATACGAGCGATACGTGGAGGGTCAGACATACGTTAGCGGACGGTGACGGCAGTGCCGGAGGCGGTGACCATCAGCATACCGTTATCGGAGCCTAGCACCTCATAGTCGATGTCTACGCCGACAACGGCGTTGGCTCCAAGACGTTGGGCCCGGTCTTCCAGTTCCTTCATGGCATTGGCGCGGGCTTTGTTGAGCTCCTCCTCGTAGGAGTTGGAGCGTCCGCCGACGATGTTGCGGATGCCTGCAAAGAAATCTTTGACGAAATTGATGCCGGAAATGACTTCGCCGAATACGACACCGTGGTATTCAACAATCTGGCGTCCTTCGATGGTGGGGGTGGTGGTGATAATCATGATTTGAATGGGTTAAAATATTGAAGTAAAAGGTAAAAACTAAAAAGTAGGCTGTCGCATCTTATAGTTTTTACCTTTTAGTTTTTACTGTTCTCTATCGATAGCTGATGTTAAATGTTTGGGGGCTGTTGTTGTTCAATCCCTCGGACTTGTATATCACTTGCGGCCAGGTGTTATAGAGTTCGTAGCCGTAGTGGCAATAGTAGTTGATGCTGCCGTCGGGGTTGTAGCCTATGACATCCGTAATGTTGTTGAGGCTGAAGAAGGATGGGTGCTGAAGGAGGTCTTCTTGCTCCAAGACAGGACTCCATGCCAGCCCGCAGAAGGGGTTGTGATTGTCGTCGTAAAGGTATTCGTACCGCACTATTTCGGGATTGGTTGGAGTGGCCTTAATGAGGTTTCCCTTGTCCCATTCTAGGTTGTAGACGGTGCTGTTGCTGTACCATTCTGCCGGGTTGGTTGATTCGTGGTAGAAGCTGCTATCAATCACCTTATAGGGTTGCACCTGCCCATTGTAGCGGAACATCAACGTGCGCGTCCTGCCATTTCGGATAATCTTAATTGAGGTAAGGAGTTTGTCAGCGTCATAGGTGTATATTATGTTGCTGTCGACACTCGATAAGCGGTTGTGGCTGTCGTAGTTGTATTGGCTTATAATCATGTCGGACTCATTCGATGGATCGGCATATTCCACGGCAACCAGCCGCCTCCCAATCCATTGCGTGGCAAGGAGCGTTTTGTCTTCGCCAGAAAAGTTGGTGGACACCTCTTTGATCTGACCAGAAGGACTATAGATGCCATAGAACAGGTTAGAACAGTCGGGGATGATGCGGTCTTCTTTTTGGCATCCTGTCATCAGCAAAAGAGTGGCAGACAGGGCTAGGAACAGTGTGCGAGTATTCATTCTATTACATTTTTTTGAATAACGATGTTGGCGCAGAAATATTGTACTCGACAACAATAATAATACGAAAATGACGTTTTGAATTCGTTAATGTGTTAATTCGTTAATTCGTTAGTCAAAGAATCACTCATATACACATTTGAATTCGTAAATCTTTGATGCGCCAAGGACTAACACATTAACACGTTAACGCATTAACACATTAATATAAAATGACAATACAAGAACTATACCAACAGGCCGTTCAAGCCGAAAACCCCAGTGAAGCCATCGCCCTCTACGAGCAGATTATACAAATCGACCCGCAAAGCTCTGAGGCTTACAACAATATCGGCGAGCTATACGGCAGCCTCAACCAACTAGGAAAGGCGATGCCCTACTTCCTCAAGGCTATCGAGCTGAACCCCATGAGGGGAGTCTATTACAGCAACCTGGCATTGGTGTTTCAATGTCAAGGAAACGTTGAGGAGGCAATAGCCAACTATACGAAATCCATAGCATTAAAACCCAGCTGGTCGGCCTATAACAACCGTGCCACTTTGTATGTCTACAACAAAGAATATGATAAGGCAATCGAGGACTGCAACGCTGCATTGAAGCTACGAGGACAGGAGAGTGAAGTGTGTACCAAGGCACACCTCTTCGCAACCCGCGCCAAGGCCTACATAGGCATGGGCGAATACCGCAAGGCGTTGAACGACCTCAACACAGGAATGGCACTCAACCCTTCGGACGACATCATCGGTTTCTACGACAAATCCTTTCTCCGTTGCAATCTGAAACTCGGCATCAGTCCCTGCGAAGGCAAAGGCTGCAAATAAATAAAAGTGAAAACTAAAAATTATCTGAACATGTCAGCTATCTCGGAATTCGTTACTTCGTGACGTTGTTTGGATCGGCATAGCGAGCAAGCTCTCTCTGCTCTTACCTTGTACAACGTTAATTCGTGAGTCATTTGACCGCGCCAAGGACTAACACATTCAAAAACACATTCACACATTCAAAATGAATTCGAGTTTAGGAAATACAATAAAGATGTTCCTGCTTTGGTGTCTGTTATATTGCGCAGTAGCAGTTATTGGCAGTATCGTGGGAGATATCACCGCGAGCGATGAGATCATGAGTTGGACTAGATTGGCGGGATTCATTCTGCTGACCGTCGTTTATCTCGGCAAGCACTATGTTGAATTGTCGTTTGGCCGCATTGGGAAGCGTAGAGTCTGGTCTGCGGTCGGCATGGCTGTCTTGATTGCTGCTGCTTATGTGATGGTTCTAGTTTCCGTTTTTGTCTTGATTGATATTGAGCAGCTTTCCCCGAAAGAATTTGAATCGTTGAACGAAACAGCGAAGCATCTCTTCCCAGGTATAGCAGGCTTGATCAGTGGATGCATCTTTTGTCCGGTATTGGAAGAAATTGGTTTTCGGGTCATTCTTCTGGGTGGCCTGCTTATGTCACGATGCCGTCCTTGGATTGCCATCATAGTCACCGCTCTTATTTTTGCATTGCTTCACGGAGTTGGAGTGCATTTTATTGTTTCGTTGGTGTTCGGAATCATCCTAGGGTGGCTCTACTGTCGCACAGGTAGCAGCATTCTGTGCATGATTATCCACGTCGTCAATAACTCCCTTTCTTTTATCGATTTGAGTGGTAAGACCCATGTGGTCTGCCTGATTATTCTTCTCGGCAGCCTCCTGTTGCTTTCGTTGGGGCTATGGTGGTTCGCGAGAAAAATGAATTCGTTAATTTGTTAATTCGTAAATTCGTTAATCATTGATGCGCCAAAGACTAACACATTCACACATTCACACGTTAACACATTCAAAAACATGTATACCCTTAATTATAAAGTTACCACAAGCACCTGCGACAGCGAGGGAAGGCTGAAACTCTATTCCGCGCTGCAGATGATGCAGGACTGCTCAGAGATGTGGATCGACAGCGAGCCTGAGGTGAAGGCCTACTTTGCCCGCGAGAATATGGCCCAACTGCTGGCCTCACGGCAGGTGGAAGTACTGCGTGTGCCTAGCTTCAAGGAGGAACTGACAGTGACCACCTCGGTGTATGAGATGAAGCCTATGTTTGGCTTCCGTAACACCTTTATTTACGATGCTGATGGCCGTCCTTGCTACCGCACATGGAGCATGGGAGCATTCGTCGATAATGCCACAGGCAAGCTGAAGCGCGTGGACGATGCCGTCGCCAGCACCTTGCTAATCGAGCCGCAACTAGAGATGAGCTACCGCGACCGCCGAATCATCCTGCCTAAGAGTGGGGGAGAAGCCTTCGGTCCGATAAAGGTGATGCGTGCCGACATTGACTACAACCGCCATGTCAACAATGCCAACTACATCCGCATGGCGATGGAGCTGCTGCCCGAGGAGTTTGAGGTAAAGGGACTCCGCGTAGAATACCGCGCCGCTGCCAAACTGGGCGACGCACTGACACCAACGGTATACCGCACCTGCGACGGCTTCGTCATCGCCCTCTCCATCGGCAGTGAGGTGAGTGCCATTGTGGAATTTACAACATGAATCAATGCTTGAATGAGTAAATGCTTGAGTGCTGGCGCGGTCAAATTACTCAAACAATCAAACAATCAGGCAATCCTGTTAATCCTTGAATTACTAACTAAAGACGCACGGCTGTGCGTCTCAGCAACAAAAAAATATTCCTTTTATGAAACAACCTATCAAAGTAACTGAATCCATCTTCCCGATGCCCGTGCTGCTCGTGGCCACTTACAACGAGGACGGCACCGTGGACGTGATGAACGCAGCCTGGGGCACTATGCTCGACCGTGAGCGCGTGGCTCTCAATCTTACCGAAACCCACAAGACCGTGGAGAACATCAAACGCCGCAAAGGCTTTGTTGTGCATATTGCCGATGCCACCCACGTGGTGGAAGCCGACTATTTCGGCGTGGTGTCGGGCCACCAAGCGAAGGACAAGTTCGCCAACAGCGGCCTCACCGCAGTCAAATCGCAACTGGTGGACGCCCCAGTCATCAACGAGCTGCCCATCGCCTTGGAGTGCGAGTTTATTGAGTACCAAAGCAGCGACACAGGGCTTGGTGTCATTGGTCGCGTGCTGCAGACCTCCGTCGAAGCCGACAAGATAAAGGATGGCAAAGTGGACATAGAAGCCCTCCACGCCATCGCCTTCGACCCCTACACCCACGGCTATTACCAAGTGTCGCAGCGCGTAGGCGAAGCCTTCAAAGACGGCCTGAAGCTGAAGAAATAACCGACATGATTGAACAGTATCTGACCAAAGCGTCGGCATTCCCCTTCAGAGAGAGTGTGCCATGGGAAACCATTGCCCATTTGAGTGAAAACCTCGGCCAAATGCTAGAAACCCTCACTGGCGAATACATCGTCAGCGAGGGTGTGGCCGTTCACAGGACGGCAGTTGTCGGACATAATGTGACCATCAAGGCTCCCGCCATCATTTCGGAAAATTGCTTTGTGGGCTCCAATTCCTATCTGCGAGGCGGTGTCTATCTCGCCCCAGGCGCAAAGGTGGGCATCAGCTGCGAAGTAAAGACCTCCGTCATGCTGGAAGGCAGCGCGATAGCCCATTTTAACTTCATCGGCGACAGCATCATCGGACATGAGGTGAACATTGAGGCTGGTGCTATTCTCGCCAACCACTACAACGAGCGTAACGACGACACCGTGTTTGTAAATATTGAGGGCAGACGCATCTCTACAGGAATGCACAAGTTCGGCTCGCTCGTCGGCGACGGCTGCCGCATCGGTGCCAACGCCGTCCTCTCCCCCGGCACGCTGCTGAAACCATACACCATTGTCAGACGACTAGAACTAATCGAACAAGACCCCGTTATGTCGAAGTAAGAGGTAAGAACTAAGAACTACGAACCAACTCTTAGTTCTTACCTCTTACTTCAATTAGAACCCACCATAAGTCCATGCTACATCTGAACAAAGTACATCATATCGCCGTCATCTGCTCCAATTATCAAAAGAGCCTTGACTTCTACACCCGTGTGCTGGGGTTGAGTCTGCTTGCTGAGCATTATCGGGCAGACAGCGACTCTTACAAAGCCGACCTGGCCCTCAATGGCCAATATGTCGTAGAACTGTTTTCCTTCCCCTCACCGCCGCCTCGGCCTACCCATCCCGAGGCAGCGGGTCTCAGGCATCTGGCCTTTGAGGTGACGCACCTGCATGACGAGTTAGCAGAACTGGAGCGGTTGGGCGTGACACACGAAGCCGTCAGGACAGATGCCTACACAGGCAAGCACTTTGTGTTCCTGCAAGACCCCGACGGCCTGCCGATAGAGATGTATGAGAAATAATCAAGCGTTTTCGATAAGCCGAATCCAGACAAGCCTGCTTGTATGGTGAGGCGAGAAAACGACAGCCAACGAAGAAACAGATACAATAATTCCGTCCCATTGACGTTTACAAACTTATTATGACAAAAGCTCTTTTTATCAACGGGAGCCCCCGTAAGAATTTTAACACGGCACAGCTGCTACAGAAGGCCTTGGAAGGTGCGCAGGAGGCTGGTGCCGAAGTGGAAATGGTCAACCTCTACGACCGCAATATGAACTACAAAGGCTGCATGAGCTGCTTTGCCTGCAAGGTAAAGGGTGGAAAGAAGGGGGTCTGCTCCTTCCCCGACGACCTGAAGCCCATTATGGAGAAGGCCGTCGAGGCCGACGTGCTGGTGTGCGGCTCGCCGGTCTATTGCGGCTACCCCACGGCGGGTTTGCGCGCCTTCATGGAGAGGCTCATCTTTCCTGGGGTGAACTAC
>JAFRXG010000057.1:0-14099 GCA_017441565.1 Bacteroidales bacterium | reverse complement strand
AGCCGGTGGCACCATCTCGCGCATCAAACCCTTCCTCACCGAAGGGGCCGCTGTCAGCACCTCGCGCAACGACGTGGACTATATCGTCACCGAATACGGCATTGCGCGCCTCAAAGGGCGCACCCTGCAGCACCGCGCCGAAGACCTCATCCGCATTGCCCATCCCGACTTCCGCCCACAACTGATTGAAGAATACGAACACCGATTCGACTGCAGCTTCCCCGAATAAACTTACGTATCCAACTTTTTTTTGTATCTTTGCCTTTTGAACAAAAAAATATACTTATGCTGCAACTGCAATATATTAAGGAACATACAGAGGAAATCATCGAACGCCTCAAGATTAAGAACGTACAAAATGTCGAAGAACGCATAGCTGAAATCATTTCTCTCGACGAGCAACGCCGAGCCTTACAGCAGAAGACCGATGCCGTCAAAGCCGAGCAGAACAGCATCGCCAAGGAGATAGGCATGCTCTTCAAGCAGGGCAAACGCGACGAAGCCGAAGCCAAGAAAGCCCTCACCGCCGATCTCAAGACACAGGAAAAAGAACTTTCCGAGCAGCAATCCGCTGTCGAGGCCGACCTCAACGCCAAACTCATCTCCCTTCCCAACGCCCCGCACATCACCGTCCCCCGTGGCAAGAACGAGGCCGACAATGTCGTCGTTGCCGAGTTTGGCACCAAGCCAGCCCTCCCCGCCGACGCGTTGCCCCACTGGGACCTCTGCGCCAAATACGGCATCATCGACTTCGAGCTGGGCAACAAGATTACCGGCGCCGGATTCCCCGTGTACAAGGGTAAAGGAGCCCGCCTTCAGCGCGCCCTCATTGACTTCTTCCTCGACCAGGCCTCCAAGGCCGGCTATGTCGAAATCATGCCCCCGCTCATGGTCAACGAAGCCTCCGGCATCGGCACAGGCCAGCTCCCCGACAAAGAGGGGCAGATGTATGCCATCCCCCTCGACGGCTTCTATATGATACCCACCGCTGAAGTGCCCATCACCAACATCTACCGCAACGTCATCCTCACCCCCGACCAGTTCCCCATCAAGCATGCGGGTTACAGCGAGTGTTTCCGTCGCGAGGCTGGCAGCTACGGCAAAGACGTCCGCGGACTCAACCGCCTGCACGAGTTCAGCAAGGTAGAAATCGTCGTCATCGAGCATCCCGACCGCTCCTACGACACCCTCGAGGAAATGAAACGCCATGTTGGCGGACTGCTCGACCAGCTCGGGCTGCCCTACCACATCCTCAAACTCTGCGGTGGCGACATCAGCTTCACCTCCGCCATGACCTTCGACTTCGAAGTCTGGAGTGCCGCACAGCAGAAATGGCTTGAAGTCTCCTCAGTCTCCAATTTCGAGACCTTTCAAGCCAACCGCATGAAGCTCCGTTTCAAGGACACCGACGGCAAGATGCGTCTCGCCCACACCCTCAACGGCAGCGCCCTTGCCCTCCCACGCATCGTCGCCGCCCTCCTCGAGAACAATCAGACCCCCGACGGCATCATCATGCCCGAATGTCTGCGTCCTTACCTCGGCTTCGACAAAATTGACTGAGCCCGCATCCATGCAGGGCTGTCCCATCTGACCATTCACCGGCGGCTTTCCCCGCCGGTTTTTTGTTCTCCCGCACCTCTTCGGCCACTTGCCGTCGGCACATCACCGTTCCGCAGTGCCCTATCGCCCGGCAAGCTGTGCCTTCGCCTCTTCTAACATCATCCCAGGCATAAATCCAGACCGTTTTAAGACATCATATCCTTTAGATGCTTTAAACTGGGCTTAAACATATTACAAAACGAGCCTTAGCACCACGATTCGCCCCATCGCAATGGGTTAGTTTCATCGGGACAGACGTTTTTTCGCCTCAGCAGACGAACTTGTTCGTTATGCTGAGGCTTATCGAAAAATGCATTTTTTTAGCCATCTTCTGATTGCAAAAATAATAAATTTTTCCGTGTGTCAGTGGTCTAAATATTGGGGAGTATTATAAATGCTGGTGCCGTCAATACAGTAATCCGAACGTCCATAATGGTATGGCTATTCCGTAGCCGTATTCTATATCGTCTTTCACGATATGACCGTTGGGAATGTCCTCAATCTGTCTGGTTCCTTTCTTCTTGCCTCCAACTTCGAAGGTGTGGTCTCCGATCACGAAGTCCGACAACTTGGATGAGATTACATCGCCGACTACTCGCGTTTGGTTGTAGAAGAAAGTCTCACGGAGATTGCCCGTGTTGGTGCTGTCAGCTCCGAGCACATACATGATATTGGTGTTGTCCAAATAGATTTTTTCCACCTTTCCAAGGCTTCGCAGGCCACCCGTCTCATCACGAAGCTGACCTATCATGCCGGCACGCTCCATATAGAGGAAGTGGTCGGGCAATACGTTGCGGCTAACACCTATGGCATTAGCAATACTGGAATAGTCGGGCTTGAAGGGTGCGCTTTGCGCCACAATACCCATCAGGCGGCGCAGCTTGCGTCCTGTGGATACAGACAGGCGGGCGAATTGTGGAATGTCGGTCTCCAGGGTTTGAGTGATAATCTGGTCGAGACGTGATCTGTATGCACCTTCCTTGCTAAAAGGGTAGTAGCCGTCCTGAAGATATTGGCGAAAAAGGGGGAGAGGGTGTGGTAGGATAGAGTCGTCCACCTTGTTGTTGATTACTTCCTCAAGTTTATATTTAGGCATCTTGATGCCGTGAAACATCTCTAGGTATTCGCGGAACGAGAGCCCCTGCATGGTGTACATCACCGCACGACGGCTTAGGTCGGCCTGCCCTTTAAGTACGTCAAGAACGGAGGAACCGGTAAAGACTACATAGAGGGTTGGATGACCATCGTAAATGTTCTTCAGTTCGGTTGACCAGTTTTCATATTTGTGTATCTCGTCGATGTATAGATGTGTGCCGCCTTCCTTCATCCAAGACGATGCCACCTCCGCCAACGTATGCTGGGCAAAATAGCTGTGGTCGGCTGAGATGTATAGTGCCTTTTGGCGTTCTTTTTCAAAAATAATGTGTTGTTTTATAAGGGTTGTTTTTCCCACACCACGTGGGCCTACAAGCCCGAACATCCGTAGTGACCAATCAATTTCGGAATGCGTATGGCGCACAAAATCAACACTTGTTATCGCCAATTGCTCGCGCATGAACTCTATTAAGACATTGTCAATCATTAGGTGTAATGTATTTCTGTTCGTGGCTGCAAAGATACGTGTTATTTCTGATATGCACAAAAAAAAGTGCAATCAAAGCGTAAATTTGCACTAAAAATTATGCACATTGCGTTATCGTAGTACAATGATGTCTAGGGGCAACGTGTGGTTTTGGGGGACTCATGGATTGGCCCAAAAACTCAAAAAGCAACGCTACAAAATATTTTGGAATACTATTTTGCAGCGTTACTCGAGCGGAAAGAGAGGGATTCGAACCCCCGGACCCTCGCAGGTCAACGGTTTTCAAGACCGCCGCATTCGACCGCTCTGCCATCTTTCCTATTGATATCGACTGAGTTGCACGTTTTTCTGCTTCCTCATTGGATATGCAAAGATACTACTTTTTTTTGAATGTGAAAAATATTATTTGTGAAGTGCTTGAACTATCAATACGGCGGAGGGGTAAGGAGGGCAAAATGTGTTAAATAATAATGGGGATGGGGCAAGTATTGAATTATTTTTCGTATATTTGCAGTCTGTTAAAAGACCTGTTTTTATCAATTAAGATAATTATATATTTGATAATGAAAAGGATTTGGATTTGGCTGGTGAAGTTGTGTGGCTGGCACTTCGATATTCCGAATACGAAAGAGCGTCCGGAAATACTGCATTGCGTGGTTGCTGTGGCTCCCCATACGAGTGTGGCGGACTTTTTTGTTGGTGCTGCCGTGCTCTTTGCCGCAGGCTCTAATCCCCGCATTTTTATCAAGAAGGAGTTCTTCAATTTCATCACGTCGCCGATACTGCGCAGCATGGGTGCCGTGGCGGTGGACCGCGGGAATAGAAACAACGGCTTGGTGAACCGTGCGGTGGAGGTACTGACCGACAGACAGGATGTGTGCGTGGTGGTGACCCCAGAGGCCACCCGCAAGCCGGTGAAGCGCTTTAAGAGGGGCTTCTATGAGATTGCCCTCCGCGCCAACGTGCCGATTGTCTTGGGCTATATGGATTTCAAGACCAAGCAGGCGGGCTACGGCCCTACGCTGTACCCCACGGGCGACTACGATGCCGATGTGAATAAGATGCTGGAGTTTTTTGCCCCCGTGCATGCCAAACACCCCGAAGGCTGGTACTGGGCTGGCTCCAATTAATTGAGAATTGAGAAATTGTTGCCGCACCCGGATTACTCTAACCCCTAACCCATAATAGCCCCCTAACCCATTTAAACGAATTAACGAATTCAAATGATATGATTAGACGTATTTTTGTTGAGAAGAAAGCCGCCTTTGCCATCGTGGCAAAGGAGCTGCAAAATGAGATGACACAATATCTGGGCATCGACTCGGAACGGGTCCGTGCGCTGATACGTTATGATATAGAGAACCTCTCGGACGAGACTTACGAGAAGGCCAAGGTGACGGTGTTCTCGGAACCGCCAGTGGACGACCTATACGAGGAAGATTTTCCGCATGAGGAGTCGGACTTCGTGTTCACGGTGGAGTATCTGCCCGGCCAGTTCGACCAGAGGGCCGACAGTGCCACCCAGTGCGTCTGTCTGCTCAACCCCGCGGAGGAACCCATCATCCGTTCGGCCACCACGTATGTCATCAGCGGCAGCCTCAGCGAGGAGCAGCGTGAGGCGGTGGTGAAGCATTGTGTCAACCCGGTGGACAGCCGCGTGACCGATGCCGCCAAGCCCGACACCCTGGTGGAGCACTATGACGAGCCAGAGGATGTGAAGGTGTTCGACGGATTCAAGGATATGGCTGAGCCTGAGTTGAAGGAACTGTATGATAGCCTCGGATTGGCTATGACCTTCGCCGACTTTAACCATATACAGCGCTACTTCCACGACGAGGAACAGCGCGACCCCAGTATGACCGAGATACGGGTGCTGGACACCTACTGGAGCGACCACTGCCGCCATACCACCTTTGCCACCGAGCTGACCGATGTGCAGTTCGACGAAGGGTACTACCGCCCCCTAATTGAGGGCGCTTTCCAACAATATCTGGCCGACCACAAGGCTCAGTATGAGGGACGTGATGACAAGTATGTCTGCCTGATGGACATCGGCACCCTTGCCGCTAAGCGCATCCGCAAGATGGGACTGCTTAACGACCAGGAGGTGAGCGATGAAATCAACGCCTGCAGCATTGTGGTGCCGGTGAAGATGGACGGCAAGACGGAGGAGTGGCTGATAAACTTCAAGAACGAGACCCACAACCACCCCACCGAGATTGAGCCTTTCGGCGGTGCTGCCACCTGCTTGGGCGGCTGCATCCGCGACCCGTTGAGCGGCCGCACATACGTCTACCAGGCCATGCGTGTGACCGGTGCTGCCGACCCCACAAAGCCTTTGTCGGAGACCCTGCCGGGCAAACTGCCCCAGCGCAAGATTGTCACTACTGCTGCCCACGGCTATAGCAGCTATGGCAACCAGATAGGGCTGGCAACGGGCTTGGTGAACGAGATATACCATCCCAACTATGTGGCCAAGCGCATGGAGATTGGCGCGGTGGTGGCTGCTGCCCCCCGCCGCCAGGTGAAGCGGCTGACTAGCGACCCGGGCGATGTGGTCATCCTGCTGGGTGGTCGTACAGGACGTGACGGCTGCGGCGGTGCCACCGGTGCCTCCAAAGCCCACAACACCACCTCGCTGACCACCTGTGGAGCCGAGGTGCAGAAGGGTAACGCTCCCACAGAGCGTAAAATACAACGTCTGTTCCGTCGCGAAGAGGTGTCGAGACTTATTAAGAAGTGCAACGACTTCGGTGCGGGTGGCGTGAGCGTGGCTATCGGTGAATTGGCCGACGGATTGCAAATCAATTTGGACAAAGTACCCAAGAAATATGCCGGGTTAGACGGCACGGAACTTGCCATCAGTGAGAGCCAGGAACGTATGGCCGTGGTGGTGGATCCGAAGGATGTGGACAAGATGCTGCAGTATGCCGACGAGGAAAACCTGGAGGCCGTGGTCGTGGCCACCGTCACCGAAGAGCCCCGCATGGTCATCACCTGGAGGGGTAAAGAGGTGGTCAACCTCAGCCGCCGTTTTATCGACACCAATGGTGCCCATCAGGAGACTGCCGTGAAGGTGGCCCTGCCTGGCGAGAAGGAAGGAGCCAAGCCCGAGGGCGAAGGCACGGTGAAGGAACGCTGGCTGAAGAACCTGTCAGACCTCAATGTATGCTCGCAGAAAGGGCTGGTAGAGATGTTCGACAGCACCATTGGGGCTGGCAGCGTGGTGATGCCCTATGGCGGCGAGACGCAGATGACCCCCACTCAGAGTATGATAGGTCAGCTGCCCACCCTTACAGCCAAGTGCAACACGGTGACTATCATGAGCTACGGCTTTGACCCTTACCTGAGCAGCTGGAGCCCCTTCCATGGAGCCGCTTATGCAGTGGTGGACTCGGTGGCCAAAGTGGTTGCAGCCGGTGGTGATGTGTCGAAGATACGTCTCACTTTCCAAGAATATTTCAAGAAACTGGGTCAGGATCCCTACCGTTGGGGTCAACCCTTCAGTGCCCTGCTGGGTGCGTATAATGCACAGATGGGCTTCAAGCTGCCCGCCATCGGGGGTAAGGACTCGATGAGCGGCACCTTCAACGACATCGACGTGCCGCCGACGCTCTGCAGCTTTGCTGTGGGCATCAGCGACATGAAACATGTGGTGACGCCCGAATTGAAGAAGGCGGGCAACTACCTCTACCTGCTGGAGGTAAAGCCCGACCAGATGGATATGCCCAACTACAAGATGCTGACCGCCATGTACAAGGTGGTGCGTCAGGCTGTGGGCCGTGGCGCGGTGAAGTCAGCGTATGCTGTCGGGTTCGGCGGCATCGCCGAGGCAGTGAGCAAGATGGCCTTCGGCAACAGGCTGGGTGTGGAGTTCGACAGCCGTTTCCCTGTTGACGAGCTGTTTGAGAAGAAGTACGGCTCACTGGTGGTGGAGGTGGAGAACTGTGGCGAGCTGCCGGCGGTGGCACGCCGCATCGGCTGCGTGACCCCCTCAGATGGTAAAGGCGCAGCTGTCTTCACCGTAGGAGGTGAAACAATTACGATGGACGAGATGCTGAAGGCTTGGACCAGCCGATTGGAGGACATTTTCCCCACAACGAGTGGCGCAGCGATGCCTCAGCTGCCGCGCAAGCCCTATTTCAAGGCGCAGCATGTCTACCAGTGCAAGCACAAGGTGGCGAAGCCCAAGGTGTTCATCCCGGTGTTCCCCGGCACCAACTGCGAGTACGACTCGGCCCGTGCCTTCCTCAGGGCAGGGGCCGAGGTGGAGACCCTCGTGTTCCGCAACCAGAACGCCAGCCAGATTCATGAGAGCGTGGAGGCCTTTGCCCGCGCCATTGGCGAGAGCCAGATAGTGATGATACCCGGCGGTTTCTCGGCAGGTGACGAGCCCGAAGGCAGTGCCAAGTTTATCACCAGCGTGTTCCGCAACGAGAAGATAGCCGAGGAGGTGATGCGTCTGCTCAACGAGCGCGACGGCCTGATGCTGGGCATCTGCAACGGATTTCAGGCTTTGGTGAAGCTGGGGTTGGTACCCTATGGTGAGATACGTCCGCAGGGCGAAGACTCGCCGACGCTGACTTTCAACACCATCGGGCGCCACCAGAGCATGATGGCGCATACCAAGGTGGTGAGCAACCTTTCGCCCTGGCTGAAACAGGCCGAGGTGGGCAAGAGCTATGTGGTGCCTATCTCGCATGGCGAAGGCCGCTTTGTGGCAACCGACGAATGGATTGAAAAGCTCTTTGCCAACGGGCAGGTGGCGACGCAGTATGTAGACCTCCAAGGCCGCACCACCATGGAAGAGCCCTTTAACATGAACGGTTCCTATATGGCTATCGAGGGCATCACCAGCCCCGACGGCCGGGTGTTGGGCAAGATGGCGCACAGCGAGCGCCGCCGTGAGGGCACCTACCTGAACATCTACGGCGACCAGGATCAGCGCATCTTCGAGAGCGGTGTGGAATACTTCCTCTAAATGAAATGTATAACATGTAAAAATCAAACAATATGAAACGGATTATTCTTACCACGCTGGCAGTACTCCTGACTATTGCAGCAACAGCAAAACCGGTGGACCCGGCTAGGGTCCGCAAGGTGGCAACGCATGCCTATAGAATTCACTCGATGGAGCTGGCTTCCTCCAAGGGGGCTTCTTCGGATGTCGTGCGCTGGGATTGTGAGGAGGTGAACTCCCAAGAACTGGAGCATATCATGATGTTCAATATATACGGCTACAACCGTACGGACAGATTGGTTGAAGAGGGCTTTGTGGTGGTCAGCAGCGATGATGTGGCCGCCCCCGTATTGGCATTCTCGACAGAAGGAGCCCTCCCTCAACAAGGGCTGCGGTCGACGAACCCTACGGCTTTCGGGCATTTGCAACAGTATGGGCTGCAGATATCCCAAGCTATCAGCATGGGCATTGCCCCAACTCCCGCCATCGATGCCAAATGGGCCGAACTGGAGAGCGAGGATGCTGTGGAACATGCCCGTATCCGAATGAATGCCAAGGGAGAATATCTGAACGACAATATCCCCCAGCTGCTCGGCAACATGAGCTGGGGGCAAGGGAGACCTTATAACAATAAGTGTCCAGGAGGCTCGGTGACGGGATGTGTCGCCACCGCCTTCGGCATGATAATGAACTATTGGAACTACCCCGAACATGGTTTTGGATATTATGCTTACAACGGTGCGGACAATCCGGCAGTATATGGCAACTGGACCTATGGTGTCCTGTCGGCCGACTTCGAACATACCTATTACGACTGGGATCATATGGAAGATTATGCCGTTATCAACAGTCCAACGGAAGTGATTGAGGCAATATCGACCCTGCTGTATCAGATTGGCGTGTCGCTGAGCATGAAATATACCCCTAACGGTAGCGGCTGCTGGTCACTGCCCGAATATGCCCTCTTCGATACTAGCCTGCATCTTGCCCCGATTGCCTATACGATTGGTGCTGACTACCGCATTCCTCGCCATTTCGGTTACAAATACAGCTACTCCGGCATGCGCGACTCGATTGGTAACGACAGCCTCTGGCTGACCATGTTGTACAACAGCCTGGCCGAAGGCAAGCCTATCTATTATGCCGGCTGGGCAGCCGAAAACAACGAAGCTGGGCACAGCGGCACTTCGGGTCATGGGTATATCTTGGACGGCTATTTCTCCGACATCTACGACACCAACTTCTTCCATATCAACTGGGGATGGAGCGGCTCGGCAGACGGCTATTTCAAAATCGATGCCATGAGACCCTCTTCGAGCGACTTCACTAAGTGGCACGGTGCCATCATCGGCTTGGAACCCGACACCAGCTACCACGGCTACGACTATACCAGCATCCAGCCGACCCGCATTGATGATGTGGTGGTGTTTGGAGGCAGTGGCTACCTCACCGTCCGTAACGCATTGGGTCGTCGTGTTGCCATCTTCGACCTCATGGGTCGCCAGGTGTTCGGCAACACCGTGTACGACACGGAATGGAAGCTGGCCTTGCGCCCTGGTGTGTATGCTGTGAGGGTCGGTTCCGCTCCTGCCAAAACGATAATTGTACTCTAACCTTTTAAACAATAAAAGTCATGAATCCTATGATGAAAGAACTAAAGCCAGCCGCTGTATGGCACTATTTTGGCGAACTGATGAATATCCCCAGACCTTCCAAACATGAGGAGAAGGTCTCCGCCTACCTACAAGACTTCGGCCGCCAGCACGGCTTTGAAACCTTGGTGGACGAGGTGGGCAATGTGCTGATACGCAAACCCGCCTATGCCGGTTATGAGAATGCCCCCGGAGTGTGTCTGCAGGCACACATGGACATGGTGTGTGAAAAGAACGGCGACAAAGAGTTTGACTTCCTCACCCAGCCCATCGAGGCCTTTGTGGAGGATGGATGGCTTGTTGGCAACGGCACCACCCTTGGCGCCGATGATGGCATCGGCGTCGCTGCCGCTTTGGCCATTCTTGACGACAACAGCATCCAGCACGGCCCGCTGGAGTGTCTCTTCACCGTCGACGAGGAGACAGGCCTTACAGGCGCAGGAAACCTCCACACCGACTGGCTCAAGAGCGGCATACTGCTCAATTTCGACGACGAGGACGAAGGCGAATACTGTATCGGCTGCGCCGGCGGTATCGACACCACGGTGGCCATCGACTATACCACCCGCCCTGTTCCCGAAGGGGAAGCCTCCTTCCGGCTGACGGTATCGGGTCTGCAAGGCGGTCACAGCGGTGACGACATCAACCGTGGCCGTGGCTGTGCCATCAAGATACTGAACCGCATCCTATGGAATGCTACCGAGCAATACAAGGTGGGGCTCGCCCGCATCGACGGCGGCAACCTCCGCAACGCCATCGCGCGCGAGGCATGGGCCGACATCGTGGTGCTGAAAGAGAAGGCCGACGAGCTGAAACAGATGGTGGAAGCCTGCGCACGCAGCATCCAGTTTGAGTTCCGCACCACCGAACTCAACCTTCAAATCCAGCTCACCCCCATCGAGGAACCCCAATGCTTGATTGACCGCCAGACGCAGTACAACCTGCTCAACGCCCTCTTTGCCTGTGCCCACGGAGTGCTGGCAATGAGCCGTGAGATTGAGAACTTTGTGGAGACCTCGACCAATTTGGCCTCGGTTAAGATGGACGACCGCCAGATACATATCGCCACCAGCCAGCGCAGCTCGGTGGAGAGTGCCAAACATGCGGCAGCCCAAAAGATTGAGGCTACCTTCCGCATGATTGGGGCTCATGTGAGTCATGGTGACGGTTACCCGGGTTGGACCCCCAATCCCGACAGCCGTGTGCTGAAGGTGGGCGTGGAGACCTACAAGCGTCTATACGGACATGAACCCATCGTCCGCGCCATCCATGCAGGGCTAGAGTGCGGCCTCATCGGCGAGAAATACCCCAAGATGGATATGATTAGCTATGGCCCCACCCTCCGCGGAGTGCATGCCCCGGGCGAGAAGATTGAGATAAAGACCGTAGAGATGTTCTGGAACCTCACTCTGGAAATACTCAAGGCCCTCAAATAATAGTGTTTGACGTATTTCTAAAACTCAGTAGTCTCAATTCTTTTGCAATGATTGGAATTCTTGGAAGTGGGTCGTGGGCCACGGCAGTGGTGAAGATACTGATGGAGCAGCCCGACATGAGGGTCTGTTGGTATGTCCGCGAACCAGAGATAAGGCGGACTTTATCCAGCAACGGCCGCAACCATCGCTATCTCGGTGAGGTCTATTTCGACCCGTCACGCATAGAGGTGTGTGGCGAAATAGAGGAAGTCGTGGATCGCTGCGACCTGATATACCTAATCATACCCACTGCATTCCTTCATGGTGCCCTACGGTCTGTCGACCCGGCAAAACTGCGTCAGTGCTGTTTTGTGTCAGGCATCAAGGGCTTTGTGCCCGAAACCAATGAGATAGTTACCGACTATCTGCAGCATGTCTATCAGATACCCCCCAGCCAGCTGGCCATCATCAGCGGCCCCACCCATGCCGAGGAGGTGGCGCGCGAACGCCTCACCTTCATCACCGTGGCATCCAACAATCTGGAACTGGCAGAGAAGGTAAGGCAGCAGATACGCTGCCGCTACATCAACACCACCGTCACCACCGACCTCAGAGGCATACAGTATGCCACGGCATTAAAGAACATCTATGCTGTGGGTGCGGGCATTGTCAAAGGCATGGGCTGTGGCGACAACCTGATGGCGGTGATGGTCAGCTACGCCATAGTGGAGATGATACGGTTCCTGCAAGTGATGCAGCCCGACAACCAGCTCAACGTCCAGCGCACCGAGTCGGTGCCGCCCTACGTGGGCGACCTATTGGTCACCTGCTACTCCCAGTTCAGCCGCAACCGTACCTTCGGCACCATGATAGGCCGGGGCTACAGCGTCAAGAGCGCGCAGCTGGAGATGAACATGGTGGCCGAAGGCTACTATGCCGTTATCAGCCTTGAGAAAATCCGCCAGCTTATCAACATCGAGATGCCCATCGCACAGTCGGTATACATGGTCCTCTACGAGAAAGCCAAACCCGAAGTGCTGCTGCGTGCCTGGCAAATCTATCGCGGATAGATGGCAAAGAAATGAACCCACCTAATAACTAAAAAAGGCTTAACATAAGAAATGAACCCACTAGTAAGCATCATCATGGGCAGCACCTCCGACCTCCCCGTCATGGAGAAAGCCTGCCAGTTCTTAGAGGAAATGGAGATACCTTTTGAGGTCAACGCACTCTCCGCCCACCGCACACCTGCCGAGGTGTCCGAATTTGCCCGCAATGCCCACCAGCGCGGCGTGAAGGTCATCATAGCAGGTGCCGGCATGGCAGCTGCCCTTCCGGGGGTCATTGCGGCCGAAACACCGCTCCCCGTCATCGGCGTACCCATCAAAGGCAGCGTCCTTGAAGGCTTGGATGCCACCTTTGCCATCATGCAGATGCCTCCGGGAATACCTGTGGCCACGGTGGCCATCAACGGCGCCCAGAACGCTGCGGTGCTGGCACTCCAGATTATGGCTGTCGGCAACCCCGACTTGCAGGCCAAAGTCATTGCCTACAAACAGGGATTGAAGAAGAAGATAGTCAAAGCCAATGAGGAACTGGCCAAACTGGAGTACAACTTCAAAGTATGATTGTTTGATTGTCTGCCTGCTTTATTGTTGTCGCGCCAGCCACTCAATCATTAACACATTTACATAATAACGCATTCACACATGATTACCATAGGAATCACAGGCACCTTGGGTGCCGGCAAAGGCACCATAGTGGATTATCTGATTAAGAACAGAGGCTTTGTTCATTATTCGGTACGCTCGTTCATCACTGAAGAAATCAACCGTCGGGGACTCCCTGTCAACCGCGACAGCATGACCGTGGTCGGTAACGACCTCCGTGCTCAGCACTCTCCCTCATGGATTGTGGAACAGCTGTATGAGCAAGCCCAGGCATCGGGAAAGAACTGCATTATCGAGAGTGTGCGAACCGCCGGTGAGGTGGAGGCTTTGCGCGGGAAGCCCAATTTCTACCTTTTCGCTGTCGATGCCGACACCAGAGTGCGTTACGAGAGGGCGGTGGTCCGTGGCAGCGAAACCGACCATGTCAGTTTCGAGACCTTTGTGGCCAACGAAGAGCGCGAGATGGACAACAACGACCCCAACAAGCAGAACCTCCGCTACTGCATAGAGCAAGCCGACTATTGCTTCAAAAACGACGGAACAATAGAAGAGCTGAACCAGCAAGTGGAAAAGGTGCTGAGCGAGATAATGTATCGCAGACCCAGCTGGGACGAGTACTTCATGGAACTGGCCAACACCGCCTCCAAGCGCGCCACCTGCGACCGTGGCCGTAGCGGCTGCGTCATTGTCAAGGATCGTCAGCTGCTGGTCACTGGCTATGTGGGAGCCCCTTCAGGGCTGCCCCATTGCGATGAGGTGGGGCACCTCTTCCGCAAAACCATCGAAGAGGACGGGCGGGTGACAACCCACTGTGTGCGCACTGTGCATGCCGAGCAGAACGCCATCTGCCAGGCTGCCCGCCGTGGCATTGCTCTCGACGGTGCCACCCTTTACTGCCGCATGACACCTTGCCGCACCTGTGCCATGCTCATCATCAACTGTGGTATCAAGCGGGTGGTGTGTGAGCGCAAATACCATGCCGGCAAAGAGAGCGAGGAACTCTTTGCCCAGGCAGGGGTGCAGATAGAATTCTTCCACGACGAGGTGCAGCAGTATGCCAACCAGTGATTGACAAAGTCATACAAATAACGCTCTAGTATAAAGTATGACTGATTTTTTCCAATCTTTCCCATTGTCGCGTCCCTCCGGGACGCTGAGTAGTAGGGTTTTCGTTGACCCCACACTGCGTTCCTTGTGTGGGGTTATTGAAATTCAGCATCT
>JAFRXG010000056.1:0-3878 GCA_017441565.1 Bacteroidales bacterium | reverse complement strand
TGCTTTTCTAGCTTATCGTATCGGGAACTGATAGCCCACGGTGAGCAGCAGCGCGAAGTTGTTGCCCATGGGCACGTTCTTGATGACCTTATCTTCCTGACTGATATTGAGGGCGTCGGGCTCGGTTGTTACTGCCATAAAGCCGTAGTCGAGCTGCAGCATGACGCTCAAGTCTTGGAATTCGTATCCGGCACCAAGGAGGAAATCAACATCTAGGGGGGCTAGCACGTCGAAGACTTTCACATTGACATCGTAATTCCAATCGCTCTGGGGAAGACGGGGGGTAATCTTACGGTCGTGGAGGTTGCCGAATACACCATAGTTGACAGCGGGTCCGAACGAGAGGAGGGCGAAATGCCCTGGCTCGCGAACGGGGAGTTCATAACGGAACATAGCCAAAATAGGCAACTGTACATACCAAGCATCGTAAGTGCCCCGACGTATAGACATGATGTCCTCCAGTACTTCCTGGAACTTCGAGCCACGGCGGATGAGGTTCAGACCGGTCTGAAGGCGCAGATTCTCACCCAGCATAGACTGGGAGTTGGTGAAACCAAAGGTGACGAAGCCACCCACATTTGCGGCCAGTATGGGGCTATTGTCGGCGAGGTCGTCGAGATGCACACCCATGCCCACGCCACCGCGGAATCCAAAGTTAAGAAACTGAGCCTGCGCTGTGACGGTCAGGGTAACAAACAATGTCAGTGCAATAAGTATCTTCTTCATAAGTGTTCAATAAAATCGTGCAAAGATACGACTTTTTTTTGAATTAATGATTTTTTTTTACAATGAGGGCCAAAAAGCACCCTCAAGAATGCGCAAAAGTGCTAGAGTTTACGATAGATGAAGTCAGTCATCAGCTGGTAGAGGTTGAGGCGGGTGTTGCCACCGTAGATGCTGTGGTTCTTGTTGGGATAGATGCGAAACTCGAACTGTTTGCCAGCATTTTCCAGAGCCGTGACCATATCGACTGCGTTTTGGAAGTGGACGTTGTCGTCGCCAGTGCCATGGATGAGGAGGTAGTTGCCGCTCAGGAGGTTGGCGAAGTTAAGAGGCGAATTGTCGTCATAGCCACGGGGGTTGTCCTGCGGACGTTGGAGGAAACGTTCGGTGTAGATGTTGTCGTAGTAACGCCACGTGATAACGGGTGCGACAGCAATAGCGCTCTTAAAGACATCGTGACCTTTGAGGATGGAGAGCGTGGAGAGGTAGCCGCCAAAGCTCCAGCCGAAGATGCCGATACGGGATTCGTCGATCCAGCTTTTCTTGCCAAACCAACGGGCAGCCTCACAGGCATCCTCGCACTCCATCTTACCCAAATTCCTATAGGTCATTTTCTTGAAATGCGCACCACGACCACCAGTGCCACGACCATCGAAACAGGCCACGACATAGCCGTTCTGAGCCAACATGTGGAACCAATAGTAGTCGCTGTAGCCATAGCTGTTGGTGACCTGCTGGTTGCCAGGACCGCCATAGACATAGAAGAAGAGCGGGTACTTCTTGGTGCTGTCGAAGTCGGGAGGCAGGATAATGTAGTAGTTGAGCTCGGAGCCCAAAGTGGTGGTGAAGGTGCCGAAGGTTTTATTGCCCACACCATATTCGTGCATACGGTCACGCAGGTCGGCATTATCCTCGAGGGTTTTGAGAAGCTTGCCGCTGTTCAAGTGAAGTGTATAAACCGGAGGAGTGTTGGCATCGGTGAAAGTGCTGATGTAGTATTTGCAATTGGCACTGAAAGCGGCGCTGTACCAACCAGGCTTATCGCTCAGGCGTTTCTTGTTCTTGCCCTTGAAGTCAATGGAATAGAGTTCTTTATTGAGAGGCGAGGTTTCGTGAGAGAGATAATAGATAACTCCTGCCTTTTCATCAATGGCGCAGATGGATACCACATCGTAGTTGCCTTTGGTGATTTGGTTGACCAGCTTGCCGTTGAGGTCGTACATATAGATGTGGTTGTAGCCGTCGCGTTCGCTGGTGAGGAGCCAACGCTTGCCGTCTTTGAGGAACATCCAAGTGTCAGGCACTTCGACATAGGCATCGTCCTCCTCGGTGTAGAGGGGGGTGATAGCTCCGGTATGGGCATCGGCCAAAAGCAGCTCCATCTTGTCCTGCAGACGGCTCATGCGCATCAGGGCCAGGACCTCAGGATTCTGAGTCCATTGGATGCGGGGCATATACTGGTCGTTTTGACTGCCGATGTTGAGTTTGAGTGTCTTCTCGGATTCGAGGTCATAGATTAGGACATCCACCACGCTGTTGTCTTCACCAGCCTTGGGGTACTTGTAAGTGTAATTCTCAGGATAGAGTTCGCCCCACATCTGCATGGTGTACTGTTTCACCTTGCTCTCGTCGAAACGGTAGAAGGCTATACGCTTGCTGTCGGGCGACCAATAGAAGCCTTTAGTGATGGCGAATTCTTCTTCATACACCCAGTCGGTGGTGCCGTTGATGACTTCGTTCATCTTGCCATCGAAGGTAACCTGTGTTTCCTTGAGGGTGTTGAGGGCCATATAGTAAAGGTTGTTGTCGCGGACATAGGCCACCATCTTACCGTCGGGCGAGAAGGTGGTCAGGCGTTGCTTGCCCGCCTGCGAGATGCGTTGGATGCTGCCGTCGGCCACATCATAAATATAGTAGCTGCTGACACCGCTGTGACGGTAGATGGGCTCGAACTCGGCACTGAGAAGGATTTTCTGCTCGTCCTGCGAGAACTCGTAGGATTCAATAGGAGGAATGGGCTTGACGGTTTTGCGCATGGGGTCTTTGAAGGCACACACCACGCCTACCTTCTCGCCGGTTTTGTAACTGTATTTCTCAATACCTGAACGGGTAAGGACGCAATAGTGTTCGCCGTCCTGCATAGAACGGATAGAGGAAATGCCGTTGGGACGGAAGGTGACTCGCGACCAGATGTCGTCGAGGGTGATGCGCTTGGGTTGGGCCCCTACACTACCCACTATGGCAGCAAACGTCAGTAGGGTTAACATTAGTTTTTTCATATCAGCAATATTATTGAATAATAAGTATGAACAAGAACTAAGAAGTAAGAAGTATCCGAATGCGGCAGCCTACCTCTTAGTTCTTAGTTCTTAATTCCTACTTCAAATTACAGCCTGGGACCTGCGCTGACAAGAGCCTTGCCGGCCTCATTATAGGTGAACTTCTCGAAGTTTTTGATGAAACGGGAAGCGAGGTCTTTGGCCTTGGTCTCCCATTCGCATGCGCAACCGTAAGTGTCGCGGGGGTCGAGAATCTTGGGGTCGACGCCCGGCAGCTCGGTCGGCACCTCGAAGTCGAAATAAGGAATCTTCTTGGTCGGAGCCTTCTCGATAGAACCGTCGAGGATGGCATCAATGATGCCACGCGTGTCCTTAATGCTGATGCGCTTGCCCGTACCATTCCAGCCGGTATTGACCAGATAGGCCTTGGCCCCGCTCTTCTCCATGCGCTTTACCAGTTCTTCGGCATATTTGGTTGGATGCAGCTCGAGGAAAGCCTGGCCAAAACATGCGCTGAAGGTGGGTGTGGGCTCGGTGATGCCGCGCTCGGTGCCAGCCAATTTTGCAGTGAAGCCACTGAGGAAATAATATTTGCACTGGTCGGGAGTGAGAATGCTGACAGGGGGCAGCACGCCGAAAGCATCGGCACTGAGGAAGATGACATTCTTGGCGGCAGGACCTGCGCTCTTGCCATGGATGGGTTGGACAATCTTCTCAATGTGGTCGATGGGGTAGCTCAAACGCGTATTCTCGGTCACGCTCTTGTCTTTGAAGTCGATTTTGCCATTGGCATCCACAGTGACATTCTCCAACAGCGCGTTACGCTTGATGGCATTGTAGATGTCGGGCTCGCTCTCTTTGTCGAGGTTGATTACT
>JAFRXG010000055.1:0-40121 GCA_017441565.1 Bacteroidales bacterium | reverse complement strand
GAGGACAGGCGAGCGTCGTATACAAGTTCCACCTTCCCTCACTGTCGGCTGGCACCCCCTACGTGGAAAAATACCTGTCGGGGTACGACCTCCACAGCATGGACCTCTTCAGTCCACAATACAATGAATTTGTGGTGTCGGGGAATACGCTAGGCGGCTATTATACGACGCTATATTGGGAAGATGCGGGCATGGAGTCGGGCTGTGGGCCGGCAGATGTGATTGCTGGCAGTGGCATCTCAGCCCTTTTGTACCAAAGGCCTATGGCTCCAAATATGAACAATCCGAATATCCTGTGGAACCCACTACCTTTCGTTGTTGGAGAGGTTGAGCGGGACGTGATATGCAATCAGTAAACGGAGTGTGAAAACATTAAAAATCAATAGATATGAAAAAGAGAACACTATTTATACTCTGCCTTGTAGCTGTAACAGGTGCTTTTGCACAGTCGCACACGTTCCGGGACACTTCGTACGTCCCCTATTGGCAGTTCGACTACGACGCATGGGTCATGCAAGATCCCGCACATAATGGCAAAACGTATAATAGTTACCCCGTAATTCCAGGAACAGACCAAGGCGTTATGCTTAATCACGACATACTTCAATACAACTATACCGACAACCCTGCCGGCATGAGGGTGGTGGGGATTTCCGCCCACGTTTTCCTGCGTAGGGCGAATATCAACCCGTATGCAACGCCCGAATATCTGCTGCTTTATGAGGCCACGCCCGACTCGTTTATATTAAAGGCACAGGTGCAGTGGTATGAGCATGACACGGCCGGAAGACCGGAAGGTCGGTATCTGGTCAATCCTCTTAACTGCCATAATCCAACCAATGACAATGGACTTAGTTATATGTCTTATGCGAATAATCCATATTATACAATAAGAATCTTCAACATGTATTTTGACAAACCTGTTACCGTATATGATTCGTTCTATGTAGGGGGGACTAGTCGCTTTTTAAGTACATTTTTTGACCCCGAGCAGCGCGATTCTTGTATAAGTCAGTCCAGCTATATTACATTTGTGAATAGCAATACAGGTAGGAATGATACCACATGTTTTATGCCAGCGTTGTGGAAAATATGGGATTACACGGGTTATGGAACCAACCAATGGTACTGGGCACCATCAACCCAGTTTCTGATGGTGCTGCCCATCATCGAGGTGGTGGACACGTCGTTTGCCAACGCGCCGGAGTGTCCGGCGGTGAGCGGCCTGTTCGCACGGGGCAACTACACCGACACGGTGACCGTGCAGTGGGACTACGACAGCCTGCACCCGGAGTACCAGCTGTGGTACGGCCCGGAGAATGACTTCGAGGCCCGCAACGCGATGGTGCCGCTGCGCACCAACAGGTGGGTCTTTTCGGATGCCTCGTATGCCGACACCCAGATGGTAGCTTACGTGAGGGCGGTGTGCCACGAATACGACACGCTGCGCTACAGCGAGTGGGGCCGCCCGATTCGCTTCATGCTGCACCACGAGGAGCAGGACACCACGGGTCATGGCGACATCGGCGTGCCGGAGGCAGAAGACGACCTGTCGCGCTACGTGCAGCTGATGCCCAACCCGGCCAGCGGCAACGTCCTGATAAACTCCTCCTACGGCATCGACCGTGTGGAGGCCTACGACGTGCGCGGCGAGAAGGTCCACGACCAACCATCCGATGCCAGAACGGCCGCCTTCGACGTCTCCGCCTGGCCGAAAGGGGCCTACGTGGTGCTGGTACGCACCCCAGTCGGCACCGCTGCAAAACGCCTGGTGGTGCAATAATTCTTTTGGTCAAAAAGGCTGACCCTGCAAGTTGCATCGGCCAGCCTTTTTCTTTTGACACTTCCACCCAAATATACGTTCACTCTCGATTTTTCTTCGTATATTTGCAACTTGTAAACATTTTGCATAATATGAGGAAGTATTTGTATATCATCATATTGTCCTTTTTTATCAGTAGTTTTTCACTCCTATGGGGGCAGAACTATCCCTTTCAGGACAGCACGCTGAACATTGACGAAAGGGTGGAAGACTTGTTGTCGCGCCTGACATTGGACGAAAAACTGTCGATGATGCAGCACCGCAATCCTGCCATACCCTCATTAGGTCTGCCTGCCTACAGCTGGTGGAACGAGGCGTTGCACGGCGTGGGACGCAACGGATTGGCAACGGTGTTCCCGATGCCGATAGCCTTGGCGGCATCGTTCGACGAGGAGATGGTGCAAAAGGTGTTTGCCCTTGTGGCATTCGAGGCACGATTGAAGTATTACGAAGCCCTTGACACTAATACAGAGATGCTCAGGGAGCCTATCGACTACACTGGGCTGACCTTCTTTACGCCCAACATCAATATCTTCCGCGACCCGCGCTGGGGACGCGGCATGGAGACCTATGGAGAAGACCCTTTCCTCACGGCACGGATGGGATTGGCATGTGTAAACGGATTGCAGCATAACTATTTTTTTAAGGATACAGAGAAGTTGGACACTGTGCATCTGTCGGCAGCAGCCTGTCTGAAACATCTGGCGGTGCATAGCGGGCCGGAGGGGGTGAGGCATGAATTCGACGCACGGGTGTCGCCTCGCGATTTGTGGACTACCTACCTGCCCGCCTTTGAATACATCATCAAGAATAGCGATGTGCAGCAGGTGATGTGCGGCTATAACCGCCTGAACGGCGAGCCGTGCTGCACCAACAAGGAACTTTTGATTGACATACTGCGCCACAAGTGGCACTACGACGGTCTGCTGGTGACGGACTGT
Organism: Bacteroidales bacterium; assembly: GCA_017441565.1. Lineage (GTDB taxonomy): Bacteria > Bacteroidota > Bacteroidia > Bacteroidales > P3 > Colimorpha. The sequence goes on along the minus strand of JAFRXG010000055.1, from coordinate 37,358 downwards.
TGGGCACTGAACGACTGCTGGGAGCGCGACACGGTCATTCCCCGTCACAAGACCCATGCCTCCGCAGCACTGACGGCTGCTGATGCCTTCGGCAGCGAGGTGGACTTGGAGTGCGGCAGCGGACTGACGGCCCTGCGCACGGCGGTAGATTCGGGCTATATCGACGAGGAAGTGATAAACAAGCATGTACGCCGCATATTGCGTACGCGGTTGCGGGTGATGGAGATGAGCCCGACGGGGACTATTGGGACACCTGATGCCCATCCTGGATGGGTGGTGGCGAGTACATTGGTGCTATTGAAAAACAACAAAGACCTTTTGCCGCTGGAAGAAGGTACCAAAATATATCTGACAGGGCCTAATGCGACCGACACGCTGATGCCTTTGGGCAATTATAATGGGACACCTTACTATCGGGTGAGTATTCAGGATGGATTGGGAAGTGTTTTTACATTGGTGAATACACCCAAGGAGGCTGACGTGATAGTGTATGCCGGAGGGCTGAACCCACAATTGGAAGGGGAGGAACTGCCGGTGGACATGCCTGGTTTCTACAAAGGCGACCGCACCTGTATCGAGCTGCCCGAAGACCAATGTAGGGAGATTCGTAAGCTGCAACGCAAGCATCGACCTGTAGTGCTGCTGCTGTGCAGCGGCAGTGCGATAGCTCTAGATAAAAAGACACTAAAATGCGATGCTATCATGCAGTGCTGGTATGGAGGAGAGGATATGGGCAACGGAGTGGCATTGTCGATGCTAGGTTTTGACGGCTTCGGGCGGCTGCCCGTCACATTCTACAAAAGCACGAAGCAACTGCCCCCGTTTGAGAGTTACGACATGGCGGGACGCACCTATCGTTACATGACAGAGGAACCGCTATATCCATTCGGTTATGGCTTGAGTTATGCCAAGTATGGGATGGAGGACGTGCGGTGGAAAGACGGCCAGGTGTGTGGGACAGTAAGAATGGTGAAACCGTCAAGAGCGGGTGAATTCGGCGGTAGGGGCAGTACGGTGGTGGAAGTCTACCTCAAGGGTGCCGAGGGCACTCAGGAGCCGCACAAGCAGCTGGTGGGTTTTCAACGTGTGACAGTAGCTGAAGGAGAGTTACAACCGTTTGAGATTGACATAGACCCCTATTGGCTAAGGCAGTTTGACGAGGAATCACAAGAAATGGTGCCGATTCCTTCAGGCAGCGAGATTACGCTGCTAGTAGGGTTCAGCAGCGCGGACAAAGACTTGGTGGAATTGAAAATTAATCATTTATCGAACTAGGCTTTCTATTAATATCAGTAATGCTAGTCTGACTAGTATGGCAAATAACAAAAATCACAGAATATGAAAAAACAAGATTGGTTAGTTATCTTAATCGTAGTGGTCGTGTTGGCCCCGTTCTTTATCCCTGCAACAGGGTTCTTTGAGTGGTTCAAAGCATCCACGGCGGCGCATCCTTACATCATGGCGTTCTTTAAATTTGCCATCCTTGCCACCTTCGGCGAGATGCTGGCATTGCGCATCCGCGAAGGCGTATACAACAAGAAAGGCTTCGGTGTGCTGCCCCGGATGATGGTATGGGGATTCCTTGGCATGTGCATCGCTATGGCGATGGTTATCTTCAAGAGTGGCGTGCCCACGTTCCTTGGCACAGTGGCCGACGCGCTGAAGGGCTACACGGGACATGTGCCTGCCTACGTGGGCATCTTCAAGGCCACCGAACTGACTTGGGGCAAAGTGGGCATCGCCTTCGCTGTCAGCGTACTGATGAACACCATCTTCGCACCAGTGATGATGACCTTCCACAAATGCACCGACATCCACATATTGGAGAATGGTGGCACGGTGAGAGGGCTGCTCAAGCCCCTCAAGATGCGCGAGATTTTTGCCAGCAAGATTAACTGGGACGTACAGTGGAACGTGGTGTTTAAGAAGACGATACCGCTCTTCTGGTTCCCGGCACACACCATCACCTTCATCCTGCCCCCAACCTTCCAGGTGCTGTTTGCCGCTCTGCTGGGCGTGGCACTGGGTCTCATCTTAGCCTTGGCAGGAGGAAGCAAGCAATGAAGAGAACGCTTGTATTTATAGTAACGCTAGTATCTCTAGTGCGCCTAGAGGCCCAAGAGGGCTTTCACTTCGACTTCCACGGCTTTGTCAACCCTCACTATTATGCCGACAGCCGCAGCGTTGTCGGGGGGCGGGAAGACATGATGCTTTTCTTTCCCAAGCCTATCGTGCGCGACAACCAAGGCAACGACGTCAACGACGGCTGGCAGGCGGATATGCTTGCCATCACCGCCAGGATGAATGTTAAGATTACGGGGTCAGAGATGCTTGGGGCAAAGACTTCGGCCTTTGTCGAAGGTGACTTTACTGGTTCTACCAATGCCACCATCGACAACCTGCGCCTGCGTCACGCCTATTTCACCCTTGACTGGGGCCGTCACAAACTCCTTGCGGGACAATACTGGTATGCCATGGTAATGCATGAGATTATGCCCATGACCAACCCTCTCAACATGGGTGCTCCTTTCCATTGCTATGCCCGCCAGCCGCAGGTACGGTACACCTATAGTCTTGATGGGCTGGAGGCGGTGGTTGTAGCGCAATGGCAGTTGGACAATATGAGTCAGGGGCTGCTGAATGGGACACCCACATCTTCCACGCTGTTTGTCCGCCATAGCCTATTGCCCGAACTCAACGCACAGCTGCGTTACCACAAAGGCAACTTCTTTGTTGGTGCCGCTGCCAACCTCAAGAGCATCCAGCCGGTGGTGAACACTGTCGGCACGGCTTCGCCACAACAGCTACACCAGTCATGGAGTTATTCCATCTTTGGCAGCTACCGTTTCGACGGCTTTACCGTCAAGGCTCAGACCCTGCTCAACAACAGCCTATATGAGGGATGCTCATTGGGCGGCTACCTGATGTATCAGAGTGTAGGCGGTAACCTTGTGGACTTCCGCGACTGGCATTTCAACACCGTTTGGCTCGACATTGAGCGCAACCACGGACACTGGCGCCCCGGCCTTTTCATGGGTTATGCCCAACACATGGATGAAGACCCTATGCCAGCCATCTATGGTCCTCCCACTGTCTTCGGTCGTGGCTACGACCTTGACTACCTCTGGCGCATCCAACCCCGTCTCACATACACCACCCAAAAGGGGCTCTCCTTCGTAGGTGAGGCAGAATACACCCATGCCGGATATGATGAGCCTGTGGGCAACTTACGTCTCTCTTTAAGTGCCGTCTATGCTTTCTAACTATCATACCCATTCCCGATACTGCGACGGCAAGGGCGAGCTACGCGAATATGTCGAACTTGCCCTTGCCAACGGATTCACGGCTCTCGGCTTCTCAGGTCACGCGCCGTTGCCATTTAAAAACACGTTCTCCATTCACGACGAAGACTATCTTGCTTACTGTAACGAGGTGCGGGCCTTGAAAGAGGAATATCGCGGCCGCATCGACATCCATCTAGGCTTGGAAATAGACTATGTGCCGGGCATAAACGACGACTTCCGGTCCCTCATTCAACAGGGAGGTCTCGATTATTGTATAGGAGGTGTGCATCTCGTTACCGACCCCGACGACACCGAATGGCTGCGCAACCACCATAGCGATGCGGCACAGCGTATCTGGTTCATCGACGGCCCACGGCAGGAGACCTACGACGAGGGCTTGCAACGTGTCTTCCATGGCGACATACGCCGTGGGGTCACCGTCTTCTTCCACCAAAGCAACGCCATGATTGAAAGCCAGCGGCCCACCATCATCGCCCACTTCAACAAGATAGTGATGCACAATCGCAACCGATATTTCTTGGAGCACGACAAATGGTACCTCGACCTTGTGTACGAAACCATCGAACTCATCCGCAAAACAGGCTGCATAGCCGAAGTAAACACCCGTGGCATCTACAAGAAACGCCACGACGACTATTACCCCTCGCGCGAGCTGTTGCGCTACATGAACGAGAAACGCATCCCCGTCATAGTCAGCACCGATGCCCACTGTCCTGAAGACCTCTTAAAAACAGAAGGCGCAGAGGATTACCTCCGCGCCATAGGTTATTCCGAAATTATCACCTGGTTGCCATAGGCTACAGCCTCTTCAGCTGAGCAAAGCGGTATTGGCGCATATAATCATCCTCCTCGGACCAATATTTGGCACTGAAAAGGTCCATGCCTGTAGGGGTAATCTCGTACCAGAATTGTTCTTTGTTCGACAATTGCAGCAGATGGCTAGGCATGTCGAATGAGTAGAAGAAGTGGAACGTCTGGGTGTCAGCCATGCCGTTGGCATTGGTGCGGACAAGAGTCGTGTCAAAGAATTGATAGGTAACCTTCTTGACCGAGTCGTAGTAGGTGCCGGTCAAAGCGCTAATCCGACTCTGGATGAGGATGTCCTCATAAGCCTTCATAGGGCTGCGGTCACCAGGGTCATACATCCACAACGTGTCGGCCTCATCGTCTTCGGGATTGAGGCATACAAGAACGGTCTTCTCGCCTATTTGTTGCAGCACTGCCGTGTCGCCTTCAACACCCACAGCCGTCCAGTCCGTCCCAGGGTACGATTGAATGACAAAGGTGTCGGTGGCTACCTGTAGCAAGGCAAAGGTGGAGCCGCCTTCATGGAGAGTGCCACCCTGAAAGATAAACAAATCGGGGTTGTTGGTAATGGTGTCGCAACTGCCGACAAAGAATTCGTAGCCATCGAACCAACAGGTGTTGTCGAAGTTAAACGCGGACACTTCCTCTTCTTGCGTGTGGCAGGCTGTGCAAAGGAGGGCACAAACGGTTAGGATAGGAAACAGTTTCTTCATCTGGTAAAGTATTTGATTGTTCTATTGTCAATACGGGTGGGTATGGATATGCCTGACAGAGTACGACGCGTCCAGTTGCCGTGGCCGTCGCGGCTGTAGGTGGTTACTGTTGGGCTGCCGTTAACGTACCGCACCTCCTCAACGACGCGTCCCAACGTGTCATACTGTATTTCTGGACATTCGGATGCATACCAATGGTATACTCCTTCGCGGTCGCGCATGGCTGTCAGCCTACCCTCCTCGTTGTATTCAAAGGTCTGCGTTGAAGCATCGGGAAAGGTGGTGCGTATCAGTAAGCCGGAAACATCGTAGTCGTATGTAAACCGCGAACCGTCGGGGTATATGAATCGGTGCAGCCGTCCATGTTTATCGTAGCGCATACGGTAGGTGCAATGCTTGCCGTCGGGAGCGGTGATGCGGGTTCGGCAGGTACGCCCGCTGCGCGAATAGCGGTAGTTGGTGCGCATATAGATGTTCGAAATGCTGTCGTAGGGTGTGCCCGCGCTGTCCATATAACAAACCTCCTCAATGCGTCGGCCAAGGCTGTCGTACTGGAAAGTGTAGTGTTGGTTGGTCTCTCGGTCGCGGTAGTATAAATCCAAACAATGCCCTGCACTGTCGAAGCAGACGGCATGTTCCGACACAAGTCCGCCATGATACTCTTGGTAAACCTCGTGTGTAAGTACTGCCACCTCTCCCAGCAGCTCCTCCGTTTCGTCCGACCTCAGACTGTATGGGGTCCTGCGGTTGAAATCGTCGGGCATGTTAGGCACATAGGGGAAAGGGTTGCCTTGCTCGGTACACGAAACAGCCAGCACTATCGCCAAGAGTGCAAATACGGCAGCACGTCGTGTCATTTTATTTCACCAGAACTTTGGTCACGTATGTGGCCAGGTTGCCCTTTGCCTGTTGTTTGAGCAGCTTCTCTGCCAGCTTCGACTTCCCGATAGATTCTTTGTAATTGCTGTAGAATGCCAGCATCTCTTCGGTTGCCACCTGTGCGTTGATGAGGTTACCGTCCTCCTTGTTGGTCAGAGCATGACGAGTCCATGCCGCCATAAATGCCACCAGCAGGTCTCCTTTCTTGGCATCCACCAGACGGGAATCAATCAGCACACTGACTGCGGGCGTGCCCGAGAGCCATCGAACGAGGAAACTAGTGCATTCCTCATGCTTCGGCTGGTTGAAGGCAGGGTCAACACTCAACAGGTAGTTGCAGCAGTTGAGTATGTCCGACTCATAGTTGGCATAATCTGACGGCCACATCTTCTCAGGCATGATGGGCAGCGAAAACTGTAACTCTTGAGTCATGGCGCACTGTGCCATGACCATTGCAACAAGTACTAGAAGTATCCTTTTCATATCTATTTTGTATTTTAAATTCAGCTATTATTGCACAACACTCACTCTTCAACCGCAAGACCGCCCATCGAGGTCTCTTTATAAAGGCTGGGCAGGTCATGACCTGTGCGCTTCATGGTACGCACCACTTTGTCGAAAGAAATAATGTGCTTACCATCGCTCATCATGGCGTAGATATTGATGTCCAAGGCTCGCAATGCGGCCATGGCGTTACGCTCAATACAAGGAATCTGAACCAACCCACACATAGGGTCGCACGTCAACCCTAGGTTGTGTTCCATGGCCATCTCGGCAGCATACTCTATCTGCTGGGGGCTGCCGCCAAACAGCTGGTTGGCAGCCACCGCCGCCATCACACAGGCACTGCCCACCTCGCCCTGGCAACCCACCTCGGCACCAGAAAGCGAGGCATTGTGCTTGATGACATTGGCAAACAACCCAGCCGTAGCCATTGCTCGTAGAATCTCCTTATCTGAGAAATCGTGCGCCTTCTTCAAATGATATAGCACCGCGGGCAGCACACCCGAAGAGCCGCATGTGGGTGCGGTAACCACGCGCGAACCTGCTGCATTGCGCTCGGATGTAGCCAAGGCATAGGCAATAACCAGGGCACGGCTTTGAAGCGAAGGCTTGTAACTAGAGGCTCTCACATAATACTGTCTGGCCTTGCTGCGCAGATGCAACCCCCCAGGCAACACTCCTTCGGTCTGCAAGCCCTCCTGTATGGTGCTCTGCATCACCTCCCACATCTCCTGTAGATAGTCGGAAATGCCGTCCCCCTCACACTGCAACACATACTCCCAGTAGGTCATCCCTTCTCGCTCAATATATGGTAAAATATCTGAGAGTGTGGACATCTCATACACATGGTTAACCTCTTCGGGATTGTCCTCATTCGCTAAAGCACCACCCCCGACACTATATATCGTCCAATCGGCAAAAGGCTTCCCTTTTGCATCCAAAGCCTCGAAATACATGCCATTGGTATGGAAAGGTTTCACAATATCAGGACGCCAAAGGATGTCCACAGGTATTGGTGCCGCACCATCGGCTATGGCCTTGTCGGTAAGGTGACCCCTGCCCGTGGCAGCAAGGCTGCCATACAGCGTAACCCGGATGCGGACCGCATCGCTATGCTCCTTTCGGAACTGCTCTGCGGCACAGTTGGGTGCCATCGTGTGGCTGCTCGAAGGACCGTAGCCTTTGCGGTATATTTTCCTAATCGATTCCATTAATGCCTATATAAAATTACAAATTGCAAAAATACATCTTTTTTTTGACATAAACATTTTTCACCTCTTTCTCACCTCCCTCCTGCGACAAAAAACTCACTGGCTAGACAACAACATCAACCCAATTTCGTCCCATACCACCAGTTCATTCACCAAAATTACACACTATACTACAAGCAAATACAACTAATTCAGCAAGTGGGACGAAATGCAAAACGTCCAAATCGGCCACCGCCCTACAATTATGCTCAAACCGCTGCTTTCTTTCCCATCAGCGGTACCCTTGAGGACATGGCAAACCGAAGTTTGTATGCCACGGCCACGAAGAATCTAGCAAAGAGAAAGAAGCATCTGATGGAGGCCTCCTACCCTACCTCGATTCTCGCCATTTAAACCTCATGGGAAGGGTTTTTGAAAAAAATGTCGTACAAATGCATTTTTTTTTGTATATTTGCTTTTTAAAAAATACAATTTAAAAACGTATATTCTTTTGGGTGACAAAAGAATAGGGAAATTTAGACCTCTTATGCACATTGCTATTGCAGGGAATATTGGTTCGGGAAAGACGACATTGACCAAGATGTTGGCTCGCCATTATGGCTATAGGCCCATATACGAGTCCACCGAAACGAATCCCTATATCAACAGTTTTTACGAGGATATGCGTCGTTGGTCGTTCAACATCCAAATTTACTATTTGCACACTCGCACACGCCAACTTCTCGACACCCATAAGGAAAGCAAGAATATCATCCAAGACCGCACCCTGTACGAAGATGCCTACATTTTCACTCCCAACCTGCATGCCATGGGATTGATGAATACCCGCGACTTCGACAACTACCAACATACTTTCGAGCTGGTCTCATCCTTCCTCCAACCACCCGACCTCCTCATCTATCTGCGTGCCGACGTGCCCACCCTTATACGCAATATCCAGAACCGCGGCCGCGAATACGAAAACAGCATCCGACTCGACTATCTTACCGGGCTCAACAAACGATACGAGGACTGGATTGAAAACTATAACAAAGGCAAAATGATCATCGTTGACCTTAACAAGCTCGACTTTGTCTCCAACGAAGAGGACCTTGGAGTGATTTACAACATGATTGATGCTGATATAAACTCCTTATTCTCTTGAAAATGACAAAAGTCTTGGCCATAATACCCGCGCGCTACGCCTCCACCCGTTTCCCCGGCAAGCCGTTGGCTTTGCTCGGTGGAAAGCCTGTAATCCAATGGGTGTGGAATCGCGTTTCGGCAATACCCGAACTGGCTGATGCCGTAGTGGCCACCGATGATGAGCGCATCGCCGAAGCCGTGCGGTCGTTTGGTGGCAAGGTGATTATGACCAGCTCCACCCATCGCAGTGGCACCGACCGTTGTGGTGAAGTGCTTGCAGCATTGGAGTCCCAAGGCAACCAATACGACATCGTCATCAACGTACAAGGCGACGAGCCTTTTGTTCAGCCCGAACAGATACGGAGCCTTATCACCTGCTTCACCAATTCCCAAACACAAATTGCCACACTCAGGACCCCCATCACTGACAGCCAGGAGCTTTTCAACCCAAACAACGTCAAGGTAGTCTGCGACCTTCGGGACAATGCGCTGTACTTCAGCCGCCAACCTCTCCCCCATCTGCGAGGTATACCCGAAGACCAATGGCTACAGAACCACACCTTCTATAAACATGTCGGACTCTATGCCTTCCGCACCAGCACCCTGAAAGAGGTAACCCGCCTGCCCCAGTCCCCCCTAGAGCAACGCGAATCGCTCGAACAACTGCGCTGGCTCGAAAACGGCTACACCATCCGACTGGGCGACAGCCCCCGTGCCAACGTGGGAATTGACACCCCTGAAGACCTAGCAGCAGCAGAACAACAGCTATTAAAGCAATTATCATAACACCCAACAAGAATAACATCAAAAAGTATAATTTACCCGATTATGAATATAACTGAACTAATCGTAGAATTTGTCAAACAAGGTAATGTTGTCGAATTTCCCGGAATGGGAACACTGACCAGCACCAACGTCAGCGCATATCACGACGCCGCCACTGGCACCTTCTATCCTGCCAGGCGCACGGTGGCAATGAACAACAGCCTATCTGGCAACAAAGCCATCATCCGCCAGATAGCAGAAAAAGAATGCGTGACAAACGACATTGCCGAAATGATGTGGAACAACTATGTGTCGGCTCTTGACGACAAACTTCGTCATACTGCCTCCGGCCATGAATTCCCAGGTCTGGGTACTATGCGTCTGCAAGGTTCTAAAGTGCTGTTCGATGCCCTCCCCGACCTCGACCTTGATGCCGGTAAAAAGCACGAGACACCTTTAGAAAACGTGGCAACCTACACTCCAAAAGTCGTTGAAGACCCTTTCGCAGCTTTTGACAAACCTGCCACACCCGGACCTGCTCCTGCCCCCACACCCGAACCCGTGAAGCCGGAACCCATAGCCAAACCCGAGCCCGTAAAGCCAGAACCCAAACCTGAGCCCGAACCCGTCGTAGTCCCCCCGATTATGACCACCTCCACCCCTTCTCATACATCTGCATCTTCCGCCGAACATCTTTCGGAAGTAAAGCGAATGCTAGACGAGATACCCTCTTCTCCAAAAGACGAGAAAGAACGCCGCCGTGCCGAGAAGGCTGCCGCCAAGGCTGAAAAAGAAGCCCGAAAGGCTGCCGAAGAAGCCGAAAAAGCAGCTGCCAAAAAAGCCGAACTGGCCGCCAAAATTCAGAAAGAATCAGCCAAAGAACAAGAACGTCTGGCTGCCAAAGCCCTGAAAGAAGACCAAAAGAAAAAGAAAGAGGACAAAAAAGAGAAGAAAGGCCATGCGCTGCTATGGATTCTGCTGCTCCTTCTGCTCCTCCTGCTGGGTGGTGGGGCCTATTACTACTTCACCCAAATGCACGGACCCAAAGTCGGCAGTTGTGCACAAGATGTCACCCTCTCCTATCGCGACCAGTTCACCGACGACCGCAACCTCCTTGTCTTCCAAGAAAACGACATCAACCGCAGCACCATACTCGTCCACAACTTCATCGCCGACTACGTCCACCAGTTCCTGCTGGCCCGCCACTACGGCAATGCCTTCGCACCGGTGATGAACTACGTAGACCAATACGCCAACACACGCCTCCACGAACTGATGGTGGAAGGCTATTGCGTCAAACGCTTCTTCCCCTATGAGGACTTCTGGCTGAATCGCAACTACTCAGAATACAAGGAAGCCGGCGCCCACTACTACCGTTGCAAAGTGCAGGGCGAGCTGATGAACCTCGACTTCCTCGACGGCATTCTTGACAACATCATTTCCACTCTCGGTCTCCATGCCGACGGCTTCGGCCTAAATGGTTATACTGCCGGTGGTGCTGGAGCCAGAGGTGCCAATGGCAACAACGTAAAGAAGAACGACCAGCCCTATGTGGAAGTGGTGCCTGAAGCACCCACCTTCCGCAACAGCAAGCAAGGGTTTGACATCATAGCCGGTTTCTTCACCTCGAAGAAGTCTGCCAACAAATGCGCCAACCAGCTGAAGGCCCTCGGCAGCGACGCCTACATCATCAGCAAGTCGGGCGGCTACTATGTCAGCATGGGCTCGGCCCCAACATACACTGCTGCCCAAGCCATGGAGAAACACATCAAATCATGGTACAAGAGCGACGTGTCAATCAAGAACTTCAACGAATAAGCCACCTAAACTACATAAAACTGCCATATAGTCGATGGGTCATCACAAACTAGAACGTTTTGCGGAGAATCTGACTTTCCCCAACCTCTTCCAAGTCTCTTTCGAGATGCTTCAACAGGAGGGGTTCGCCCTGCGGGGCGGCTGGAGCGGGTACTTCGGCAACGAAAACCCCATCACCTTGGAATTGGGGTGCGGCAAAGGCGACTACACCATTGCACTGGCCCGCCTACACCCCGACCGCAACTATATCGGCATCGACATCAAAGGAGCACGTCTCTGGCGTGGGGCCAAGACCAGCAACGAGGAACAGATGCACAACGTAGCCTTCATACGCACCCGCATCGAACTCATCGAGCAATTCTTTGCCCCAGACGAAGTATCAGAAATATGGATCACCTTCCCCGACCCCCAGCCCAAGAAGGAGCACAAGCGGCTCACCTGCGAGCGCTTCCTCGGCTACTACAAACATTTTCTCCGTCCCGGAAGCCCCATCCATCTGAAAACCGATTCTCAGGAGCTGCACGACTACACCCGCAACGAAGTCATCCCCAACGGCGGTTACCGCATAGAATACGCCACCACCGACCTCTACGCCACCCCTGCAGCCACTCACCCTGAGGCCCCATGCCTCGCCGAGGCCCAGATGACACAGACTTTTTACGAGCACATGTTTCTCGCACAGAACATGCCCATCACCTACCTGAAATTCTATATCAACTGAACAAACTACAGAAGAATCTATCAAATAAAGTATTAATATATAAAAACCTATTTTATGTCAGGACACAACAAATGGTCAAAGATTAAGAGAGCCAAAGGCGCAGCCGATGCCAAACGCTCAAAACAGTATTCGAAAATTCTCAAGGAGGTAGCCGTTGCAGTTCGTGAAAGCGGACCTGATCCCGACAGCAATCCCCGTCTTCGTCTGCTTGTGCAAAACGCACGTGGCTGCAATATGCCCAAAGACACCCTTATGCGTGCCATCAACAAAGCCAGCGACAAGGATGCAGCCGTTCTGCAGGAAATCACTTTCGAGTGCCATGTCAACCACGGCATCGCCCTCTTCATCGAATGTCTTTCCGACAATAATATGCGCACCGTTGCCAATGTCCGCAGCATCATGAACAAGAATGGCGGCACCATGGAAACCAACGGCAGCCTCAGCTTCCTCTTCACCCGCAAGGGCGTGTTCGTCATCCCTCGCAAACCCGACATGGATGTCGAAGAACTCGAAATGGCCCTCATCGACGGCGGCCTTGAAGAGATGGAGGTCGACGACGATTACCTCACCCTCTACACTGCCTACGAAGACTTTGGCAACATGGTGAAGATGCTCGAAGAGATGAAAATCGAGTGCGAAAGCGCCGAACTCCAACGCATCCCCAACCAAACCCGCCAAATTGACGAAGATTCCATGCGCAAAGTCCTCAAAGTCATCAACCTGCTCGAAGAAGACGACGATGTCACCAACGTCTTCCACGACATGGAAATCCCCGATGATTTCGAAGAAGAATAATGAAACTATTTTTAGTCCCCACTCCTGTAGGCAACCTCGGCGACATGACTTATCGTGCCGTCGAGGTGCTTAAAGGGGTAGACCTTATCCTTGCCGAAGACACCCGCACCTCGCGAGTGGTGATGCAGCACTACGGCATTGCCACATCACTACAGTCCTACCATATCTTCAACGAGCACCAGACCCTCCACAACGTCATAGACCGCCTCCTCAGCGGCATGGACATCGCACTGGTCACCGATGCAGGCACCCCCGGCATCAGCGACCCGGGGTTCCTTCTGGTCCGCGAGGCCATCCGCAACGACATCCCTGTCGAAACCCTTCCTGGTGCCACAGCCTTCGTGCCGGCACTGGTCGACAGCGGTCTTCCCTGCGACCGCTTCACCTTCCTCGGATTCCTCCCCCACAAGAAGGGACGCCACACCGCCATCCAACAACTGGCCTCCGAAACCCGCACCATCATCATCTACGAGTCACCCTTCCGACTGGTAAAACTGCTCAACGAACTGATGGAAGTATTAGGGGGAGAACGGCAGGCCAGCGTATCCCGCGAAATCAGCAAACTACACGCTGAAACCTTCCGCGGCACCCTCCGCGAAGTCCGTGACCACTTTGCCGAGAAAGAAGTCAAAGGCGAAATCGTGATTATCATAAGTGCCGAATAGCACATTCGCCATTCATTAACACTACGAAAGCAAAAGACTAACATGCCACTCGATGTATTCTTCCACAGACTCATCTGTGCTCTGATAGCCGGAACCATCATCGGCATCGAACGCCAGCTGCGCCGACGCAATGCGGGCCTTGCCGTCAATGCGCTAGTGTCGGTAGGAGCCTGCATATACATTCTTCTGTCCGAAAGCGTCATCACCTCCGCCATCAACGGCGGGGGACCAGTCAACAACGACAACCTCCGTGTGCTCTCCCAGGTGGTCACCGGCGTCGGTTTCCTCGGCGCGGGCGTCATCATGAAACACGGCCTCACCATCCATGGACTCAACAGCGCCGCCACCATCTGGTGCAGTGCCGCCGTAGGCTGTCTCTCCGGCTACGGCCTCTGGCGCGAAACCATCATCGCCTGTGGCGTCATACTTTTCATCAACTGGATTCTCAAAAACATAGAGGTCTACTTTGAAAAGAAGCATGAAGACAAAGACAAAAACTGAAACTTTTTAGCACTCACTGCGTATATATACAATGCCGCAGCACAGCACGGCACCAATCCTTTACCGACAATACGTCACCACCTATCTGAAAATGAAGAAATACAATACACCAGAAGAATTATTTGAACAAGACTTGGAACTTGACGAACTAACCTCCGAACATTTCGACTCCGACTCCATGATGGCGCGGGCCGAAATCATCCCTCTTGTCTCTAAGGAGGACGAAGCCTTCCTACTCCACGAAGACTCCGTGGCTGACGAAATCCCGCTGCTCCCTCTGCGCAACACCGTCCTCTTCCCCGGCGTAATCATGCCCATCGCACTGGCACGCCAAAGCTCGCTTCAGCTCGCACGTGTGGCCGAACAAAAAAATATGACCATCGTCGTGGTGGCACAATGCAACGATACCGAAACCCCGCAAATCGACGACATGTACCAATTCGGTGTGGTGGCCCGCGTGCTGCGTGTAATCAACATGCCCCAAAACAACTGCATGGCCATCCTGCAAGGCACCATGAAATGCCATCTAGAAAACATCACCCGCACCACCCCCTACTACCACTGCCACGTCACCCTCATCGACGAGGACACCAAACTCGACCATCCCCGCCTATTCCACAACATGGCCCGTAACATACGCAAACGCTATGCCGAACTACAGCAGAAGAAGTCCAACCAAAGCATCAACTTCAGGGACGTGCTCTCCTCCCTCAACAATATCGGCAGCGACCGTATCCTCATCAACTACGTAGCCTCACACCTCGACCTGAACCTCGAAGACAAGCAAGAACTCCTCGACATCTTCGGTTACGAAGACCGTGCCAACAAGGTAGCACAATATCTTGAAAACGAAGAAGAGTACTACCGCATCCGCGAAGACATCCAAGACAAAACCCGCCAGGAGATGGACCGCCAGCAGCGCGAATACTACCTCAACCAGCAGATGCGCGTCATTCAGGACGAACTGGGCGGCTCGTCTGCCGACCAAGACATCCAGCACCTCATCGACCGCTCCATCAAAATGAAGTGGCCCAAAACAGCCGAGGACGCCTTCTACCGCAGCATCGAGAAACTCCGCCGCACCCCCTCTCAAACACCCGACTACACCGTAGAACTCAACTATGTGGAAACCCTGCTCGACCTCCCTTGGGATAAAGTCAGCAAGGACAACCTCCACACCTCCCATGCTCGCAAAGTACTCGACAAAGACCATTACGGCCTCGAAAAAGTCAAAGAGCGCATTATTGAATACATCGCCGTGCTCAACCTCAAAGGCAACATGAAGAGCCCCATCCTCTGTCTCGTCGGACCTCCAGGCACCGGCAAGACCTCCTTGGGCAAAAGCATCGCCTCTGCCATGAACCGCCAATATGTCCGCGTGGCACTCGGCGGCCTCCACGACGAAGCCGAAATCCGAGGCCACCGCCGCACCTACGTCGGCGCCATGCCCGGCCGCATCATCCAGAACATCAAGAAAGCCGGATTCAGCAACCCCGTCTTCATCCTCGATGAAATTGACAAAGTCCACGGCATGAGCCACAACGGCGACCCCACATCGGCACTGCTCGAAGTACTCGACCCCGAACAAAACCAAGCCTTCCACGACAACTACCTCGACCTCGACTACGACCTCTCGCACGTCCTCTTCATCGCCACCGCCAACACCCTCAGCACCATACAGCCCGCCCTGCTCGACCGCATGGAGGTCATCGACCTCAGCGGCTACATCCTCGAAGAAAAAATCGAGATTGCCAAACGCCACCTTATCCCCCGCCAGCTCCTGGAACACGGCTTCGGCAAAAAAGACCTCAAGTTCAGCAACGAAGTCCTCACCACCATCATCAACGACTATACCCGTGAAAGCGGCGTGCGCCAATTCGAAAAAAACATTGCCAAAATCATCCGCCGCCGCGCTGTCCAAAAGTCCGATGGCAAAGAAACCGACTCCAAAATCAGCATCAACGAACTCAAAGACATCCTCGGCCTGCCTATCCACAACTTCGAGCACCGTGGCAAGGAACCCAAGGTAGGCGTCGTCACAGGCCTGGCATGGACTCAAGTGGGAGGCGAAATCCTCTTCATCGAATCCAGCATCAGCAAAGGAAAAGGCATCCTTACCATGACCGGCAACCTGGGCGATGTAATGAAAGAGTCGGCCACCCTGGCATTCGAATACATCAAAGCCAACGCCGACCAATTCGGAGTGGACACCGACAAAATCGAGAACAGCAACATCCACATCCATGTCCCCGAAGGCGCCACCCCCAAAGACGGCCCCTCAGCCGGCATCACCATGTTTGTGGCCATGGTGTCGGCCTTCACCCAAAAGAAAGTCATCCCCACCATCGCCATGACAGGCGAAATCACCCTCCGTGGCGCAGTCACCCCCGTAGGAGGCATCAAAGAGAAAATTCTTGCCGCCAAAAGAGCCGACATCACCGACATCATCCTGTGCGAAGACAACCGCCGCGACATTGAAGCCATACCCGCCCAGTACCTCAAAGGCCTCACTTTCCATTATATTAAAGAAATGAAAGAAGCACTGCCCATCGCTTTTCAATGCTAGACCCTTTCACCTATGAAAAAGCCCACCCTGCTCCTCCCCATTCTGCTGCTCCCGCTAAGTCTCTTTGCCCAATATGTGGTGCCCATCACAGCCACCCGGCAAAGCAACACCCGCATCCCGTGGAAGCTCCACAACCTCTCAGTTGTCGACAACCACCTCTTCGCCTATAGCGACGGCCTGCTGCTCAGCACACCCATCACAGAAGGCTACATCCGCTCCCTCCAGCCCGACACACTCATCGCCCACCTCATACCTGGCGCCGACTATGTGGTACGCAACCCTCACGACAGCACCCTCTACTTCACACGTATGGGCGAGGACGGCATCACCAACCTCTATACCTACTCCCCCAAACGGCTGCGCAAAATCCAAAAGATTGACATCCACGGCTGGCACCGCGACATCTGCCACCCCACCTTCTCACCCAGTGGCAATATGATGATATTCACCTCCAAAGGCAAAGTGGGCCTTGGAGGATACGACCTCTGGTGCTCCCTCTGGAACGGCCACCGCTGGACTCGCCCCATCAATATGGGCAACACCATCAACACCCCGGGCGACGAAGTCAACCCAGTCTTCTACCACAACCATCTGATATTCTCGTCCGACAGCGTGGGCAACCGCGACGACGGATACCACCTCTATGCTGTAACCGTTCGTGATGCCTCCAGTATCGACGAAATCATCTTCGACAACTACACCGTCCAACCCCTCCCCTCCCCCATCAACGGCCCGGCCAACGACAAAAACATGGCTTTTGACAACTCCACCGACCAAGGATTCTGGGTTACCAACCGCTCCGGCCAAAAAGAGCTCTACTCCTTCAAAGGACTCCTCAACGGGGTGATGCTTCAAGGCACCGTCACCGATATCCACCACCGCCCCATACCACAAGCCGCCGTCACCCTGACTGTCCAAGGCCGCTTGGCTGGCTCTACATTGAGCGACAACGAAGGCAAATACAAACTCTTCCTCCTGCCCAACGACAACTACCGCATACTTGTGGCCAAGGACAACCACTTCCGCCATGAAAGCCGGCTGAGCATAACCCGCTCCGACGAGAAAAACCTCATCACCTCACACATCCACAACGTAACGCTATCCTCAATCCCATCCAACCACCCCATCATGCTTCAGCACGTCTTCAACCAAAGTGCTGACATAGAGCTGTCCGACCAAGCCCCCTCCGAACTCGAACCCATAATCAACTTCCTACGCGACAACCCGCACCTCACTGCCCAATTCACCATTTATTGCGACTACTCCGATGACGAATCCTTCAACAATACCATCATCGAACATAGAATCAACGTCTTACAGAAATACCTATCATCTTACCTGCCTCAGAGAGGGCAATTTTCATTAAAAAACGGCAACAAAATGGAAGAAATTGAGTCTTCCGAGAGCGGAGCCAACTTTATTTTTCTAACCATAAAGAATAAAGCAACAGATTAGTAAACAGCATATTGTAGCAGAACAACCATCCTCTTACCACATTATTTTGAAAAAAAATTTGGTCAGTTCCAAAAAAAGTAGTACTTTTGCAACCGTTTTCAAGAGAACGAAACACGAAAAACACTTAGTTCGGGGCGTGGCGCAGTTGGCTAGCGCACTTGCATGGGGTGCAAGGGGTCGAAAGTTCGAGTCTTTTCGCCCCGACTAAATTAAAAAGACGGATTTGTCACAACCAACGTGGCAAATCCGTTCTGTTTTTCAGCCACTCAAAAACAACCGCCCTCCCACCCCTCGCCCGCTACGCCTTCGGACCTTATCAGCCACTTTAACCGCGCCTAAAAGCTTCTTCTAAGAGCCGCATTCCTAGGAAATCCCTGGATGAGGCTTAACAATAGCGAAGTCAAGGCCTAGGGACGCCCTTAGCATTTTTTTTCGAGGGCGACACAATATTATTGCACATTTCACGTTAAGGCAACAATCAATTAACATTACCCAATATGAAGAAATTATACATTTTATTAATTGCCATGGCACTTACTGCCGGCACCGCATTCGCACAGAGTAACGACTCTATCGAGAGAGCCAAACAGCAGCAGGAACTCCTCAAACAACAGCAGAAAGAGCAGGAAGCTCTTCTCAAACAGCAGCAGAAAGAGCAGGAACGCCTGATGAAAGAACAGCAGAAGGCTGCCGAAAAGGCACAGCAAGAGCGTGCCAAAGAGCAGGAGAAACTCCTGAGAGAGCAGCAAAAGGAACAGGAACAGGCCATCAAGAAAGAGCAAGACCGTCAAAAACGCGAACAGGCCAAGGCCGAAAGCAAGATTCGTAAAGAACAGAAAAAAGCTGAGAAGGAGCGTAAGCGTCAAGAGCACTACGCCGCCTGGGGACGCAAGCCCAACTTCACCGCTGACCCCTATGTCAGCATCCTCAACAACCGCCGTATTTACACCAAGAACAGTTTCTATAACAGCGTGGGTGCTAACATCGGCGTCACTTTCGACTACCACCGCCCCATTGCCCGCCACTGGGACTTCAACATTGGTCTCGGATATCGCTACACCTACCTCACTTACAGCCACTTGTTCACACAAAACGAACTTGAAAACCTGTCTCGCAATTCCTTTGACACCGAAGAAAAGCACAAGGCATACAGCACCATTACGGTTCCTATCAAACTCAGCCACATTAACAAAGACAACGAACACGGCTGGTATGTTGGCATTGCCCCTGGCTTCAACCTTAAGAAGATGAAAGCCGAAGGTGCTGAATTCAACCGCATTCGCGCTGATTTCTCTATCGGCACTCAGAGCCGCTGGCTCATATTCGCCCCTGGTACCGAGGTTTACTTGAATCTGCTTCCTTCGTACAAAACTGGCGACACCAGAATTCACGAGTTTGGCATCCGCTTCACTCTTTAATATCGAATTTCTTACAGACTCGATACAAAGCCCGGCGCATCCGCGCCGGGCTTTTTTATATCATTTGGTATCACTGTTACAACACTTCTTCCAGCAGCCACATCCGGGTGCCGTTGGAGCCTTTGAGGAGGATGGTCTTTTGGGTGAGAGGATGATTGAGGAGGTGCTGTTTTGCCTCTTCTACACTCGGAAACCACAGCATGCTGCCGTAGGCCGGATTGCCACAGACGAAACCGAACTCAGGACCGACAAGGATGGCTTGTATGTCGGGGTGGGCGTTCAGCCGGTCGGCTATGGTTCTGTGCTCGTGCAGGCTCTCGCCCCCCAGTTCCCTCATGCCGCCGAGAATGGCCACTTTGTTGGGCATGGACAGTGCCTCGAGGTTGTCGAGGGCCACTTTCATGCTCGATGGGTTGGCGTTGTAGCAGTCGAGGAAAAGCGTGTTGTGCGCCGTCTCCTTGTATTGCGACCGGCGGTTGGAGGGGGCGTACTGCTCGATAGCTTCTTTTATGTCCCATAGGTCGACATGGAAGTAGCGGCCTACGGCGGTGGCTGCCATGGCGTTGTCAAAATTGTAGTTACCCAGGAGGTTCGACTGGATGCTGTAGACGTTGTCGCCATCTTCGACATAGTATTTCATATAAGGCACCGAACCCACCAGATGGCCACGTACCTGCGCCATCTCTGAAGCACCATAGGTGATGGTCAGCAAGTGGCATTGGGTGGCCTGCGCGGTGAGGATAGCGTTGTCGGCATTGACGAAAGCGGTGCCTTGCTTGGCGGCCAGATGTCGGTATAGCTCTGTCTTGGTACGGACAACCCCTTCGAAGCCGCCAAAGCCTTCCAGATGGGCGCGTCCCACATTGGTAATGAGTCCGAAGTCGGGGTCGGCTATATGGCACAGGGCCTCTATCTCGCCCGGATGGTTTGCCCCCATCTCAATAATAGCCACCTCAGCATTGGCGGGGATGGAGAGCAGGGTCAGGGGAACACCAAGGTGGTTGTTGAAGTTGCCCATGGTGGCATGGGTACGATAGCGGCGACTGAGCACGGCATGGACAAGTTCTTTGGTCGTGGTCTTGCCATTGGTGCCGGTGATGCCAAGAATGGGGATGGTGAGTTGGGCACGGTGGTACCGTGCCAGCTGTTGCAGTGTTGCCAGCACGTCGCCGACCACCACGCAGCGGTCGTCCACCTTATACTGCGGGTCGCTGATGACACACATTGCAGCCCCTTGTTCCAATGCCTGGGGCGCGAAAGCGTTGCCGTCGAAAGTCTCTCCCTTGAATGCAAAGAAGATGCAGCCGGGAGTAATCTGCCGCGAGTCAGTTGTGACAGCCCGCGACTGGAGGTAGGTTTGATATAATTGTTCTATATTCATTGGACGTATTGATGCTGATGGGTTGGATGATGCGGAATGGGATGAGACTACTTCAAATAGTAAAGGTAACTGAGGTTGTCCTCGCTAAGGAGTTGCTGGGCGGTATCCTGCAATTCTTGTGGGGTGACGGAGAGGATGTCGCGATTCATTTCTTCGAGGGTGTCCACATGCTCGAAGTTGAGGTATGCCTTGCCGATGCTCTGCATCTCGTTGAGGCCCGAATCGTTGGTGATGGCCATCTGACCGATGAACTGCTTTTGGGCAGCCAAGAGCTGCTGTGGCGACATGCGGATGTCGCGCAGATGACGTAGTTCTTTCAATATTAGCTCGGTGCTTTGCTCGGCAGCATCGTTGTCCACCCCTGCATAGATATAGAAGACACCCGCATCGGTGAAGGGTACATACTGCGATTCGATAGAGTAGCAAAAGCCATGCTTTTCGCGGACGGCGACATTGAGCCGCGAGTTCATAGCCGGTCCTCCCAGGATGTTGTTGAGCAAGGTGAAGGCGGTCTTATTGCCGTCAAAGAGGGTGGGTGCGGATCCGCCAATAAGCATGTGCACTTGGTGGGTGTGCTTATGGAGCTGTGTGTGGAAAGTGGATGGTTGGAAGTTGGGTGTTGAGCCTTGCTGGTTGCTGGTGGTAACGTGTACGCTTTCTCCCCGCTCCGCGCCAAAGTAACGCTCGCAAAGGCGCACCAGCCGCCCAAACTCCACATTGCCCACGACGGCGATGACCATGCGGTCGGGGGTGTAGTGGCGGTGCATGTAGTCGGACAGGAACTGCGAAGTGAAGCGTTTCACGTTCTTTTTTGTACCCAGTATATTGTGGGCCAATGGATGTTTGCCAAAGAATTGCTCTTCGAAGTCGTCGAATATCAGCTCCGACGGGCTGTCCTTATACAGGTTGATTTCCTCTATCACTACATCTTTCTCTTTCTCGATTTCGTGTTCGGGGAAGTTGGAGTGGAAGAGTATGTCGGCAAAGAGTTCGAGGCTGCGTTCCAGATGCTCAGACAGAGCGGAGGCATAGACGCAGGTCTCCTCTTTTGTTGTGAAAGCATCCAACTCTCCCCCCACGCCGTCGATGCGGTTGCGTATATGGTAGGAGCGGCGGTGGGTGGTGCCTTTGAAGATGGAATGTTCAATAAAATGGGCAATGCCTTCTTCATCGCCCTGTTCGTCGCGGGAACCCACGTTGATATATACACCCGCATGGGTGACTATAGAGGGTGTCTGGCGGGAGATGATGCGTATGCCGTTGGGAAGTGTGTGGTATTGGTACACTAATGAAGCTAATTAATACGATATGTTGTATGCCCTTCGGTCGTCATCTCTCGGTGATTTTTCTAGGGAAAAGCAGGGCGAAGCCCATGACGGAGAAGGTGATGCCTGCGAGGGTTTCGAGTGTGTCTTCGCTTATGAAGGAGATGAAGAGTATGCAGAGGAACGCAGTGAACAGGAGCAAGGCGTTGAACGGTGAAAAATGGTGGTTGGCCGAGGCACTCAGAGAATTTGCCTCTTTGCTCTTGCCGTACTTAACGCCTTTGGCTATGGCCCTGATATAGAAGTAGGCAATCAGGCCGAAGCCCAACAAGCCAAAGGCCAGCAAAAAGTTGAGGTACTGGTTGTGGGTGTGCAGTTTGGTGTCGGACAAAGGAGAGTTAGACTTTTGGAGCTGCTGGTGGCATTCGTCCACCACATCGCCAGTGCCAACACCTAAGATGGGATGTTGCAAGAAAAGGTGCCACCCGTTGCGCCAGAGCTCGAACCGTTGCAGCAATGAGGAGTTGGCGACACAGTGGTAGCACCGATAGCTTTCGTTCTCGAAAAAGAGGACGTAAAGCATCTTGCGGGGTCCCAGTTTCAGGTAGACAGGGTTGGCGATGCCCTGCTCAATGGCATGTATGTCGGTGGGGGTAAGATATGTCATACCCACGCTGTCCTTGGTGACACCCATTCCGTTGAGGTAGCGCAACAGGGTCGGATAGATGGGGTAGCCCAAGGGGGTGAGAGAATCAATGGGGTAGTCGCTGATAAGTGGCCACTGCTGGTAAAGTTCTTGTTTGCAAATGTAGTTGTGGATATAGTTGCCGTTCTCTATCAGGCCGTCGTTCAGATGGATATAGGGGTTACCGTTGGCGGTGCAGGCCTTCAAGGGTTCGGCTGAGAGGGGCTGCAGCCGGTAATAGTCAGACACATACCGCCAGGTGACCCCACCCACAAGCAAGACCACTGCTATGGAGAGTATGACGGCGGTGGCCCGCATACGGCGTGACATGTGGGAGCTGTAGCATACCATCAGCACCAAGGCTGTGACAAACAGGATGATGAACGCTGTGTAGGAATGAAGCAATATCAAGAATGCCAGAAACCATAGCGACAACAGCAAGTTCAAGGCATAGAGCCAAACCCGCCGGTACTTGAGAGCTGCATATGTCAGCAAGACGAGCGTCATGCAGACATTCAGCGAAAAGCGGATGTGCGATATGTACGGAACAATATCGCGATAAGGCAGGAAGGGGATTGTCAGATAGCGTGCAAAGCCTATGATGGAGACGACGAAGACAGCTGCCGTATAGGCGATGCCCACATTCAGGCTCTCCTTGTATTCAAGCGGACGGGTGGTGAGAATCACCAACGGGATGGCCAGCAGGGGCAGTTTCTTCTGTATGTCGAAAAGGGCATACTGCATATTGGAGGTGCCCACGAGCCACAACAGGTGCACTGCCATCAGCACTAGGAAGGCCTGAAGGAGGTAATTGGTGCGGAAGTCGGCAAACTTCTCCTTCCAATTCCACTCAGCCACCCAGTTGACAAGCAACAGGAACCACAACAGGTTGGTTGCAAAAACAGAGGTTGTCATTGCTACAGCCAGAAGACATAGCAGGACAACATACGCAAATCTATGGAATTGACTACGATTCAATGGGTATCGGGAATTAGGTCTATCTTTCTACAATAACATTATTCATCATTTGCCCAATATTTTGTTATATTCGGCAGGCGAGGTAAGTATCTCGATGGCCTTCTTCACATCGGGGTCGTCGTTCAGCGCGCCCTCGATGCAGCCACGGCGGTAATAGTAGTGGACAAGGATGGCATCCTTGAGCAGCTGGCTGATTTCGGTGCGATTGCGGTTGAGGTCTTCCTTTTTGGCATCTTTGTAGGTCTTTTCCAGCTGGTCGATTTGCTGCTTGAGGTTGTCCATGTAGTTTTCCTCCTCAGCCACCTTACGGAGGTCGGAGATGATATTCTCGGTATAAGTGGTATACTCGTAGGTCTTGTCGGAGAGGTAGTCTACAAAGTCTTTCCATATCTCATCGGTGATTTCGAACTGACCGGCAGGAGCGATGGAGGGATGTTCCTTGGCGAATTTGAGTGCATAGTTGAAGAAATGGAAGCGGTTGTAGAGAGCCACCGACAGGAGCGAAGAGGTCTCATGTTCCACCTCTATGTCGGGTTCTATGCCGAAGCCGTCGTAGACTGTGCGCCCGTTGCGGGTTTTGAAAGCGGTCTTCAGAGAGTCGGGTACTTTAACGGCACGGCCGTTTTCGTCGCGATGTTTGTAGTCGATGGCCTGGATGCAACGGCCGCTGGGAATGAAATATTTCGACACGGTGATCTTCATCTGGCTGTTGTATGGCATGGGCAGGATGTTCTGCACCAATCCTTTGCCGAAGGAGCGTTCGCCTATGATGACGGCACGGTCGAGGTCTTGCAGACTGCCGCTCACAATCTCGCTGGCCGACGCGCTATGTCCGTTGATAAGCACTGCCAGCGGGATGTCCAAGTCTTCGGGGGTCATGCGGGTGCGGCTTTTGAGGTTCTTGGCAGCCACCTTGCCTTTGGTCTCCACCACCAGCTCGTTAGCCTTCACCCAGATGTTGACGATATCCACAGCCTCGCCCAGCAGTCCGCCGCCGTTGCCACGGAGGTCGAGTATCACGCCCTTCATGTCGGGATGGTCGCGCTTGAGCTGACGGAAGGCCTCGCGCACATTCTTGGCAGCATCCTGAGTGAACTCATCCAGTTTGATGTAGCCGATATGGGAACCCACCATACCACTGTATGAGAGGTTGGGCAGCCGGATTTCGGCACGGGTGATGGTGACGTCGAATTGCTTACCGTCACGTTCGAGACGGAGGGTTACGTTGGTGCCTGCCTGTCCGCGCATGGCGCTACTGACATCGGCGTTGCTCTTGCCCTCGGTACTCTCGCCATTGACAGCCACGATGCGGTCACCAATCTTGAGTCCTGCCTTGTCAGCTGGCAGGTCTTTATAGGGTTCGGCAATGAATATGTTGCCACCCTCCTGAT
Source organism: Bacteroidales bacterium (assembly GCA_017441565.1). GTDB lineage: Bacteria > Bacteroidota > Bacteroidia > Bacteroidales > P3 > Colimorpha. Next base: position 12,410 of record JAFRXG010000055.1, on the reverse strand, counting down.
GTATCAGTGAGCCGATGCCTCCATACTGGCCGAGAACCTGAAGTTTCACATCCTCCATGTCGCTCTCGGCAAAGTAGTTGGTATACGGATCCATTGAGGCAAGCATGGCATCGATGGCCACCTTCATGGTCTTGCCGGGATCCACGTCATCGACATAGTTGGCATGCAGGTTTTTGTAGACATTAGAGAATATTTCAAGGTTCTTGGAAATCTCGAAGCCCTTGTCGTTTTGAGCTGAAGCGGTGGCACCGACGACAAGCAGTAGTGCCAATGTAAGGATGTGTTGTTTCATCAATTGTTATTTAACACTTGGAATTCAGTAATCTTCAAATCGTTTGGCGATACAAACCATACTATATCGCCCACTCTGAACCGGGTGTCGGCCTGTGGGTTCACGATATAGTCTTTGCCATGTTCGATGCCAATGACCATGGCATTATATCTAGAGGTGAAGCCGGAATCGCGTATGGTGATGCCCACCAATGGGTTTGTTTCGGACACTTCCAGACGATAGGTATTTATTTCATGGTCGGAGTGGTCGTGAATGAGCATATCGGGCTCTACTTCCACCACACTGCGCACCCTTGCCAGCTGGTCCTCGTTGCCCAAGAAGGTGAGACGGTCGCTGGGCATGATGAGCATATCTTTCTCAGGGAGGTCGTAGACCTTGCCGGCACGCTCCACCGTGACAACATTGACGCTGTAGTCCTGACGTAGGCGGGAATTCAGCAATGTGGTACCTGCCAAAGGGGAGTAGGGGGTGACGGTCATACGCTCCATAAGGAAATTCTTCTCCAGCGACTCGGGTATCTGGAACGAATTCTGAGCCTGACGTTGGTAGAAATTGGTAACAAAACGTTCCTCAATGCGGTTGTAAAAGTCTGTGGCACGACGGGTGAGCAGGAGGATAAAAAGGACGGCGATGGCTATGACCAAAAGCAGACCGACTGCCAGATGCACGTATTTGGAGACCACCCAACCCACGAAGAAAAGAGCCAGAAAGTAGCGCAACGCCAGCAGTGGGATGACAGCCACCTGACTGTGGTTGTAAGCCTGCAGCATCTTGCGGACTCTGTCACGGTTCACATTCTTCACCGCCAGAGCCCATAGGAATGGTGCCATGATAAGAAGAGTGAGCAACATACCTAGCAGGTTGCCCCAGATGGCGGGAATCTCCCAGTTGGCAAATAGACCATCAATAAGGGGTTTCAGAAGATTGAAGCTCAGGAACTCCAATGCCAGCAGGATGACGCTGTAGAGCAAGATGGAGGTGACCTGTTTCTTCACGAATTCGGTGAGTTTCTTCTCGTGGGTAGTAACCCGCGAAGAGGTGCTGTACTGCTCCATCGCCTTCTTCATGCGGGCGGGTATCTTGGGATAGACTTTCTCGTAAGTGGGCAACCCTGCCTTTATCATATAGGGAGTGACGAAGGTTGTGAGGATGGACACGGAAACGATAATGGGATAGAGGTTAGCATCGATGACGTTGAAACTGAGACCCAATCCGGCAATGATGAACGAAAACTCACCTATCTGGCAGAAGCAGAAGCCGCCTTGCATGGCTGTCTTCAACGGTTTGCCACTCAGCATGATGCCCAGAGTGGCGGCACTGGATTTAATCACTATCACTGTACCTGCTATTACGAGTATGGGAACGATATGTTTTACCAACACTTCGGGATTGACCAACATACCCACCGACACAAAGAACACCGCGCCAAAAAGGTTCTTAATCGGCGTGATGATGCGGTGGATGACATCTGCCTCGATGGTTTCGGAAAGAATGGCACCCATGACGAATGCACCCAAGGCGGTGGAGAAACCGGCAAAGTCGGCCAGCACCACCATGCCAAAGCAGAGTCCAACGGCAACCACACATAACGTCTCCTCGGTCATCCAACGACGCATCCAACGCAGGAAAGTAGGTATCAGGAATATGCCAAAGGTGAACCATACGATGAGGAAGAAGGCCAGCTTCAACATGCTTAAGGCCAACTCACCACCGTTGAAGCTCTTGCTGACGCTGAGCGTGGAGAGTATCACCAACAGCAGCACCGCCACAAGGTCTTCCACCACCAACACTGCCGTCACTGTATTGGTGAACTTCTGCTGCTTCAGCTTGAGGTCGTCAAACGACTTGATGATAATCGTGGTAGACGAGATGGACAACATACAGCCCAGAAAGATACAGTCCATGTGCCCCATGCCCAGCAGATGCCCCACCAGATTGCCTATCACAAACATGATGGCCAGCTCAGTCAGTGCCGTGATGGCACCTGTGGCCCCCACCTTTTTCAGTTTCTTAATGCTGAACTCCAAGCCTAGTGCAAACATCAAGAAGACGATGCCGATGTCGCTCCATACATGGATATTAGTATCGTCGGTGATAGCTGGAAACCAAGGGAAATAGGGACCAATAAAGAATCCGGCCACGATATAGCCCAGCACCAAGGGCTGTTTCAACCATTTGAAGATAACGGTGATAACACCTGCCGTTATCAATATGATGGCTAGGTCGAGGAATATGGGAGGCAGTGACGACATAACGATACTTGTATTTATATTTCAACCCTTAACAATCAATAATTAGAATCTACTTAACGAAACATCCTCCGTTTTATTGTACAACACTCATGAAAATAAGGTGTGCCGAGCAATGACTAGTACAGCAATCGATTGAATCTCAATTATGGATAAGTATTTTTTTGTTGAATGAGTTTTTTTTCATATTTTTGCAATGTCAAGTACCAATTCTTTATGCAGACCAAAAGTTATCGTTTTCTAGCCTTCGATTGCGGCGCAACCAGCGGCAGAGCCATGCTAGGCACCTTCAAAGACCAAGAGTTTGAGATGGATGAGGTGTACCGTTTTCCAAATCAGCTAATAGAACTGGGAGGCGCCTATTATTGGAACGTATATGCCATCTATGACCATATACTACACTGCCTCACCGAGTTGTCCAGGCATGGGGCAAAACTCGACTCTATCGGTATAGACACTTGGGGAGTAGACTTTGGTTTGCTTAGCGAGGACGGCACATTGCTGTCGCTGCCCCGTGCTTACAGAGACCCCTACACCGTGGGGACACCTGAGAAGGTGTTTGCAACAGTGCCTCGAGGGGAGCTGTACGCTGTGACGGGCATACAGACAATGAATTTCAACAGCATCTTCCAACTATATGCGATGAAGGAAGCTCATGTCTCAGCCCTCAGCCATGCCAAGCAGTTGCTGTTTATGCCCGACCTGCTGTCATATTTCCTTACTGGCAAGCCAGTATGCGAATACACGGCAGCATCTACTTCTGGGATGGTAAATGCCCTTACACGCCAGTTTGACAAGTCTTTGCTCGAACGGCTGGGAATAAAGACCGACATACTGCTTCCTTTGGTACAGCCAGGGACAAGGGTGGGAACCCTGCGTCCTATTGTAGCGAGAGAGACTGGCATCGGGGAGGTACCCGTGGTGGCGGTGGCAGGACATGACACCGCATCGGCTGTGGCGGCCGTAATGAGTGCAGGAAGCCATGCCGCCTACCTTAGCTCCGGCACATGGAGCCTGATGGGCATAGTAACAGAAAAGCCTATTGTGACTGCTAGGGCGGCCGAGCTCAACTTCACCAACGAAGGCGGCACGGAGGGAACGACACGTTTTTTAAAGAACATCACCGGCATGTGGCTAGTGGAGCAATGCCGCAAAGATTGGAATACAGCGGGACGCGACTACAGTTATGCCGAAATGACAGCAATGGCCGAAAGTGCCAAAGACTACCCGGGGCGCATCAATCCCGATGACCCGCGCTTTGCCAACCCTGCGAATATGGACAAGGAGATACGCCAAGTCCTTGCCGAAGGCGGCCACCCTGAGCCGAAGAATGACGCGGAGATGCTGAGCTGCATCTACCACAGCCTTGCCGACCGCTACGGAGAGGTGATGGGGATGCTGCGCGAGCTGGCACCGTTCGAGATAGAGCGGCTGCACATCATCGGCGGCGGCGCAGCCAACAAGCTTCTCAACAAGTGGACTGAGGAGGCCGTGGGCATCCCCGTGGTGGCTGGTCCCACCGAGGCAACAGCGATAGGCAATCTGAAGATTCAACACAAACTGGCCACCCAATCATAAAAACTAGTTGTACTAGCAATACTAGAAACCCAAGAAAAAGAAACGATATGAAAGACCAACAAATCACCCAAGCCTACACCCTTGCCAAAGAGAGATATGCCGCACTCGGCATCGACACCGACAAGGCTATCGAGACATTAGAAAAGACCCCCATCTCGCTGCACTGCTGGCAGACCGACGACGTGATGGGCTTTGAGAGCGATGCCGGCCTGTCGGGCGGCATCCAGACCACGGGCAACTACCCTGGCAGGGCACGCACCATCGACGAGGTGCGGCAGGACTTAGTGTTTGTAGCCGGCCTATTGGCAGGCAAGCAGCGGGTGAACCTGCACGAGATTTACGGCGACTTCGGCGGCCGTTTTGTGGACCGCGACCAAGTGGACGTGAAACACTTCCAAAGCTGGATAGAGTGGGCAAAGCAGGTGGGGATGTGCTTGGACTTCAACTCCACCTCGTTCGGGCACCCCAAGAGTGGCGACCTGACGCTGGCCAACCCCGACCCCGCCATACGAGCTTTCTGGATTGAACACACCAAACGCTGTCGCCACATCGCCGACGCAATGGGACGGGCTCAGGACGACCCCTGCATGATGAATATCTGGGTACACGACGGGCTGAAAGACCTGACAGTAGAACGCCGACGCTACCGCGAGCTGCTGGCAGAGTCGCTGGACGAGATACTGGCAGAGAAACTGCCAGGGATGAAAAGCTGCGTGGAGGCGAAGCTGTTCGGCATCGGACTGGAGAGCTACACAGTGGGGTCGCACGATTTTTATGCCGGCTATTGTGCCACACGGAAGGTCATTTACACCCTCGACACAGGACATTACGAGCCAACGGAGAATGTGGCAGACATGGTGTCGTCGCTGCTGCTGTACGTGCCTGAGCTAATGCTGCATGTGAGTCGCCCCGTGCGGTGGGACTCAGACCATGTGACACTGATGAACGACCAGACACTCGACCTGTTCAAAGAGATAGTACGTGCCGAGGCATTGCACCGCGCCCATATTGGGTTGGACTACTTCGATGCCTCTATCAACCGCATAGGTGCCTACATTGTCGGCACCCGTGCCACACAGAAATGCCTACTACAGGCGTTGTTGGAGCCTTTGGACACCCTGCGCAAATACGAGGCGGGCGGACAGGGCTTCGAGCGGCTGGCACTGATGGAAGAAATGAAGGCTATGCCCTTCGGCGCAGTGTACGACTACTTCAATTGGAAGAACGGCGTGCCAGTGGGCGAGGAGTTTATCGGCAGGGTACAGGAATATGAAAAAGAGGTGACAGGGAAGAGAATGTGATAGTTGAAAATTGAAAACTGAACCGTAATGTTATTTATTGGACTACTGGTTATTGCGATAGGGGCGTTCTGCCAGTCGAGCAGCTACGTGCCCATCAACAAGATTAAGGGATGGAGCTGGGAGAGCTACTGGCTGGTGCAGGGGGTGTTTGCGTGGCTGCTGTTCCCACTGGTGGGAGCATTGGTTGCTGTGCCTACGGGCGAGTCGCTATGGGGGCTGATTGCCTCCAATCCCAAGGCATCGCTGCTGACGATGCTGTTCGGCATGCTGTGGGGCGTAGGTGGACTGACTTTCGGGCTGAGTATGCGTTACCTGGGTGTGGCACTGGGGCAGAGTTTGGCTTTGGGCACCTGTGCGGGACTGGGCGCGATATTGGGGCCCGTTTTCACAGGACATGCGTCAGACCTGACCTCGGCAGTGATTATCGGCGTGGTGGTGACACTTATTGGCATTGCCATCATCGGCATCGCGGGTGCCATGAAGAGCGCTTCATTGCCCGAAGAGGAGAAAAAGAAGGCTGTAAAGGACTTCAACTTTGGCAAGGGCATCGCTGTGGCACTGCTGGCAGGCTTTATGAGTGCCTGTTTCAATATCGGGCTGAGCTTTGGCGAGCCACTGAAGTGGGCTGCCACTCCCGACATCTTCGCAAGCCTACCCGCTACGATGCTGGTCACATTTGGAGGCTTTGTTACCAATGCCGCCTACTGTCTGCACCAAAATAGGAAGAACCACACTTTCGAAGACTACCGCCAAGGACGGCTGTGGGGCAACAACATCGTGTTCTGCAGCCTGGCAGGACTGCTGTGGTACAGCCAGTTTTTCGGGCTGAGCCTCGGCAAGGGCTTTTTGGCGAACTACCCGACACTGATTACCTTCAGCTGGTGCATCCTGATGGCACTGAACGTGGTGTTCAGCAATGTGTGGGGAATTATCCTGAAGGAATGGAAAGGGGTGTCGAAGAAAACAGTGGCGGTACTGCTAATCGGCATCGTCGTATTGATTATTAGTACTTTTTTACCACAGTTGCTATGAGCATTTTGAATAATCGAGAAGAATTGACACGCCGAGTGGACGAAGTGGCGGAGGTGGCAGACCTCCTGTGGCAGAAAGGCTGGGCAGAACGCAACGGCGGCAATATCGTCATCAACATCACCGACTGCGTGGACGACGAGATTAGACAATTGCCCGCTCTTGGTGATAAACGGGAAATCGGCACCACCCTACCCCATCTGCAAGGCTGCTACTTCTACTGCAAGGGAACCAATCGAAGAATGCGCGACTTGGCGCGGGAGCCGATGGCGAATGGCTCGGTGATACGCATCACGGACGACTGCGCCCACTACGAGATTGTGGCCGACCATGAGGTGTGCCCCACCTCGGAATTACCGTCACACCTGAGCGTACACGACTACCTCCTTGCCAAAGGTTCGAACTACAGGGCGTCGCTGCACACGCATCCTATAGAGCTGGTGGCGATGACGCATCACCGCCCCTTCCTGGAGAAGGACGTGCTGACGCGACTGCTGTGGTCGATGATACCCGAGACAAAGGCTTTCTGCCCGCTGGGACTGGGAATAGTACCCTATATGCTGCCATCGAGCGTGGCATTGGCCGAGGCGACCATCGACACCATCGAAGAAGGGTACGACGTTGTGATGTGGGAGAAGCACGGCGTGTTTGCTGTGGACACCGACATCATGTCGGCATTCGACCAGGTGGACGTACTAAACAAGGCTGCTCAAATATACACAGCAGCAAAAAGCATGGGGTTCGCTCCAGAAGGAATGACGGATGGGCAGATGAAAGAGATGAGCAAAGTATTCGGACTACCAAAATAAACAACTATGAGACGCAGGGCAAACACATCAAAATCGGTTGTCCTGTATGAGAAAGCTCATATACGATGTGTGGCAATGCGACCCTGACCTCAGCCCAAAAGGCTAGAACAGATATAGCCAGGGCAACACCCTAGGAATAGACCCCGTGCCCTACAGTTGCAGCCTACAGGACTGCAACATTACGCCCGTAACAGTATTCGCTGCCAGCAGCCCTGCAGGCTGCTGGTCGCTGCCGTCGCTGTCCCCGTATGTCGGTGCCTTAGGCTATATCTGTCTGTGCCTTTCAGGCACACTGAGGCATCAAACCATGATGCTTGAGTAATTGCACCGTTTTCGATAAGCCTAATCCAGACAAGCTCGCTTGTATGGCGAAGCGAGAAAACGACGGTTGCGAAGGAGCCAATGTCCTTCTAGAACCCCAAGAATTGCTATATTTGATGCGTTTGCCCCGGGTAACAAAATCGGCTGTTTTTTTTTGCCACTTAGTGCCTATTATTTCGCATCGTTCATCGTTGTTTCGGATTGCAAATCCAACCCATCGAGAACAAACACCACGACGGATTGTTTTTTTTACCATGCCATTGTCCACCAGCATACACGTGACAACTCTCGCGATATTGCAAGTCCCTTCGAGTAACCATGTTTCCAAGGGTCTATCAACATAGGGCGTTCTTCCTGAGCAGCTTTTCTCAGTTTTTCCAAAAACAACCTAGGCAAGCCTCTAAAACATAAATACCAAGGTCGTCTGGAATAATTTCACCCTCAACCACATACTGCCCATCACCGATAACAAAGGTATCAGTGGTTTCTCCCAACGAAAAATGAGAGTAACGCATGTGTGCGATAGGAATCTAGAGGGAATCCTTCATGGGATTGAGATACGACTTCTCATGTCTCATATATGGCACAGTAATTAAAAACAACAATTCGTCATAATTCATTTTCTTAATGTATTCCACCTTTTCCAAACTATCTAATGTGGTGGCAGAATCGTCCCAAGAGGACGAAAAGTACGATGACCAATTACTGTCAGTTGCCTCTATGGGAGGGAAGAAATCTATAATATCCTTCTCGTACATCACACCCAATTGTTTGACAAATTGCTCTCGGGATGGGTCATTCGGTATACTACTACGGAGACTGCAACTATCATACAGTATCACACAGGAGCATATTGTTATTATAGGGAAAATCTTTTTCAACTATTTCCCTCCTTTCCGTTCATGAATGCCACCTGCGAGGAGGACTAGGCTGTCAACGCGGGTGTTGATGTCGCGCATGGAGGTAAGGCTGTCGGGGTCGAACGGCTTCATCTTGAGATCCCAGTCAAAGTCTGGCTCCTCGGCATCAATTACGATTTCATTCTCGCTATCTTCGTTGAATTTTGTCAGTTCTTCTTCTGAAATGCCCATAATCGCCATGTTCTTGCAGTTGTAATAGTGGAGCAGCTGTGCATAGTAGCGCACCAAGCAGCGATGCCGGTACAGCTGTTGCAACGAATAACGTATTTCGGGGTTTCGCAGACATTTGGAGGGGTAGTTGATGCCAAGATAATCGTCGGGATGAGACCGAATGGCGATGCAGAGGCGTTCGCTCTCGTCACTCCATTGGTTCATTTGCTCGACTGAGTTCCGCATCAATGCAAAGCACAGGCCTACAGTGCCGATAAACTTACGATTACGCAGGTTTTTCCAAGTGTCAAAATTGTTGGAGAAAATCTTCTCGTAGGTGTCGTCGTAGTTGGCCGCGTACATGGCAAGGCCTTCTTCCTCCAGATCCGACAACTCGTCTTCGGGCAGCATCTCGATTTCTTCCACAGGGCGGGAGAGCAGCCACTGTGCCACACTGTCGTTGCGGTCTGTCATTTCGAAGAAATTTTGCAGCTCCTCACCATAATCCCCGATGGCGCTAATGACCATCATGGTTGTCAGGCGGCGGTCGGCGGCGCGGTGCTTGGCATCGAGGAGGGCAGCCACGGTGACGGTGAACATGAGCGAGATGGTGGTACCGAGCACCATCATACCCAATTGTTTTCAAAAAGAACCCTTGACAGGGACATTAACTCGCGGGGGTCGGATGTTGAGTCTCATATAGCTAATTGTTAAGTCGTTAATTCGTTAGACACTGGATCGTCAAAGATTCCCACATTCACACGTTAACACATTCAAGGATAAACACATTCATCTCAAAACTCCAGCACCACGGCGTGCTGCAACATACCGGCAGCGGTAATAGTGACAGTGGTGGAGTTCTTGCCCGTCTTGCATGTGGCCTTGCGTTTGGCGGTGGGAGCCAGCGGACGCACTTGCTTAATCTCGAAGGGCAAATCGACCGTGAGGCTGTGGTGCTGTCCCTCCTCCAGCAGACAGATGGCGTAGCGGTGCTTGCCGTCCTTGCTCTGCGTATAGCGCACATTGCCCTGACTGTAGGGGTATAGCGGGCGTGTGCCATAGATGGCCGTGCCGTTCAACTCCAGCCACTGGCCTATCTCTTCCATGCGCTGCAATGCCTCCTGCGGCAGACGGCCTTCGGCATCGGGACCCACATTGAGCAGCAGGTTGCCCCCCTTCGCCACAATGTCGCAAAGCATGTGTATCAGCTGTGTGGTGCTCTTGTAGTGGTCGTTGGGCACATACGACCAGCTGTCGCCCATCGTCATGCAGGTCTCCCACGGATAGGGCAGCAGCGTGTCGGGCACCTGCTTCTCGGGCGTGCGGTAGTTCTCATAACGGCCGCCCACGCTACGGTCGACGATAATCAGGTCGGGGTTGTTCTCTCGTGCGATGGCAGCCATGCGGGGCATATCGATGTCCTGTATGCGCCGATAGCAGCCCAGCCATGGTTCAGTCTCTTCGTTCACGCTCCACTCGGGGCGCACCCAGCCGCCGTCGAGCCACAGGATGTCGATGTCGCCATAGTTGTGCGTCAGCTCGCGAATCTGGTTGTGGGTAAACCGCTTGAACCGCTCCCACCGCTCGGGATGGTCGACGATGTCGTAGTTCACATTGCGGTCGGGCGTAGCCCATTCGGGAGCCCAATAGTCTGAGTGGTGCCAGTCGGGCTTCGAGAAATAGAGCCCCGTCCACATCCCTTGCGTGCGGAAGGCATCGACGATGGCGCGTGTGATGTCGGGCTGCGCCGTGCGGCTGTAGGGGCATTCGGCACCTGCCACGCTGTAGTCCGTCTCACCGCTACGGAACATGCAGAAGCCGTCGTGGTGCTTGGTGGTGAACACCACATACTTCATCCCTGCCCGCCTAGCGGCTGCCGCCATCTGGTCGGGGTTGAACTGTGTGGGGTTGAACGTGCGGTTCAACGCCTGATACTGCTGCTTGTACTCCACATATGGAGCCCCTTTGCGGTCAATCCAAGGCTCGTTGCAGATGCTCCACGACTCCACCACGCCCCACTGGGCATAGATGCCCCAATGCATCATAAAGCCGAACTTCAAGTCCTGCCACTGGTCGATACGGTTCAAGATTACAGGGTCAGTCTCAGGCTCTTGCTCCGACTGAGCCAACACCGTCCCACCCGTCAGCACCGCCACAAAAAGCATCAATGCATATATTTGCTTCATGGTATTATTTTTTTGCAAAGATACGACTTTTTTTTATAATGATGGATTCTATTTTGCTGTCGTCTAATGGCAGACACGAAGAGGCTCCTACCAATATGGCAAGAAGCCTCTTCATATCACAAGCTGCGGAGGCAGTCCGCAACGATAATTAATAAGCTGACATTCTATTACAACGAATGCACGAAGCAGTTGCGGCTGAAGTAATAAACCGTATTGGCCCCAGGCCACGTATTTGCAGGCCATGAAATACTTGTGCCGTTTGCGAAGTAGGTGGCATTGCTGTTCTGGTCGACTATCCAACCACTGCCATCTGCTTTACAAAAGCCTTGCTGATGTTGATTCGGGAAGGCTCTCTCTGGCATACTGCTTGGATACACTATCTCAATGTCGCCATTGGGGTATAGATGTACCTGCCATTTATATAGTTGGTTCTGACCAGTAAGACTAAAACTTCCAAGGCAAAACTCAACGACCAGCAGGCTGTTATTGTGTGCATCAACAGTGTTTTCGGCATAAACATAATGGTGGTCTACTGAATAAAACCCATCTGCGCCAAGGAAGTTTATCTTTGGGCTATTATAAGTTGCAGAAGTGCTACTAAAAGGGTGATTGAAGTTAGTAGTCCCCGTGACTGTAGAACCCAGCTTCAGGTTGCCATCCGAGTTGACAGAGAAATGAGAATACTCATTTCCTCCGAACGGGAAAGAGAAACCTATGCTCTGCAAAGAAGAAGCACGGCTATCAGCGCTGCCCATAAGCCGCTCGTCTCTCAGTAAGTCGGTAGTGGATGAAAGGTTAATCCATCGCCTGAGGTCCTGACTATAGTAGTAGGGGGAGAACTCAAGGTCGTTCTCGTCCAGTGTCACGAGTGTGTACTGACTGCGGGAAACGTTAATCTGCGAAGTGTTCTTCACTTTCTTGATGCAGAACAAGCCGTCGTCGGTGGTCAGTATGATGCTCCTGACCGAATCAAACGTGGCAGGCAGGGTGATGTAGAAATCGGCACCCTCACTGATGTCCTGTGCCGTGGTGCAGTTCAGAGTCACGCTGTTGGAGCCACCCGACACGTATGTCAGCACCGGCGCACCGCTGTTGTAGCTGACGCTGAAAGTGCCATTCACCTCCGAGTTGGCGACAACCTCAATGCTGCTGATGCTGGTGTTCGCCATGGTCAGGTGAAGTTTCAGCACACCACAGAGGTTCTTGAAGGCAAGTTCGCTGTTGCTGCTCTCGGCATACATCGGGAACTGGTTGATACTGCCCTCCACGTAGGTCTGCGTGGCGGGGAGGGTAATGTTCACACCGTCGGTGGTCAGCGTGGTGGGATAGTAGGCACGGAAGGGGCCGTCGCCCGTCTCGCCGCTCACGTTGTCGAACACGGCGGTGGTTGCAGGGTTCTGCGGAGTGGCAGTGTAGATGCCGCAACCGCTAGTACCGTAGACGGCAATCTGGTCGCCGCTTACCCAGTTAAGGGCAGTGCCGCTAATGTCAAGGGCAGTCTTGCCGTCCTGCGCGGTGCAGCCCTCCATCGTGGCACGGAACTGCGTGCCGTTGCCCAGAGACTCCTCCTTCTTG
>JAFRXG010000054.1:0-20849 GCA_017441565.1 Bacteroidales bacterium | reverse complement strand
CGGTGCGGGGGTTCTCGGTGCTGCCGTCTTCCCAGTGGGAGAAGATGGAAGCTCCGAGAGGGGTGGCGTAGAAGGTCTGTCCGACCCATTTGGACAGCTGGCACGAGGGCCCGGCTGTGCCCTTGGTGCTGTCGTTCGAAAACACACGCACCTCGGCATAGTCTATCTTAGGCATGTACATGCCGTATGCCTCCGGAGTAGCGTTCGCTTTCCCTATGTCGCTCCCTCCCCAACAATCACTATACTCTCTGGGCTTACGTGCAAAACACCACAGGGTGTCCAGCCTTGCCCCAGTGGGGAGGAACATAAGGGCATTCCGCTGTCCTGTGAATCGGTAAGGCTGAAAGAGGTCACACATACCTGGACCCACATGGGCATATATCGTGGGATAATTGTAATATTCCCCCCTATTTGATACCATGTTATTGTTTTTAGTTCCAACCATGTAGAACGACGAATCCACCCGTACAGGGGTTGGGAGATTTACCTCGTACAGGTAGCAGTATTCAAACCCATACAGTGCCGAGTCAGAATGCAGGGGCACCTTCAGAACCTTCGGGGTGGCGGTGTCCCACTGCACCCTTGCCACTAATACTGCCGAGTCCTTCTCTCGGTCATACTGGAAGATATCGATATATTCCGGCAAAAGAAGACGGCTTGGGTTTTGAACAGGGTATGCCAATTGAGTTTCCGCGATGGTTGAATCCATCACCCACACCCCGATGCCTGTAATGGCTGCAGGATGCTCTACATACTCCATCTTCGCATACAGAATATTCATATCAGAACCCAATGCGCTACGGCACATTCCAAGGTCATAGTCAATCCTGTAGTTGTATGGGTTCGTCAAGTCCAAGTAGCAGAACGTGGTGTCGTACCACCAGGAATAATAGTATCCCGGCAGTTTGCCGTCAGGACCACTTACCGTGTCGTAGCTCTGCGCCCTCATCGCTGGCGACATCGCCATTGTAACCAATAGTAATAGTACAATCTTTTTCATGATATTAGATATTTATACAATAAATGTTGCACTTTCCAAACCTTGCAAAGGGAGCCTTATTGTGCTATATTTCAATTTGATGTGCCTACATTTGCAGGTTAAGTCTCTCTCAATTACTACGCTGCAAGTATACGAAAAAAAGTGGAGGGGGGGGTGAAAAAAAATATAAAAAATGTTAACGAGAGTTATCCCTGGCGGGTACGAGGCTTCGTGGGCTCGACGTGGAGCGTGATATGTGTGTCGGAGCCAAAGCGTTGTTTGACGGCGCGCTCTATTTCGCAGGTGCGGGCGTGGGCGGTGGCGAGGGGGATGCTGCCGTCCATGCGGATGTGCAGCTCGATGGCAATGCGGCTGCCGATGCGGCGGGTGCGCAGGTGGTGCGGGTCGTGCACGTCGGGGAAGGCAGTGACGATGGACAGAATCTCCTGCTCCATCTCTTCGGGCAGCGAGGCCTCCATCAGTTCGTCGACCCCCTGCTTCAGCAGTTTCCATGCCACACGGAGGATAAAGAGGGAGACTATCAGGGAGGCAAAGGGGTCCAGCACTGTCCATCGGTCGCCCAGCAGTATGGCCCCGCCGATGCCCGCCAGCGTGCCGAGCGACGAGAGGGCGTCGCTCCTATGGTGCCAGGCATTGGCCTCCACAGAAGGTGCGTTGAGGCTTCGTGCCCGTCGGGCGGTGTATTGGTAGACGGCCTCCTTCAATACTACCGACACCACGGCTGCCCACAATGCTAGCATCCCGGGTGCGGCCAGTGTGCCACCGTTGCACCAGAACACTATCCTGGCCACGCCGCTGTAGCCGATGCCGAAGGCTACCACAGCAAGCGACACTCCGATGAGGGTGGTGGCGAGGGTCTCGTACTTGCCATGGCCGTAGTCGTGGCCGCGGTCTTCGGGCTTGCCGCTGATGCGCACAAAGAGCAGCACCATGGCGTCGGTCAGCAGGTCGGAGAGCGAGTGAACGGCATCGGCCGTCATGGCGATGCTGTGCCCCAACGCACCGGCGACAAATTTAAATACGATAAGCAGCACATTGGCTGCGCTGCCTACGAGGGTTACCTTGTAGATTTCTTTTTCGCGGATGGCCGTAGTATTTTTCTCCATGATGTCGTAAGCTTTCCGACCGGAGGGGCGGGCAGATGCTAAAAACCAAATACCAGCGAGAGGAGCAGGAATACGAGGAAGGCGTAGAGTATGATTTTCGTGCCCGACACGGGCTTCATGTAGTCGGTGTCGGAGATGTCGAACCGGCGGCGTATCTTTATCTGGCGCTTGGCCTGGCGGTATTTCTCAGCCAGCGACTCCTCCTCCGCGGGTTCCACGGCAGGGGTGGCCGCGGTGGTGCCTCTGCTGAAGCGGGGCTGGTAGCGGAACTGGGGCATCTCGCGTTTGCGGAAGAGGTCGCGCCACGACAGTTTGGACGACTGCTGCCGTGCCTCGCGGTCGAGCGAGCGTACCTTTTGCTCGAAGTACTCCAACTCCGATGCTCCCTTTTTGTCCTCCTCGTGCGGGGCAGCCGCGGCCTCTTCGGCCGCTTTCTTCTCCTGTTCGGTGGCATACTTCTTCTTCAACGCCTCCCAACGCTCCTTTTCGGGGTCGTAGAAGCGCGGCTGGTAGTGGAACTGCCGGGGTTTGGGTACTTCAAACATAATATCTGATTACTGCTAAGTTGTTGTTTGTTATTTCTTATCGCCTTCTGCCACCACTGCGTCCATGGGCACGTCGAAAGGCTCCACCGGCACCTCCTCAACCATCTGGAAGTCGAAGGCCACCCCCACCTTGAAGGCGTGGGGCGTGGTCTTCAGCAGCCGGTCGTAGAAACCGCGGCCGCGGCCCATTCGGTTCATGTGGCGGTCGAAGGCCACGCCGGGGACGATGATGAGGTCGATGCTGTCGTAGGCGTCAAAGACGGGGCCGACAGGCTCGCCGATGCCGAACTGCTCGCCAGCCCTCATGCATTCGGGGCCGGTGTAGCGGCGCAGCACCAGGTCGTCGCCCGCCACGCAGGGCAGCAGCAGCACCTTGCGGCGGTACCATCGTTCGACGAAGGAGTGTGTCTGCACCTCGTCGTCCATCGACCAGTAGAGTAGCACTGTCGAGGCTTGTTGGAACTGGGGGAGCTGCTCCACCTGGTCCATGATGGGGGCCGAGCGGCGCAGCTTCTCTTCCAGCGGCACCAGTTTCTTGGCTTCGCGTATGTGCCGGCGCAATGCTTTCTTGTCCATTAGAAAGGCAGGTCCTCGTCGGGTTTGAGGGGTGAGGCAAAGGGTGCCTGTGGGGCGGTGGGCTGCTGGGGGGGCTGCATGGCAGGGGCCTGAGCGGCGGGGGCCATCGGGGCGGCAGGGGCCATCGGGGCCTGGGGGGCGGCGGCGGGCCATGCATAGCCGGTGGCGGCTGGCGGCATCTGTCCGGGTATGAAGCTCTGGATGCGCGAGCAGCGCAGGTCGGTGTACCAGCGTTCCTGATATTCGCGCGATTCGGGGGTGAAGGTTACGACGACAGGGCTGTTCAGCTGTATGCTGGCCACCATGGCCAGACGGTCCTCGCCGAAGGTGGTGAAGGCCACCATGCGCGGGTATTCGCCATCGGTTTCAATCACAAATCCGCCACGCACCCAGGGGCCGCGCTGGCTCTCGCCACGCGTCTCAGGGAGAATCTTGATTAACTTACCTGTTATTTCCATTTCTCTGTGTATGTTTATTATTAATAATCAGAATGATGTGCTGTTTCCGAAAAGGAATTACAATCTACAAAAGTAGTAAAAAAAAGCGTATGCTCTGCAAAAAGTTTTCAACAAAAATCCGACCTTGTTTAATGTCAGCTGTTTAGGGGCAGCCTCAACGCTTTTGGCCATAGCACCGACGCGTCTCCCTTCGGTTCCCGGATACACGTCCCGCAGGAAAGCCTGTTCCGGGCCGTTGTGTGTCGCCGTTAAGGGTGGGTTCGCTTTTTATCAGTATGGTCTATGTGGGCTTTGGGTTAGTTTTAAGTGCTGGTGCCCTAAAAGGTTGCAGGGTGGGGCCTACGGCGGGCGAAAAAGGAGCGAAGGCACGGCTGAGGCGGCGGCTGGAGCGGTTGTCCGTAAGGATAGGCGGGGAAGGACGGGGCTGGGCGTCCCTGTCGGCGTCAGCGGCTGGTGCGGCGGTAGAAGTAGAGGATAAGGAACGAGGTGATGACGACCATCACTCCGATGATGACCCAGAAGGCGGTGGTGTTGGTGATGAAGGGGAAGTCGACGTTCATGCCGAAGAGGCCCGTGACCACGGTCAGCGGCATCATGGTGGTGGAGAAGTAGGTGAGCACCTTCATAATCTCGTTGGTGCGGTTAGCCTGTAAGGAGTCGAAGGTCTTGGAGAGGCCTTCGATTAACTCGCCGTAGTCCTCGATGGAGTCGAACATCTTCTGGTATTGGTCCAGGATGTTGCCCCAGTAGTCTTCCATGTCCATTGCTTCGGGGTCGACGAAGCCTTTGATGGTGCCGCCTTCGAACATGTGTAGCACTCGCAGCTGGGGCTTGAAGGTGGTGTTGAGCAGGATGATGTTGCGGCGGGTGATGGAGATGAGTTCGATGATGCTGCGGGCACGTTTGTTGAAGATGTCGTAGTTGATGAGGTCCACTTCGGATCCCACACGCATGATGAGGGTGTAGGTTTCGAGCATCAGGCGGTTGAGGATGTGGTAGAGCAGCAGGTCGCTGGAGGAGAGTTGTTCCTTCACGTCGTCATCGTCGTCGCGCAGGTCTTCCTGCATCTCCTCGAACAGTTTCTGCACCACCCAGTGTGACTTGCCTATGGTGATGATGTAGTCGCGGCCCCAGAAGATTTTCACTTCGCGGATGCGGATGAACTTGTTGCCTTTGTCGAAATAGGGGAAATGCAGAATGAGGAAGTAGTAGTCGTCATACTCATCGATTTTGGGTCGCTGGTTGCTGCCGCGGCAGTCTTCGATGTCGAGGGGGTGGAACTGGTATTCGTCAAGCAGAAAGCGGTATTCTTCTTCCGACGGATTGGTTATTTGCAGCCATTTCAAGGACTGGTATTGTATGGTCTCAATCATGGGAGTCCCCCTTTCTTTTTGCGATCACCTGGTGGTCAGTATTCTACATTCGTTTGCGGTTTTTTATTTCAAACTGCAAAGATACGACTTTTTTCTCACCCGTGCAAGAAAAAAAACAATCCTGTCAGGGCAAACGCATCAAAAACAGTTGTCAGGTATGCCGAAAGTTCATATACGATGTGCGGCAATGCGGCTCCGGCCCCAGCCCAAAGGGCTGGAACAGATATAGCCTAAGGCAACGCCCTAGGAATCAGTCCCCATGCCGACAGATGCAGCCTACAGGGCTGCAACATTACGCCCGTGCCAAAATTCGCAGCCAGCAGCCCTGCAGGCTGCTGGTCGCTGCCGTCGTTGTCCCCGTATGGCGGTGCCATACGCTATATCTGTCTGTGCCTTTCAGGCACACTGAGACATCAAACCACGGAGCTTGATTAATTGCAACGTCTTTCTAGAACCCCAAGAATCGTTATAGGAGGGTTCTATTTATTTGTTTTCGTGTCGCGTCCCTATCGGGACGCATTTTGTTTACCTCTGAAGATCACCGCACTACGTACGGTGTTATTCATATCTCACCCCTTTCGGGGTGATTAATAGAAGTCTCCTATATTTGATGCGTTTGCCCTGACAATCCTGTTAATGCTTGAATGTGTTAATGCTTGAGTGCTTGAATGTGTTAATGCTTGAGTGCTGGCGCGGTCAATATACTAAAACAATAAAGCAATCAAACAATCAAGCAATCCTGCCGTTTGACTTATTTTACCACGAGCCGTTGTGTGCCGGACCCCTCGTTTGTGGTCAGGGTGACGAGGTAGATGCCGGCAGGGAAATCGTGCAGGGGGATTGTGAGGCAGGGCATGGTGAACGGAATGGTGAGCGATTTGCGGCCCGCGGCATTGTGGAGGGTGAGTGTGGCATTGGGCGGACAGTCAGTGGTGCAGACGGTGACGGTATTGTGTGCGGGGTTGGGGGTGAGTGTAAAGAAGGTTTCTTCCCAGTGGGTTGTATCTATGTCCAATTGTCTGGCAGAGAAGTATGCCGTTATCACCGTGTCGCTTTCCATTGTCAGGTGCAGCGGGTTTGCCGTATCACCCGTACTCCATCGGTCGAACACGTACCCGTAGGTGGCAAAGGCCTCTATCGTGGCAGTGTCTCCCTCGTAGTAGGTACTGTCGCCCGTTACGTAGCCCATCCTTTCATCGTTGCTTCTAACGTCCAAACGATACTTTTTCGTTATCGGTTCGAACACAGCAGTGTAGTGTGTCGTGTCCTGTGTTATATACACGCTTTGCGTCGCCAGGGTGCAGCTGTCCTCCTGCCAATGAGAGAACTTGTAGCCACGTTTTGGTATCGCTTGGATGCTCTGCCACGTATTGCGCGACACGCGTATATCAGGTTCTGCCATGCCCATCGTTGTGTCCGCCGAGGTCACTATCAGATTCACGTAGTCCACTATTGGGAAATACATCCCGAAAAATGGCGAGTTGCAAGCCGAATGGAAGTCTACCCATTGTCGTCCTCTATATAAGGCCCATTGCTTCAGTACGAACCACGACGGTTTTGGACACCATGCTGGGTCACTCCCCATACGATTAGCATAAACTACCATCGGTTCCGCAGGATAATATACGAACTCGTAATGCATAGACCCACAATAGGCGTTTCCTCCGTTGTTTGATGACAGGGTATAGAACACCGAGTCCACCATTATCGGCTCCGAAAACATCGCCTCGTACACCTTTATCAGACTGAACCCAAATTTTCCGGTGTCTGCATTGAGAGCTATCTTCATCACTTTCGGGGTGATGGTGTCCCACCGCACCGAGTCAAGCAGCTCCACTGTGTCGCCCACCTTTTGGAACAGATACACATACTCCTCCGTATATTGGTGGTGTTGGATGATGGATAGGTCGCTATTGTAGTTTAGGCGCTCTGTCACTGCCACCCCCTGCACCAATGTCGGGCGGTCCACATGCTGGGGATATGCCGTCACATGTCCAATACTATTGCAATACCAAGGAAAAAGAAAAAGGGCAGGTGTATAACCCATTCCATCCTGAGTGCTAAAGAACTCTGGCAGGGTATCGTACCACACCGAGTAGTGATAATTGCTGTATTTCCACGGCACCGTGTCCGTCTGAGCCTCAGCCCATGGCAGCAGCACTGCACATAAAATAAGGATAATAAGTGTTCTCTTCATAATGGGGCTTTTTTATCTGTGATTATTCTTCGGATCGTTGTATGCAGACGTTTTCGACATCTACAGCTATTGTAGGAGTGCTTTTTTTACCCCACTCGAAATCTAATTCATACGTAGTTTTAAAATGTAGTGTTCTCTCTAATGCCGTCGGTTGAAGGGCTCCCTCAACAGGTAAGATTTCAGTTTGGCTAACATCTATACATTGGTTCTTTTCATTTAACGTTGGTTGTTCTTCTTGCAGGTATGTCAGATTCTGAGAAGAAGAACTCCAGATGCCACCCAATCGTATATCATCGCCATTGTAAACACTGATGGATTGCATTTGATTGTCGACCAACCGATGCACAGGCACCCAAGTATTGTAGTAGATAGTTCCACTGGGATATTCTACAACAGTCTTGTATGAGCCAGAGGTGTTATGTAACAATGCTATCATGGAACCTAATGCACCACCAGTTGTTTGGTATATGTAGTCCATATCTACTAAAGTGTGAGGATTGCTATGGGCATACTTCACAATCTGCATGTTTGCCATAACCTTACCAACAGTCCTGATATTACATACGGCAGTTGGGTATGTGAGAGTTGGACTTCTTTTGAGACAGGGGAATGCGACGCACACGACATCCCATGGTGTGGAACACAATTGCACGGCTGAATAGTCGGGGCGGATAAGTTCATATTGGGTGGTTTCCGACACCGAAAATGAGGGGAGAAGATAGTTATTCAATGTGTCAAATCTTAAATAACTGCCTCCACTTAATGAGGCATTATCGTTCATTCTTATGTGGATATAGTACTTGTCAGTAATATCCCGATGATGCGAAGCAATGTATGTTGTAAGAGGTGTAGTAGCAATATCTGTAAAAACTTCTTCCGAAGGATTATTGTTTGTATACTTGACAATATATTTCCATGGATTCGAATTATCAACTCTCGCCACTGCCAGACATGATTGAGAAGCAGGTTCGTCCACTATGCCAATCATGGCAATTACAGTGTCACGATCCTGCGCGTAAGTTGCCATGCGGTCGAGAGACTTCGTCTCTCTAATAAGCTTCAAATGGAATTTGACAGACTGCCCAAATCCTAACGGGTCCAATGGAAAACGTCCAAGAACGCCGGTGCTGTCCGTTACGTATGCGCCAGATTCAGGGTCTTCGTGTAAATCCCAACGCACCCCACAAAAGTAGCACATGTTACCAATTACACGCATGTCGTTTATCTTGTAGCTGATGCAGCTGCCAGTCATATCCATTGAATCATTAATTTCGAACTTCTTTGTGTTGTTGGTGTATATGTCACCATACACAAAATTAGCCTTTTTAGTCGAACGGTAGCTTATCAAGGGTACACCAGTGAAGTTTTCTCGAATAATGACATTATTTCCCACTTGGGATGGGAACAGGTATTGTTCTGTTTGGTAGCCTTGTGCTGACAGGTCTGCGCATGGAATTAGGTTCAGCAGTGTTAGAATCAGGACTGCTATTCCTGGTTGAAATGTATGGATGAAAAACTTCTTCATATTATTATAGGGAACTACTTTTGATTTCCGGCTGCAAAGATACGACTTTTTTCTCACCTGTGCAAAAAAAAAGTGAAAGGATTTGTCTTTCACTTTTTTCTTGCATGGGTATTTGCCGTTTGGTCTATTTCACCACGAGCCGTTGTGTGCATTTCTTATCATTCCACCAGTAGGCGTTTGGTGGCTATGCCTACTGTGGTATGGATGGTGAGCACGTACACGCCTTGTGGGAGATGGCTCACGTCGAGGGTGGCGGACTCGCCTTTGGCGGGCTGCTCGATGAGTAGGTGCCCCTGTAGGTCATAGACTGCTATGCGTTCCAGACTGTAGGCCGAAGAGACGGTCACCGACCCGCTGGCCGGGTTGGGAAGGAGGTTAAGGCCAAGGTGTTCTCCTGCATTGGGCTTGATTCCTTCAGTTCCGGTGGTGTCTGGGGTGTTGAGGCTGAACTGTATGGTATCAGTCCAGGCGCTCCATACCATGGTGTCATGTATGGCACACACATGGTGGATTCTTGCCCGGCAGCGTGCCGCATAGATTGTTGTGGGGACCAGTGTATCACGTATTACCAGTCGGCCGAATATGGTGGTGATGCTCCTGTAATCGTCGGGGTTTTGGTCGGCAGGACCGTATGCCACCTCATACAGGTTTTGCTGCTCTAGTCTGTTCCATAGGAACGTCGGGCATCCTTCAAAATCCTCATCTCGGTGAAACCCTACCACAGGGAGGCCTTCAACAGCGTGGGTATCAGGCGGTACTATAATGGGGAATATGCCACCCCAATGTAAATCACGCCGGAAAAGTGGTTGTCCGCCTAGTCTTTTTCTTCCCCAGGCTTCAATGTACCATGTCCTTAGATATGTTTCGAAATCATGCTGAGTAAGCGAACCTATACTACGATTGCCCATACCAGCATAATCCCATACCCATTGTTGTGGATAATGGTTTTGCCATGAGCTTCCAATAAACAAGGAAGTATCAAAATTAGGGGACATCACATAGTCTGACCTAAAGCCACAATAAAAAGAGTCGTGAACGACTATTGGATTGTTGAAAAAGAATTCGAAGACAGGCGCAACATGTTCATGAATACCATCCCAATAGACATATGTACTTTGGTATTTGAAATACCGGTCGGGCTCTCGTTGATGCCATTTGCTCGAGTCCATCCGAACAAACTGGTCGCCTTCTTGTTGAATAAGAACTGCATATAGGTCGAGGGCGCTTGAATCTACATTAGGAGGGTCAGGTACATATCTGGAATCACCACCGAGTGTTCGGCAAAAGATAGGTCCGTTCGACCAAGGTGTGACGGCAATCCCATATATGGTGAGCGGTTGCAACACCTTGTATTGCAAGTAACCCTCATACCCGGGTGCTCCAATTACAAAAGACCCAGGGTTATTATAAACACCGGCGGTCGCTGTGTCTAAAGGTGGATAGTAATACCTCCAATTGGGATAGCTGATGGTATCTTTTTCATGTTGAGCAAATGCGTTTCCTGCTATAATTGCCAGCACAGCCAAGAACAATAAAACTCTTTTCATGACAGTTGTATTTTTTTGCAAAGATACGCTTTTTCCATGACATATACACAATTATATAAAAATAATATGTAAAGCATGGATTATCACCCCTTTGCCATAGTGCGGTTTGGGGCTAATTCTCGGAAGTATCATCTTATTATTGCACTTTCACTTGGTTTCCATTTTAGGTATGCGGAACGAAACCTAAACTAAAACGAAACTAAATAGTGGCTATTGTTTGGAGGCGCGGATGATTTGGCGGTTGCGGATGCGGAAGGATATGCCCACTTGGGCGTTGATGGTGGTGCCCTGGGGGGTGCCTACGATGCTGCGGAGGCGGTCGAAGGAGAGGTATACCTTGCTGTGCAGCGCGAAGGCCATGAGTGTGTGGGTGGAGCCGACGGTGAAGCCTTCTTGCCCGCAGTCGTATTTGAAGTCGAGGCCGAGTCGCCAGCAGCCTTCGTCCGGGCCGTTGGAGTAGGTGTCATCGCCTTCGTCGTAAAGGAAGGCCTGGAGGCCGTAGCCCACGAAGGGGGTGAGGGTATATTTTGTGCGGTCGAGGATGTTGTAGCCGTAGTCGATATGGATGTCAATGGTGCTAAGATCATCGTTCCAGTATAGTTTGTTCTTTTCTTTCACGGTTATGATGGAGTCGGGTTTGCAACGTCCGCCTCCGAAGTAGAGACCAAAGGTGAAGATGTTGCGATACAGGCCTCCGTCCACGTCAAGATAGAATCCGGCACTAGGTGCGAAGAGGTTGTGGAGGTCGCCTGTGAAGAATTTGGTCCCTAATCCCATGGACATGGAGAAGGAGAGGGTGGGCTTGAACTCCGTGACGCGTGTGGCTTCGGTATGCTTGGCCACTAGGATGGGGTTGATGGAGTCGAGCTGTCGGCGGATGTCGTATTCCCACCAGGCCACGGCCAGGGTGTCACGGCCATAAGCTGTGGAGTGGCAGAAGCTGTCGGCGACGTGGGTGAGGAGGCGCATGTGGTAGTCCATATTGATGTTGTTGCCGGTGTCGATGGCTATCTGCAGGCGGCGGCGGTGCAGCTCGACGATGTTGAACAGTACCCGGTTGTAGCGCAGCTCTTGGGGTGTGCGGTGACTGCTGTCGACCCAAGAGAGGTGCTTGTCCATGTAGGCCACAGCCATGCGGACGGGTATTTGGTTGCCTTCGATTTCCTGTGTGCGGCTTTCGATGTCGAGGAGGTATTCCAGATAGGAGTGCTCTTGTCCGATGCTTTGGTCGACGACGCTGAAATCGCTCCAGGTGAGCGGTCCGCGGTCCCAAGGACGGAGGTTAGACTGTCCGAGTAGGAGGGTTGTTTGTCCAAAAGTCAGGGTTGACAGCAGAAGGGCTGTCGTCAGTAGTGCTATTTTCTTCATGTTATGTCAGCTTAGTTTGATGTGTTCTTTGTTCAATATGGTGGGCATCAATTGTTTGTATGGGTTGGTGCCTAATCGTTTCCGAGTGCAAATATACGACATTTTTCAGAGGTAAAAACCCTTTGTGCTGCCTATTTTTCCCACAAGGGAGGGTGAGATTGTGCGGGGGAACAAAGAAAGCTGCCCCCGATGTGAGGGCAGCTTTGTATAGAGTTGGCTTAGCAGACAGGGGGCTATTTGCGTTCGCCTTTGGCGGCATTGTAGAAGATTTTGAATGCGCCGGAGTTACGGAGCTCCTGTTTGATGTCGCTGATAAGACCCATTTTCGTGTCCTTGTCGGCCTTAATGGAGAAGGTTACGAAGGGACGGTCGGCCTCGACGCGGTCGTTGATTTCGGTTTCGACAAACATGGGGATGTCGGAGACTTCGGAAATCATGTCGTTGAGCTGGATACGGGACTCAGTACCGTATTTCTTCTGCATCTCGCCTTGCATGGGGGTACCCACGTTGATGTAGCTGACGAGGCTTTTCTTTTCCAGCTTGACGGTTTCGCTGGCTTTAGGCACTTTGATGGTGACGTAGAGCGAGCTTTCGCGCATCGTGGTGATGGTCATGAAGAAGAACAGGAGCATGAAAATAATGTCGGACATGGAGCCCATGTTGAGGGCGGGTGTCTCTTTTGCTTTTTTACCAGTAAATCTTGCCATTATTTTTTCTCTCCTATCTTTGTAGGCTCAGCCTCGGAGATGGCAATGGGGATTGCCTGGTCGATGGCTTCGGCCTGTGGGTCGTTAAGGTCAGCATATTTTCTGCCGAACTTCTCTTGTGAGAGTTCGTTTCGCATTTCGTTGATGGCAACAGTCAGTTCGTTCTGTACTGCGACATACATGTCATACGAGGTACCGCGGTCGTTTTGCAGGGAGATAATACCTTTGGAGACTTTCATGTTTCCCAGCAGGGGGATATCCATGTCGATCTTCTCAGGCAGGTTGGGGTCGTTGTTGGGGTTTCCGAGGAATTCCTTGGCACGATCCTTGAGGTCGGAGATGTCGCCGACTTCGCCGTTGAAGAGCAGACGGTCCTTGCTGTTGATTTTTACTACGAAGATATTACGCTCCTTAATCTCTGGTGGTTTGTCCTGGTTGGGGGGCAGAGGTGGCGGCAAACGACGTGCAATACCCTGATCAGTGTTGATGTTGGAGACCAATAGGAAGAAGGCCAACAACAGGAACGAGATGTCGGACATTGAACTGGTGTTTAAGCCAGGTGTTTTTCTTCCCATAGTAGTTATTTTTTCTTGTTAGATTTGGGCATCACTTCAGTGACGACGATGGAAAGGGCTGCGCCGATGACGATGATATAGACAAGGATGCAGGCAGCACCAATGAATTTGGAGGCACCCTCAGTGAGGCCGTGCTTGTCGAGCAGTGCGGGGTTGACATCGTTGCCTCTGGACAGCAGGAAGGAGACCACGAGGACAGCGAGGATGACACACACGAGGACAAGGAACTTCTTAAGGTAGCCAGGTTCGTCTTTGAAGCGGGAGGCCAGTTTTTTGATGAGGAATACAAGGATTGCACACAAGGCGATGGCGATGAAGATGGCGAGCATCCAGAAGGCGATGTCGAACATGCCGGAGAAGCCGTTGCCCACTTCGCGTATTCCGTCCATAATGTGCTTGGGGTCGGATTGGAGTGCGAACATGATTGCGAAGATGGTCGCAATGACGCTGACACCCAAGAGCACCAAGGTTAATATTTTATCAGTTTTCTCTTTCATAACAGTTTAAGGATTTTAGTTTTTAAATGATTAATATGATTCCTTATAACTATTATTTCTTGTTCTTGACGAGGATGTCCATGAAGGAGATAGAACCATCTTCCATCTGGGCAACGAGGCTCTCGATTTTGGTGAGGATGTAGTTATAGAAAATCTGAAGGATGATAGCGACGATAAGGCCGAAGATGGTGGTCAACAGAGCGACCTTCATACCGCCAGCCACAACGGTGGGGCTGATATCACCGGCAACTTCGATGTCATCGAATGCCTGGACCATACCGACGACGGTGCCAAGGAATCCGAAGGAGGGAGCCAATGCGATGAACAGGCCAATCCAGGTCATGTTGTTTTCAAGACGAGCCATTTGGACACCGCCGTAGGAGGTGACGGCTTTTTCGACGTTGTCAAGACCTTCGTCGATGCGGTCGAGGCCTTGGTAGAAGATGGAAGCCACAGGGCCACGGGTGTCGCGGCAGAGTTCCTTGGCACCGTTGTAGTCGCCCTTCTGAACATGGCTTTCAATGCCTTCGAGGAGTTTCTGCACGTTGGTGGTGGCCATGTTGAGGTAGAGGATACGCTCGATAACCAGAGCCATACCAAAGATAAGGCAGAGGAGCACAGGGGTCATCCAGCCAGCACCACCCTGAATGTACTTCTCTTTCAGGACTTGGTGGAAGGATTTGGTCTCCTCGGCGGGGGCGACGACCTGTTCGGGTTCTTCGGCGACGGGGGCTTCAGCGACGGTGCTGTCGGTGGTTTGCTCGTCGACTTGTTCGGTTGCGGGCTGCTCAGCCTCGGCAGGCTGGTTCTGGGCCATGATACCATTGAAATTGGTGAATGTCAATAATCCAAAGATTGACATCAAAGCAATTACTTTTTTCATGATTTAGTTTAATGAATTAATATTTAGTTTGTTAATGTATTTTGTCGTTGCTGCATTCTTTCTGCAAATATACACTTTTTTTCTTGTTCGGTGAAAAAATCGTTGTTTTTTTCTATTTTTTGCGATTCAGGAGGGTCTC
Source organism: Bacteroidales bacterium (assembly GCA_017441565.1). Taxonomy (GTDB): domain Bacteria; phylum Bacteroidota; class Bacteroidia; order Bacteroidales; family P3; genus Colimorpha. Next base: position 6,353 of record JAFRXG010000054.1, on the reverse strand, counting down.
CATGATTTGCCGTAGGGGGGCTTTTTTCGCTTCGTGGACTTGAATGGCGTCCAGATGGAGGCGCGCAAGTTGGAATTGGGTGCTGACGGCTTGGACGACGTTGTCCTGTATGTTCAGCTGGTTGTATATTTCAAGCACACGGCCCACTTTGGCCGATGGGTCGGCGGGTGTTTCGGCAAACAGGCGGCGGAGTTCGGCGTTTTGGTCGGGGGCGGACATTTCGAGGGCTTTCAGATAGAGGTAGGTCTTTTTGTTGTCGCGGATGTCCTGGTAGTTTTGTTTGCCGAAGGTGGCCACATCGCCGTAGGCGTCGAGCAGGTCGTCCTGCAGTTGGAAGGCGAGGCCGAGGTGAATGCCGAACTGGTAGATGTGCTGGATGTCGGTTTCGGGTGCGTCGGCATAGAGTGCTCCGATTTTGAGAGCGCCGGCAAGGAGGACGGCGGTCTTGAGGCGTATCATCTCCATGTATTCGTCAAGGGTCACTTGGTCGGCGGTTTCGAAGTTCATGTCGTATTGCTGGCCTTCGCACACTTCGATGGCGGTGTCGTTGAAGCATTGGAGTATGGGCTGCAGACGGGGGGTGGGTCGGACGAGGAAGTAGCGCCAGGCGAGGGCGAACATGGTGTCGCCGGAGAGGATGGCGGTGTTCTCGTCCCATTTGGTGTATACGGTGGGCTGCCCGCGGCGGAGGGGCGATTTGTCCATGAGGTCGTCGTGCAGGAGGGTGAAATTGTGAAACAGCTCGATGCCGATGGCGGCATTGCGCACTTCGTCGGGTTCGCCGCCCATCATCTGGTTAGCGGCAAGGAGCAGCAGCGGCCGTATGCGTTTGCCGCCCAGCCGCAGGGTGTATTCGATGGGCTCGTATAGGTGGGTCGGCTCGTGGACGAAAGTTTCGTTGGCGAAGATGTCGTTGACTTGGGTGAGAAGGGTCTGCATAAAATAATTTGTTGAGGGGTATTATTAAAAAGGGTAGTTGATTCCGAAGTTGACGGCTGCCTTGTCCCATGCCCAGTGGGAACCAATCCAGCGCTGCCCGGCTTGGTAGCCGGGGTCGTAGAGGGGCAGCGCGATGTCGACGCGGAGGGTGACAATAGATATGTTGGCGCGAATGCCGATGCCGGCATCCAGGGCAATGCCGCGCACTATCTCGCCCGGCTCAAAGGGTTGTACGGTGTTGATGCCCCAGTCGGAGCACATCCACACGTTGCCGGCATCGGCAAAGAGGGCGCCCTCGAAGATGCCGAGGATGGGGAAGCGGTGCTCAATATTGGCGATGAGCTGGATGTCGCCCGTCCCCATGGGTATGTTGGAGGTGCTGGACTGGAACTGGCCGTAGCCCAGCCGCCGCAGCTGCCATCCTCTCATTGTGGTGGGGCCGCCCCCGACGAACATTTTGTCGTAGGGGATGAATTCGCTGTGGCCGTAGGGGAGGCCGATGCCGGTCAGTGCGCGGAGCACCAGTGTGCTCTTTTTGCCCACATAGATATACCGCTTGAACTCGCTGTCGAAACGGAAGTACTGATAGTAGATGACGTTATCCCTGTTCGGGTTGCCGTCTTTGTTGAATAGGCTGTTCAGGCCGGTAAGCAGGTTGCCCGCCGTTTCGACCGAAAAACGCAGGTAGTTAAAGTTGTTGCGCGAGCCGATGTGCTGGTCGGAAAAGGTGAATTCATAATGAGTGTTGAGCAGCACATAGTCGAAGGCTTGGAAGATGAACTGGCGGTCCGAGGTAAGGTCGAAGAGATGGGTGTAGTAGTCGCCGCCTGAGATGAGGTGGGAGTAGGAGAGGTTGACCGGCAGGAGCTTGTGTCTGATGTTGCGGCCTTGGAACCAGGTGTAGCCGAACGAGCCTCCGATTCTAAAACGCTCCAGCGTGATGTCCCTGTAGCCAGAAGAGTCGGGCAGGGCCAAGTTGCGGAACAGGTAGTTAGAGCTGATTTCGAAGAGGGTATGGGGTTTGCTGGTCTGCCAGATGATGCTTTCGCCGAATGGGATGAGGAAGCTGGGGAGGTCGAGCGACATGCTGTAGTCGAACTCGAAGGATGAGAAAGTGTTGTGGAAGTCGTGCTGGCGGGTGCCAAAGATGTTTTTCGGGAGGTCGAATATCAGGTCGCCCTCCACATTCAGCATTTCGGCACCGCCGAAGAGGTTGCAGTTCTGATAGCCCACGGTGGTGCCCAGTCCGAGGTTGCCGCTGGTGAAATAGTTGCTGCCGCTGTTGAAGTTGGTGGAGTTGGTGAGTTCGAAGGAGAGGCTCAGCTTGCGGCGGGTGCTGTTGAGCAGGCGTATGCGGGCGTCAAGCAAGGGGGTGGTGTCGGTGCTGTTGGGCGACTCCTCAAAGCCGATGTCCACATACTTGAAGTTGTGCAGCCCCAGCAGTGCGGAGGTGGTGCTGGCGACGATGCGGGGGCTGTAGGTCATGCGGTTAAAGATGAACATCGAGCGGCTGATGGTCTGGGGGGAGGGTCTGATGTGTGTGTTGTAGATGAACTGGTAGTTGTTCGCTCCCCGCTTGGTGATGTAAGGGTAGACCAGTGTGTCGAAGGCCGTCAGCTGCTCGTTGAGGGCGGTGGAAATGTTGGGGTAGATGTATATGTTGTCGATGCGGTATTTTCGGAGGGGTTTGAAGCCGGCGTCGCGGCTGCCCGGCTGGCGCACTACCACGTGAATGCTGAGTGTGAGGCTGTCGTATGATGTGTCGACGTAGAACCTCACCAGGTCGTTGCTGGCGTAGTAGTAGCCTGAGTTTTTCAGGTGCGTGGTGATACGTGCCTGTTCGGCGGTCATCTTGTCCTGGTCGTAGTAGTCGCCCACTTTCAGCAGCGACTCGCCTTTCCAGCGTTGCAGCAGGCTGTCGATGTCGGGCTGCTGGCGGCAGGAGAACCTCAGCTCGTCGATGCGTCGGCGGTGGGTGGCCATGATGCGGTAGTTGACAGCCACCGCCGAGGGGGAGAGGTGTGTGGTGTCGGTGGTCACCTTGGAGTTGAAGCAACCTTTGGTCTTCATCAGTTTTTCCAGCTGTGCGGCGGTGCGCACGGCGGCACTGCGGTCGTACACCACTGGCGGCTCGCCTTGGGCGCGGATGAAGTTGTTCAGCCAGTCGGTGCGGTTGGGGTTGGTGAGGCAGTAGAGCCTCATCTTCCATGGCACGAGTATCTTTTTGTTGGGCGTTTGGTAGTAGTAGCGGGAGGCGTCGACGAGCGCCTGCTCCACTTCGGGCGGCACCGCCGAGCTGTCGGTCATGGCCACGTGCAGGGTGTTGCGTTTGAGCATCGTCTGACCGGGCTGCAGGTATTTGTCGACGCTGCAGGAGGCAAGGCTGGCGGCAACGAGCAGGAGGGGCAATATGTGGAGGTACTTTTTCAAGATGCTATAGATTGATGATGCGCTGGCTGACGACGGAGAGAATTGCAGAGGTGGAGCCGGTGTGACGCTCCAAGTAGTCGCGGCAGGTCTGCGAGGTGCGGCTGTAGTGGTCTGGGTCGTCCAACAGGCGGTCGAGGCACTCTTTCATCTGGGCGAAGTGCTGGAAGGAGAAGCCGCCTCCGAGCCCAATGATGTCGTGCGCCTCTTGGAATTTGTGGTAGTTGGGACCGAAGACCACGGGTTTGCCGAAAGCCAGGGCCTCGAGTATGTTGTGGATGCCTTTGCCAAATCCGCCGCCGATATATGCCACATGGGCGTAGCGGTAGAGGGCGGAGAGCAGCCCCACATTGTCTATTATCAGCACCCGCGAATTGCTGTCGGCTTCGGCCAACTGCGAGTAGCGGGTGCAGCGTTCGCCTTTGAACAGCTCGTTCTCAATCATGTCCAGATGGCTGTCGCTTACCACATGGGGGGCGACGATGAGGTAGCAGGGACTCTGCCGCTGCCGTAGGTATTGGGCCAGCATCCGCTCGTCGGGCTCCCACGAGCTGCCAGCCAGCAGCACCGGCCAGTCGGGATGGAATGCCAGCATCCGCTCCACTTCGGGGAAACGGCGTGCGGCCTCGGCGATGGCGTTCACACGGTCGAAACGGGTGTCACCGGCAATGGACACATGCCCTATGCCATGCTCCTGCAGCAGGCGGCAAGATTCCTCGTTCTGCACAAACAGGTGGGTGAAGCAGTCGCGCAGGTGGCGGAAGAACCAAGTGCCGTACCACTGGAAGAAATACTGCCGTGGGCGGAAGATGGCGGAGAAAAGATACGTGGGCACGTCGCGCCTCCGCAGCTGCTCGAGGTAGTTGAACCAGAAGTCGTATTTCACAAAGAACGCCACCGTCGGGCGCAGCATGTTGAGGAACCGTATGGCGTTGGCGCGGGTGTCGGGGGGCAGGTAGCAGACAAAGTCGGCCTCCGGGTAGTTTTTGCGCACCTCATAGCCCGAGGGAGAGAAGAAAGTAACGCATACCTTGTACTCAGGATGCGCCTTGCGGAATGCTTCCAAGACGGGGCGCGCCTGTTCGAATTCGCCTAACGACGAGGCATGGAACCATGCCGTCTTACCCTTGCCCACAGGCGAGACGGCGACATGGCCAAACACCTCCTTCCACCCCTGGAGCATCTGCTTGGCTTTGGGATTGAAAGGGGAGGCCAGCCTCACTGCCAGCACGTAACACCTGATGCCTAAAGAATATAATAGTCGCATGTTTGAGAATTGAGAATGTGTTAATGTGTTAATGCGTTAGTCGCTGGCGCGGTTAAAAGACTCACGAATTAACGAATTCACACATCCCTTTAACCTTTTATATTAATAAAAATAGTAGTCGTGAGTGGTTTTGCCTCTGAGGGGGAACATCCAGCAGAGCTTGATGCTGTAGACGAGGTCGAAGTAGCGGCCCGTGTCCTTCCCGTTCAGCCCCAGATAGGTGTCAATCGTATAGTCGCGGGTCGACCAGCTCCAACTCTCCGACACCTCGAAGGCCACGTAGAAGTTGAGCAGGTTGCTGTGGTTGCTCATAAACCAGAACCCCAGCCCCTCGGTCAGCAGCAGCCCGTGCCGCTGGTGGTCGTAGAGCAAGGCGTAGTCGCCCTCAATCTGGGGCGCGTGTTCCTTATGAGCCATGAAGATGGTCTGCTGCCGCAGGTATCCGGCACACAGGCGTGCCATGATGCCCGAATTGGGGTTCTTTTCATAGCTGAGCGGGAACACCCTGCCCACGCCCCCCTGGAAGCTGAGGCCGCGGTTGTAGCAGGTGATGGCGGCATCGGTGCCGCTTTCGCCGATGACGATGCTGTCGTGCGTGAATACCGACCCCATACGCTCGCGGCGGTATTTCAGGTTGTTGCTGCCAAACCACAGGTTGGCGTCGGCCGAAAGCAGCCAGTTCGTCTTGAACTTGTAGAAAGCGTTGATGCCGTAGTCCATATAGGGCGGGCGGTAGAGAGCGGCCATGGTGGCATCCTGGCTCGTGCTGCCGTCGGGTGCGGTGGCGAACGAGAGGGACGACGACGGGTGTTTAGCCCCCACGTTGAACCCAATGATGGCACACTCCAGCGTGTCCAGCGTCAAGTCCATTTGAGCCTCCGCGGGCACGTTTGCCACCACCATCAGCACGACGGCGGGCAGCAGACGGCGAAATATTTTTTCTCTGATATTCATTAAATATGATATTATTTCGTAATTTTGCATCCGCAAAACTGCGGCAGATTTCAAACTGCAAAATTACGCAATTTATTTGATTACAACAAAAAAAAATACATAAAACCGCAAAACACCTATGGCAAAAGATTTTGTAAAACGCTCCGAGAACTACTCCGAATGGTATAACGAACTGGTCGTGCGGGCCGACCTGGCCGAGAACTCCGCCGTCCGCGGATGCATGGTCATCAAACCCTATGGCTACGCCATCTGGGAGAAAATGCAGCGCGCCCTCGACGACATGTTCAAGGCCACCGGCCACCAAAACGCCTACTTCCCCCTCTTCATCCCCAAGTCGTTCCTCAGCCGTGAGGCCGAGCATGTCGAAGGCTTCGCCAAAGAATGCGCCGTCGTCACCCACCACCGCCTCATGAACAACCCCGACGGCACCGGCGTCGTCGTCGACCCCGCCGCACGTCTCGAAGAGGAGCTCATCGTACGCCCCACCTCCGAAACCATCATCTGGAGCACCTACAAAAACTGGATTAAGTCCTACCGCGACCTCCCCATCCTCTGCAACCAATGGGCCAACGTGGTCCGCTGGGAGATGCGCACCCGCATGTTCCTCCGCACCGCCGAGTTCCTCTGGCAGGAAGGCCACACCGCCCACGCCACCCGTGAGGAGGCCGAAGAAGAAGCCCGCCGCATGCTCGACGTTTATGCCGACTTTGCCGAAAACTGGATGGCCGTGCCCGTCATCAAAGGCGTCAAGTCGCCCAACGAACGT
>JAFRXG010000053.1:0-42508 GCA_017441565.1 Bacteroidales bacterium | reverse complement strand
GGGCTCTAGCATGCCCATCTTCCGAGGATAAGCAATGCCGAAGCCCACGCAGACGAGTATACATAAGAACAATGTATATCGCACCAGTGGACGTTGGCATCTGCTTTACCGTGCGGAAGATTAGAATTTGCTAGATTCGTGTGCCGCAGATAAAACGTCTCGCTCAACGTCTTTTTTTGTTATGTCCTGTCGCCCACCCGCTTACCCATCAAGGGTTCGGATGATTGACAATGCAAAAGTACACATTTTTTTTAAACCATAACTATTTCTCGCAAAAAAAACGTATCTTTGCACCATGAAATGCACCATCTGTCCCCGCAACTGCACCACCGACCGTGTTGAACCTCTTGGCTTTTGCCATGCGGGTCGTGTGCCGGAGGCGGCCACCATTTGCATCCACCGCGGCGAGGAACCGCCCCTCTGCGGCGACAAAGGCATCTGCAATGTCTTTTTCTCCCACTGCAACCTACAGTGCGTCTACTGCCAGAACCACGAGATAAGCACCCACGCGCAGCCCGCGCGCTTCGTGGGCGTGGAGGCCATCGTGCAGCAAATCGCCTCCCTCCTGCCCCAGACCGAGAACATCGTCGGCTTCGTCACCCCCTCCCACTACGCCGACCACATACCCCCCATCGTCGAACGGCTCCACGCACGCGGCCTCTACCCCACCACCGTCTACAACACAGGCGGCTACGACAGCGTCGCGACCCTCCAGACGCTAGCCCCCTACATCGACATCTACCTGCCCGACTACAAATACAGCGACCCCGCGCTGGCACTCCGCTACAGCCACGCCGCCGACTATCCCGCCGTCGCCCTCGCCGCCCTGCGCGAGATGTACTACCAGAAAGGGTCGTCCCTGCTCACCGACGACAATGGGCTCGCCTACAGCGGCATCATCGTCCGCCACCTGGTGCTCCCCGGCCAAATCGAGAACAGCCTCGGCGTACTCGACACCATCGCCGACATCTCCACCAACCTGCACCTCTCGCTCATGTCGCAATACTACCCTCCCCTGCCCGGCCTGCCCGACCAGCTGGGCCGCACCCTCACCGAAGAGGAATACCGGCGGGTGACCGACCACTTCTACAGCCTCGGCCTCCACAACGGATGGGTGCAGCAGCCCGACTCCCAAGCCTGCTACCGACCCGACTTCTCCCGCCAACAGGCGTTTGAGAACTAAACACCTCATCATCATCAATAACAGCCATCAGCCAAAACCATGCCCATCAAGAAAGCCCTCCTCCCCGACCCCATATTCACCCTGCGCAACACAGCGGTGACCATGATGCGCACCCAATACCTCAGCTTCGAGCTGGCCATGGCGTTCAACAACGCCTACGGCCTTAAACTCACGAGGCTCGACGACATCGTCATCAACGACCTCCCCCACCCCTGCTTCATCTACTACGACGAACACACGTGGCTCACCTACGTCATCCTCGCCAAGCCCACCCATCCCGACGCCGACCCCGCCTTCGAGAACTACGACAAGATGCTCCTCATCCGCGGACGCGATGCGAAAGCGATGCAGCAGCGCATCTACGACGACATACACAGCCGCCAGTACGGCATCGCCCTGGGTTCCGCCGTCGAACCCGACCCCTGCGACCTGCTGATGCACGACCAATGGCACCACTGCAATATCCTCGCCAACTCGGTGCAGCTCATCGACACCTTCCTCTTCGGCCCTGGCGACAGCGTCACCAGCACCCTGCGCCTCACCCCTGCCGAGCCTACCCTTTTCCCGCTGGAAGCCCCTGCCGCCTCCTCGGGCGAGAACAAAGCCATCAACAACTACCACAAGCAGCTCGGCTCCTTCCTCGAAAACGTCTTCTACGCCCTTCAAGGCCAGCTCTCTGACGAAGAAGAGGAATACCTCTAAATCCACCGTCACTCCACCTCCTTTCCACCCTCGCCCCACCACCGCCGCGCCTTCGCCTCTTCCAAGAAAGAAAGTGGGCGATTAGAGGTTCTTACTAGGATATAGAACCCTAAAAAGCACTAATAATCAGCTTATTAAAAGCACAAATAAAGCTAAGGCGCAGCCTACTGGCCGACAGAAGGCCGCCCACGGTGTGATAAAGTGGATTGAAACGGCGGCAGCAGGATGGGGAAACAGCCGTCAGGCGGGGGTGGAAGTGCGTAGGAAAAAGCCTGCAAAGAGGCAGGCCGGAGGGCTTGGCCCGAGCATGAAAAAGGTGCAATATGCATCATCTTGGGAAGAAAAAAGCCATTAGCTCAGTTTTTTTTTGTATTTTTGCAATTTACAATCACTAATAAAAAGTCTTTGGAATTCACCCAAAGAGCAGTTATACAATCAATTGACAACAAACAACACACCCTAGTCGCTATGCAATTAAAAAACATCATATCCTCTCTGGTCAAGCACCTGCAGGCCATCACCATCGTACTGCTGGTGCTGGTGACGGCAGCCCTCATCCCGCTCATGTTCCCGTCGGAAGGCAAGGGTGTCCACTACGACTATGCCGTTGACGGCATCTGGCGCGACAACGACCTGGTGGCGCCGCACGACTTTGCGGTGCAACGTTCCGAGACCGACGTGGAGCAGGATGTTGCCGACGCCAAAAGCAACCTGCTGCTCTACTATCATTACGACAATACCGCCTACAACCGCGCGATGGAGCGGCTCAACAGCCAGGCCACGTCACTCAGCGACCCACAACTCCGCCGCATGCGCAACACGCTGGACAGCATCTACCCGATAGGCTATATCCAGATGCCGGAGGGCATTTCCAACTTCAAACGCCACTCCATCGTCATATTGGAAGGCAACATCGGGTCGCAGCACTACGCCACACAGTATGTCACCCCCCTCGACGTGCAGGACAGCATCCTGCGCACCAAGGTGCTGGTGCCCAGCATCGCCTTCGACGACAGCCGCACACAGCTGGAGCTGGACTCGCGCCTGTCGCAGCTGGCCACCACCAACGGCATGGTGCGACAAGGGGAACTCATCATAGCCAAAGGCGAGCATGTCACACCCGATAAGGCACAGATAATCCACTCGCTGGAGATAGACAACGACCGCCGTTTCAAGGACCACTACAATCCGCTGGGCCGCTACATGGGCCAGTTTGTCCTGTGCCTCATCGCCCTCATCGCCCTGTTCATGTTCATGAAGAACACGCGCCACCCCATCTTGGAGGACAACCGCAAGGTGACGTTCATCATGGTGCTGATACTCATCATGTCGGCCACGACGGCCATGGTGCTGCACATCAACGCCGACTGGGTGCTCATCGTGCCGCTGTGCCTGGTGCCCATCGTGATGCGCGTCTTCTTCGACATGCGCGTGGCCCTGTATGTCCATGTCACCACCATCATCATCCTGGCCAACATGGTGCCCAACCCCTTCGAATTCATCTTCTACCAGCTGATTGCGGGCATGATGTCCATCGTGGCGGTGCGCAATTTCGAGGACCGCAGCAAGTTCTTCCTCGTGGCGGGGGTCATCTTCATCTCCTACGCGCTCATCTACACCTTCGGCGTGCTGAGCCAGGAGAGCACGTTGGACGGCATCACCGGCACCCGCTACCTGATATTCTTCCTGAACGCCCTGCTGTCGCTGCTGGCCTACCCGCTGATATACCTGTTCGAGCGACTCTTCGGCCTCACCACCAACCTGACGCTGATGGAGATTTCCTCGACCAACACGCCGGCCCTGCGCGAACTCTCGCGCAACGCCCCTGGCACCTTCCAACATTCGATGCAGGTGGCCAACATCAGCGAGGACCTCATCAACGACATTGGCGGCCACGCCCTCCTGGCCAAAGTAGGGGCCCTCTACCACGACATCGGGAAGATACAGGCACCGCTCTATTTCACCGAGAACCAGAACAGCGACTTCAACCCCCACGACGAGCTGGACTACACCGAGAGCGCCTCTATCATCATACACCATGTGCGCGACGGCATCATGCTGGCCAAGCGCTACCACCTACCCACTGTGGTGCAGGACTTCATCCGCACCCACCACGGCACCACCGTCACCGGCTATTTCTATGCCAAGCAGACCGCCGAGCACCCCGACGACCCCATCAACATCACCGACTTCCAGTACAACGGCCCCACGCCCTTCTCGCGCGAGACCGCCGTCGTGATGATAGTGGACAGCGTGGAGGCGGCATGCAAGAGCTTGAAGAACCACGACAAACAGGCTATCGACCAGCTGGTCGACCGCATTATCGACGACAAGATACGGCAGAACCAGCTTCAAAGCTGCGACCTCACCTTCGGCGACATCACCAAGATACGCAAGTTCCTTAAGTCAAAGATGATGAGCATCTATCACTCGCGCATCTCCTACCCTGTAGCAAACAGCAAGCAGACGAAGGAATGAATGGGACAATGCAACTATTGAAATAAGGCATATAGCAATTCTCATGAAACGACTCACACTACTAACCACGCTGATGCTCTGCTGCCTTTCCCTTGCGGCACAGAAGGTCACAACCAGTGGGACCGACTTTTGGTTAGCCGTAGAGCCCAACTGGTCCAACAGCGATGTGGACACCTACACTTTTGCCGCCGGTGGAAAGCGTGCCTGCACCGTCACCATCTCCAACCCCAACACCAGCTGGTCACACACCATGAACGTCAGTGCCAACCAGGTGACCTCCTACACCCTGCCCCACAGCCAGAACAGCCAGGTGTGGCAGGCGGGGTCGTGCACCGTTTTGAACACAGGCCTCCACATCACCGCCACCGACACCATACAGTTTTATTTTTTCAACCATTCTGGCTCTTCTCATGCATCCGATGCCTCCACCATCTTCCCCACCGAGGCCTTGGGGGTAGAGTATATTGCCCAATGCTATCCCGTCAACAACAGCACCTACAACAGTTTTGCCTATTTCAGCATCTTGGCCACCGAGGACAGCACCATTGTGGAGATTCAGATGGTAGGAAACACCAACACCACCATCCATGATGGCGACTTGGTGACCATACATCTTAATGAGGGCCAAGTCTACCAGGTGCTGAGCACCGAGTTTATCGGCGACCTCAGCGGCACCTTCATCCAATCATCAGATTGCAAGCCTATAGCCGTATTCTCAGGCATCACCCTCGGACGTGTCCCATCCTCAGGGCAGTCCAGCGACCACCTCTACCAGCAGTGCTTCCCCACCTCCACATGGGCTCACGACTGGATACTCACAGCCACCACCACACACAACATCGACTATTACCGGGTTACCGCCGGTGCCGATAACTGTGAGGTATACGTCGACGGGGCCACCACACCCGTCGCCACTCTCCAGACCGCCCAGACTTACGAGGGCTCGTTTAGCAACGCCACACGGATATCCACAACTCAGCCGGCGTCAGTCTTCCAATACATGGACAGCCGGCACAGCACCGCCCAAGGAGCCGACCACGGCGATGCGTCGTCGTTTGCACCCACACCGCTCAACATGACATCACGCTACGCATCATTCCCCACCTTCCCAGTCGAAAGCCGTTCGCCATCCGTCTCCGAATATTATCTTAACATCGTAGTCCCCACAAGTGAGACCGGACTGCTGCGATACAACGAAAGCACCATCTCATCGACGTTCACCCCCATTACCGGGACCAACTACTCTTATACCCGCATGCCTATCACCTTTACAGGACAACACCTGCTCTCCACCACCGGCAGCGGATTCATAGCCCACAGCTATGGGGCAGGCGAAAATTGGGACTCTTATGCCTTCTCCTTGGGCGGAGAAGACAGCTCTTCCATTCCTCTCACTTTTAACCCCGACACCTTGGACACGGTGGACATCACCTACTGCGGCCACATCTTCCGTTTCCACCAACACTCCTTCCACACCTCGGTGGACACCGTCATACTCGTCGACTGCTCACTCATGAGGTTACGACTGACACTGCTGACCCCCACAATTATAGAAATGGACACCACGCTATGCGCCACCTCTTTCGTCTGGCACGGGCAAACCATCACGCACCCCGGACTATTTGTCGACACCGTCCAAAACACCGACGGCTGCTACACCGTCTACAGGCTACGGGTCATGTTCATTCCTAATGATATTGCCCCCACAGTCGACACCTCGCTCTGCGCCGACTCCCTCACATGGCATGGACGCACCTATACCCATTCGGGCACCTATTACGATACCGTAAGCAACGACTACGGGTGCGACTCACTTTTCCCCTTACACCTCACCCTCAACCCCTCCTACCATACCTACATAGACACTACCATCTGCCAAGAAGCACTGAGGTGGGGCGACACCGTCCTCTACACCTCCGGCATCCACCATCTGCATTATGCCACTTCCGCCGGGTGTGACAGCAACTACACCATACGCCTCACCCTACTGCCTAGCTACGACACCACGATAGACACCATCGCATGTGTCGGCACCATAGAATATGACGGATGTCAATTCCAAGTGCCTGGCTACTATTCGCTCAACTACCTGACCGCCGAGGGGTGCGACAGCATCGAACGCCTCAACATCCTCGCCTATCCGCAATACGACACCACCTACCTCGTCACCATCTCCGACACCGAGTCCTACCAGTGGATTGACGGAAACCTCTACACCGCCTCCACCGACACAAGCATTATAGCCACCGACCACAACGGCTGCGACAGCATCATGCGGCTGCTTTTGACCGTACGCCCCATCCCTCGGAGCCCCGACATCTGGGTGCCCAACATATTCATTCCCTCGGCTGCCGAGAACAACCGATTCAAGGTGTTCTCACGTCATGTTGATAAGATGACCGTCACCATCTTCCACCGCTGGGGCGAGCAGGTATGCACCTTCGACGGGCTCACCGAAGAATGGGACGGCACCCACAACGGCATCCTCTGCCCCGAAGGTGCCTACGTATACCTCATCAAATACCACGCCACTGAAATAACCGAGGGGGCCAACAACCACCCCATCATCGGCACAGTGCTGCTCATCCGCTAACCACCCACACTCACACCGAAATTATAACAAACAAGTAATAATACAATGAAGAAGAACATCCTCACACACCTTGGAATCATCGCGATTCTCCTTGCCATCTCGGCCGTCTACTTCATGCCCATCCTTCAAGGCAAAGCCCTGCCCCAGGGCGACCTGCAGAAGTATGAGGGCATGGCCAAAGCACAAAAAGACTATCATGAGGCCACCGGAGAGTACTCCACCTGGTGCCCCAGCATGTTCAGCGGCATGCCCGGCTACCAGATTACCAACAGCCCGCAGCACTCCATGTACACCCCCATCAAAAACATCCTCACCCTGCAGCCCCTCGGACGGCAGAACGACATGGGCGTCCTTTTCCTCTACCTGCTGGGGTTCTACATCGCCCTGGTGGCCCTCGGAGCCTCCCCCTGGCTGGCACTGCTGGGCGGGCTGGCCTTCGGACTGGGCAGCTATAACATCATCATCATCGAGGCCGGACACATCACCAAGGCCTGGGCCATGGCCCTCATGGCCCCGGTGCTGGCCGGCATGCTCCTCTGCCTCAAGTCGGCCCACGAATGGAAAGACGACCGCCACAAAGGCACCGCCCACCTCGTGTGGGGCGGCATCCTCTTCACCCTCGCCCTCGGCACCCAGATATCCCTCAACCACATCCAAATCACCTTCTACACCGCCATCGCCGGGCTCATCATGGGCGTTGTCTACCTCATCTATTCCCTCAAGGACAAATACTTCGGCCGCCTTATCCTCTCGGTGGGCGTGCTGCTGGTGGGTGTGCTGCTGGCCCTCGCCTGCAACACCCGCCACCTGCTGGTGAACCAAGAATATATGCAGTACACCATGCGTGGCGGCAGCGAAATCACCGTCACGCCGCAAGACCTCTACGGCAAGGACTTCCCCCGCAACAACAACGCCAACGACAAGGGGCTTGACATCAACTACGCCTTCAGCTGGAGCTATGGTGTCGGCGAGACATACACCCTGCTCGTCCCCGGTGCCCGTGGCGGCGGCAGCATCGAGCCCGTGGGTAAGAACAGCGCCGGATACAGCAACTTCCACCAAGAGAAACTGCCCCTCTACTGGGGCGACCAGCCCTTCACCAGCGGACCCGTCTACTTCGGCGCCATCGTCGTCTTCCTCTTCCTCTTCGGCCTCCTCACCGTCAAAGGCCCCGAACGCTGGTGGATACTCGCAGCCACCCTGCTGGCCATCCTCCTGTCGTGGGGCAAAAACCTCATGGGCTTCAATAGCTGGATATTCGAGCACCTGCCCCTCTACAACAAGTTCCGCACCCCCTCTATGAGCCTGGTACTGGCCAACGTGCTGGCCGTGCTGATGGCCGTGCTGGGGCTGAAAGAGCTCTTCTCCGACCGTATCGACAGCAAACGTGCCTTGCGCGCGCTCTACATCTCTGCCGGTGTCACCATTGGCGGCATCCTCGTCGGCCTCCTCGCCAGCGGCGGACTCACGTTCAGCGGCAGTGCCGACCAAGAGATGGCCCACCAGTACGGCAACCAATGGCCCACCATCCAGAACATCTTCATCCAAGACCGCCGCTCGCTCTACACCTCCGACTCATGGCGCAGCATCCTCTTCATCCTGCTGGCCGCTGCCACCCTGTGGACATACATCCGCTTCATCAAAGACAAGCCCTCACGCAAACCCGCCGCCACCCTCATGCCGCTGGCCGCCTTGGCGCTCCTCATCGTCATCGACCTCCAAGGGGTCAACAGCCGCTACCTCAACAAAGACAACTACGTCCGCAACGCCCGCATGCTGCAGATGCAGCCTGAGCAGTACGACCTCACCATCGACGCCTACGCCCAGCAGGCCGGCGACCAAGACTACCGCGTGCTCAACCTGGCCGCCAACACCTTCAACGACTCCAAGCCCTCGGCATTCCACAACCAAGTGGGCGGCTACAGCGCCGCCAAACTCCGCCGCTACCAGGACCTCATCGACTTTTACATCAGCCACCAAATCAACCCCAAGGTGCTCAACATGCTCAACACCCGCTACATCGTTACGCGCGACGGGCAGGTGCAGCGCAACCCCGGCGCCCTCGGCAACGCCTGGTTCGTACGCGACATCAAGCTGGTAGACGACGCCAACGCAGAAATCATAGCATTGAACGACATCGACCCCGCCACCACCGCCGTAGTGAACCAACACGAATTCGACAACCCTCAACTCTCAACTCTCAACTCTCAATTAAAAGACAGCTCCGCCACCATCGAGCTGGAGCACAAACACCCCGCCGACCTGAACACCCTCACCTACCACACCCATAGCAACACCCCGCAGCTGGCCGTGTTCAGCGAGATATACTATGCCCCCGACTGGAAAGCCTACCTTGACGGACAGCCCGTTGAACACCTCCGAGCCAACTACATCCTGCGCGCCATGCCCGTGCCCGAAGGCGACCACGTGATAGAATTCCGCAACGAAGCCCCCACCATGCACCGACTGGACAACATCACCCTCATCTGCTCCATCGCCACCCTCCTCATCATCGGCGGCGTGCTGCTCGTCTACTATAGAAAAAAACGTTTTAATGCTTGAATGCCGCTTTATGAATTGAGAATTGAGAATTTGCTGCCGCGGTCAAATTACTCAAACAATCAAACAATCAGACAATCAATAACTACTCACACAATCAAGCAATGATATCCGTCATCCTATGCACGTACAATCGTGACAAATATATCTACAACGTGCTCCGCAGCATAGCGGCGAACACCCTTCCCCATGACCAGTACGAGATAGTGCTGGTCAACAACAACAGCACCGACAACACCCCTGCCGAGTGCCAACGCTTTTGCGACGACCACCCCGACATAGCCTTCCGCTACTGCGTCGAAACCAACCAAGGACTCTCGTATGCCCGCAACCGCGGCATACGAGAGTCGCAGGGCGACCTGCTGGCATACGTAGACGACGACGCCACCGTCAACCCGCAATACCTGGAGAGCTACACCCGCTTCTTCGCCCGCCACCCCCTGGCCGTCGCCGCCGGCGGCCCCATACTGCCCGTCTACGAGACCGAAGAGCCGCGCTGGATGTCGCATTACACGCGCCAGCTCATCACCGGACGGCTCTACCACGGCGACAGCGAACGCCAGTTCCCGCGCGACAGCTACCCCGGAGGCGGCAACGCCTGTTACCGCCGCAGCGTGTTCGACACCGTAGGGCCCTTCAACGTAGAGCTGGGGCGCAAAGGCAACAGCCTCATCGGAGCCGAAGAAAAAGACCTCTTCGACAAGATGAACAGCCACAACATGAAATTCTACTACATCCCCACCGCCATACTCTACCACATCATAGCACCCTACAAGCTGACGGACGACTACTTCAAACGGCTCACCTACAGCATCGGGGTCAGCGAACGTTGCCGCACACAGCAAATATCAAAGAAGAAATACCGCCGCCGTCTGCTCAAGGAGGCATACAAATGGTGCGGCACCCTCGCCCTGTGGTGCTCGTTTGTCGTCCGTGGACAAGCGGCAAAAGGCAACAAGCTGGTACAGTTCCGTTACAACGTCACCCGCGGCCTTTTGGGAAAGTAGCGCAACACTGCCCGTGTCAGCCTTCTATCAGGCGTTGCAACACTGCCATAATCCGTTGCGAGGGCAGCAGCCCGTCGGGGCTGGAGAGATAAGTGTTATAAAACTGTTGGCGTGAGTCGCTCATGGGGTCGATGCCTTTCAGCACCACCTCGTCCAGAAACCGCCGCACATCCTCCTCATTGCGACCCACGTAATGCTGGTCGAAGGCCAACGCACCGAACTCGTTGAACTGCTGGCGGGGTCTGTCGTCTTTCACAAGATACATCACAGGCTTCTGCATATAGAGGTACTCCGTTGTGAAACCGCCGCTGTCGTGCATCATGGCATCGGACCCATAGAAGAGGTCTACATAACCAGCCTCCTCAATCTGCGTATTGGGCATCTCAGCCCACTGACGGTAATACTGTTCCGTGCGCTCTGCACCCCACAACTTCTGCAACTTGAACTTAAGGGTCGGATGAGGTTTGAAGGCAAACTGAATGCGGTCGGCATACTCCTGTGCCAGCTGCACCATCAGGTCGCAGTTCTCCAAAAAGGTGGAAATGGAGAATACGTCGCTGATGCTGTGGTGCGGGGCCCAGATGACCCTCTTCTTCGTGTGTGGCTGGGAACGCCAAACCTCCTTGGGTCGGTAGTCGGGCACCTGGTACACCTCACACCCCGGACAGCCCACCACCTCGAAGTTGTCGCCATGGGAATGGCTGTACTTCTTGGCAAACCCCAGATGCATCGGAGTCTCGGTGAAGACACACCCATAGCTGTTGATGGAGATAATGTCGTAGTTGGCCTTATAGACATTCATCGAAGTGAAGGCGTAAGGGATGTAGCAGGTGAGGCGGTCGCGGTAGTTGTACACGAAATATTTCCGTTCCATATCCTTATAGGGCAGAGAGTAGAAGACGATATCGGGGTTCTCCCGCTTTCTGATATCACGCCATCGGCCTTTCTCCTTATCGTAGGGGATGATATACTCGAAGCCACGTTCCTTTACGAACGCCTCTGTCCTCCGCAATGTCTTCCACATCTCCTCCTTGTCGAAGTTTTTGAAGACCGTGTATGGAATCAGTACAATATAGGGATGGAAGCGGGCATCCTGCTGCATACGGCGGAAGAGGTAGTCGGCCTTCCACATTCCTGGAATGGAAAGGAAGAAAGCCACCTCGATGACCTCCTTGTCCTTCAAAAGGGTTGCAGCCTTGCGCGAGGATGAGATGTTGTTGCGCAGAAACCTGCTGTAGAGGAAGGGAACCCTCGTACGGAACACGTCGTGATACTCCCACACCAACCGCAGGTTATATACCAGCGGTGAAGTCATATACCTTTCGCGGAACCAGTGCCACACATTCATATCAGCCGCCCCCCTTTCTGTCAGCGGAGGAAATCGCCGTCGTTGTCCCTAAGTTTCAGTAGCACCTGGTTAATCAGTGTGCTGGAGGTGCCTTTGGTATAGGGGAAATAAATCAGTTCGACACCCACCGAGCGCATTTCCTCCTCTATCTTGTTCCACTTCTCAGTACCTTTCCAGTCATCGCCGACAAACATGCGGTTGAAGCGATACTTCTCCCAAGCCTCCATCTTGTTCATGTTCACTTGTGGCACAGCCTCATCGACATATTTGATGCTTCTCACAATCTCAATGCGTTCCTCGAAGGGGATGACGGCATGTTTGTTCTTATAAAGCACCAGCTCGTCGACGGTAACGCCCACGATAAGGTGGTCGCACTGAGCCTTGGCACGGCGCAGGAGGTTGAGATGTCCGATATGGAAGAGGTCGAAAACGCCTGTCGTATATCCTATTATCATTGTTGGTAGTCTTTGTATGGGCTATTTGTCGTTGTCAATTTTAATGATATTCCACGCCTCGGGCAGTAGGAAGTCCTTGTAGCGCGAGGGATTGCTGAAGAAGTCCTCCTGCTGCGTCCCCTCGACAAACACCTTGAACTGGTCGAGGTCGAGCGCATACTTCTCTATAAAGTAGTTCAGATACTTAATCTTTTTGGGGTCGAAACCCATATAGCGCACCGCCACGATGTCGGTATGCAGCAGGTCGAAGCCGCCTATGAGCGTGTTGGCATGTTTCGATGTGGGGCAGAAAGGACCATGCCCCTCGCCGGCCATGATGCCGTCGATGATGGTAAAGTAACGCCGTTGCTTGGTGAGCAGGCTCTGGTAGAGGTCTGCCACCATCCGCCATATCGTGTCGTTGCAGGGATGGGCACCGCGGTGGGTCACCTTGGCATGCTGCGCGGCCTCGTAGCTTCTGCGGTCGGGATACTCGTCCCCGCCCGTCTCAGGAGTCCCTATCCGCCAATGCACCAGCTGGTTCTTCTGGGTGATAGAGCCCACGAGGCCCTTCAGGTTGAGAGTGGCACCCACTTTTTGATGGGTCTTCAGCTTGGGAATGGAAATATAGACATCGGCATCGTATAGGCTTTTGGAAAATGTGTACAGCTGGGTGTCGCCCGTATGGGCTGCCACCGTCTCCTCACGCTCGTTGAAGACACCGCGGAACAGCGTGGAGTCCACACTATACAGAAGGCTTTCCTTCCCCAGGTTCACCTGCACCTCGCCCAGCGGATCGCCAGACTGGTGAGCCATCTTGTCGCGCTGGCCGTAGTCTTTCAAGTCCTTGCACACCAGAGGGCGAAGGTCGTAAATCTTGCAAGGCACACGGTATTTGTCTTGAATACGCCTGATGCCCGTGAACTGCATCAGTTCCTCGAAGTCAGCATCTATGGAGGGGTTGTCGGCGATGATAATTTCGCCCTCACCCTGCAAGGCCTTGGCCACACGGTCGGCCACGGCCTCAATAACGGCGGGATGCGTGATGACACAATAGAGGTCGTCGCGATGGGGGCAGGACTCGCGCCAACGGGATGCCACCCAGTTTGGCTTGATGAAGACTCGCATCCCTGGTTTTACAATTTCTTTAAAGGGGTTGGCTGGGTCCAGACCCAACGAGGACATGAGCTTATCCAAGGCGGCATTGACCTGCTGGGGTCTGTAGCTGTCAGCCGCTGCAATGGCGACAAGAGGTGTTTGAGTATTTATCATGGCTCTATGGAATTGAGGAAACGTTCAAGAATGAATATCATCCAGCGCTGGTCACCCTTGAGGGTGTCGGCACAGTGGGGGATGAATTCGGGACGTACTGGTCCCTGCCAGTCGCTCAGCCACTGGGTGACGGCGCGGGGCATGGGTATCTTGACTGGCTGTCCCATGTCGGGATAGAGCTTGTTGAAGAGTTCGCGCAGGACATATTTTGTGTCGCCACGGCGGATTCTCTCGTAGTCGAGGGTGAAGGTGAGGCGCATCCTGTTGAACGGGGTGGAATAGTACACCCCTGCCGTAGAGCAGGCGTTGTCGTAGGAGTTGTTGGCCTCGTAGTAGAAATAGTGGCGGATGAAGCCATAGAAGTCAATCTTATTGCCTTGACGAAAACGTTCGAAAGGCTCCATAATCCATTGCCCGTCGCGCAGCACCTGCGTGGGGTCGAGATAGGCGTAACGCCTGACGAAAGCATCAAAGTCCCAATCCTGCGACAGCAGGCCGTCCATCCCGCCAAATACGATGTCGGCATTCTCGCCGAAAAGGAGATGCGTGACACCGTCCCGACGTGCCTGCATGGCTGCCGCATATATTTGGGCCTCTATGCTGTGGATAGGTGCCCCCTTGTGCCGCATCAGCACATCGGCATTGCTGACCAAGTCGTCCCACGTGATGTCAATCACCTTATTCTTCAAGCCGCAGACCTCGGCATAACGGCGCGCCTGAGCTGTCTCGTCCAACGCACCGGGGGCGACACAGTGGAAAGTGTAGGTGGGAGTGTCAGAAGGCACATACTTGGCCAAGATGGCGGAATCGATGCCGCCTGAAAGGGCCAGGCCCAGCCGTCCGCCGGAGACGGTGATGCTGTGGATGTAATCCTTGATGGCGTTTTCGGTGTCTTCGAGACCCGAGATGGCATACTCCTTCGGCGAAGCCTTAAAGAAATAAGGGCGGATACCTGAGCGGAAGGTTCTGTTTTCGTCGACTATATATCGGTATATCAAGAAAGCGTTGCTGCAATATTGTCTATCCTCAATCATGATTACAGGGTTGTTTGTTCATATCCCTTACTATATCAAATCCTCTTTGAAGGTAATCTTACGGTTCTGCTCTTCTCCTTCGACTATATACACTTTTACGGACGGAAGGTAGCGGCGGACCACGCAGCAGTCGTCGGTGGCCCGAAACTGGGGGTCCTGTAGAGCCACCTGGTAGGCATCGCGAATCAGAGGGAGACGGAAGGCCTGAGGGGTTTGCGCCCTCCACATGGTGCTGCGCTCAGGAATGCGCACGATGAACTTCGACAGGGTGGGGTCGAAATCCTGTCGCACTTCCCACACGGTGTCTGTCGAAGGGATGCCGACACCCACAGCCTCATGATGCCGGAGGGACTCTACCACCCTTGCAATCACCTCCTGCGACACGAATGGGCGTGCGGCATCGTGGATAATCAGGTTGGTGTCGTCTGGCATGTCGAGGTAGGCGGCTATAGCGTTGAGGCTGGACATGTACCGCTCCGTCCCACCATCAATCAGCCGCCTGACTTTGCGCCAACTGTTTTTTTCTACCACCGACTGCATATAGTCTTTCCAGTCGGGATGGATTACCACTGCCACCTCGTCAATGCCGACGGCCTGGTCGAAGGCATCAATGCTGCACTCAATCACCATACGTCCGCCCAAATCGGCAAACTGCTTGGGTTTGTCCATCCCCATGCGCGAACCTGTGCCGCCTGCCAGTATGACTGCTATGTTCAATGTGTTAATGAGTTAATAGGTTAATCATACATTTCCTGCACCAGCCTTACTGAGAGCCCTATATGCTTGGCAGCCGAGCGGGCTTGTGGCACATAGGGGTCGACATAGACAAACAGGGCCTCGCCCCCCTTCTTGGCATTGGCCGAGGAGGTCCAATAACGACAACTGGAGGCAGTGCCTTGGGCTTCAGTCCCCACACGCTGCTCTTCGGCGGGAAGGAACACTGCACCCGCAGCCTCGAGCTTGGCCCATGCCTCGCTGGTGTACCAATTGGCGTGATCCTCCTTAGGACCAGTCTTAACATACACGCCCTTGGGGCATTTCCAACCGTCGGGCAGGAGGATGAGACCATAATGGCGGTCGACATATGCGATGGCATACAGGCGGCGCGCCCGCGGATGTTTGGCCAGCAGGTAGGTCCACTCATCCATTGAGAGGGTACGCCACATCTTGCCGCCATTGGTAGGAAGGCCACAAAGGAACCCCCAGTCGGTGAAGGTATAGTCCTCCGGCTTGACAGAGTAGTTGGTGGGGTTGGTGGCAGTGCCCCAACCGAAAAGGTCAATCCATCCTTTGTAACGGTCGTTGGCAAAGAAAGGCCTCCAGCCAAGCACCTCGGTCTGCTCTGATGCAAAACGGCAGAGGTGGGTGATGGGCTGATACTGAAGGTTGCCCGGAGAGAACCGGACCTTCATCGTGGGGCTGACAGAAAACAGTCCACCACATTTGCCCACTGAGGCTGTGTCAGGCAGAGCATTCTGTGCCATGGCTGGGAGAACGGCTAGGATAAGAGCTAGTACTATTGTCTTTTTCATATCAAAAGATTGTTTAATTGTTTGATTGCTTGATTGTGTGAGTAATTTGACCGCGCCAGGCACTCAAGCATTAACACATTCAAGCATTCAAGCAATAATTTATGCATTCGAGCATTGATTCAAGGCTGCGAAGATGAGGGCAGCAGCCAGCACCGACAATCCCTGTATCCAGAGGGGGGTGGACACCAACACGGCAGGCGAGATGATGAGGGCTTTGAGGAGGTAGTAGACACATTTGCCCCCCACAACGGCCAGCGCCATGGAGCCAAAAGAGGTGAGAAACTTCGTGTTCCACGACCGCATTATGCCACTGAGAAACACGACAGTCGCAAACTCAGCCGACATACACAATGCCTTGAGCGGGGTGGGCATGCCCACAGCCAGCATCGACACCATAGGCAGAAGCACCGCCATGAGGTAGGCGTTGCGGCGGTCGCGCACCAGAAGCATGCCGGCCAGCAGCATCAGCAGCATGGGATTGAGCTGGTAGAGGGGCCACGCCAGAAGGTGCGACGCTGTGGGCACCAGACATGCGGCCGACAGCAGAACAAGGTCGATTGATAACGTTCTTAGAAAAGGTTGTACCTTTATTTGTGTTGCTTTCATAGCTGTTATTATTAAGATTGAAAATGCAAAGATACACATTTTTTGGCATATAAAGGGAAAAGTGCAAATCATTTTTTTGCAGAATGGCAAAAAATATTTATTTTTGCAGTCTGACAATAGTTTTATCGACATGAAGAAAACATTGAAAATCACGCGTATAGTAATAAGCGTCATCGCGGCGTTGCTGCTGCTTATAGTTGTATTTGGGTCTGTTTTCGGCGGCTGTGCTGCCAAACGGTATGCCAACCGCAATCTCCCCGAGCTCTTGGGGCGCAAGGTAATGGTGGACCACGTGGGGGTGAACCTCTTCACGGGGCATGTGGCAGTGCACGATTTGGCGGTGTATGAGGAGGACGGCACGACGCTGTTTGCCGGGTTCGACACGCTGGATGTGGCGGTGTCGCTACTCCGCCTCATCGGCCGGCAGGTATGGGTGCGCCATATCGACCTGGTGGGGCTGCAGGCCAATATCTGGCAGGACAGCTCCTTGTTCAACTTCACAAGCATCATAGAGCGTTTCCAGAACGAGGAGGATTCTTCTTCCGTGGAGGACACCACCCCCAGCCCGTGGCGGGTGAGCCTGCACAAAATACGCCTCGCCGACGGCAGCATCCACTATGCCGACCTTCAGAAGAACAGCCACCTGGGCTTCAACCATCTGAACCTGCATGTGCCCGACTTTGCCTTCGGCGGCAGGGAACGCACCGGCGCCGACCTCTCGGTGGCACTGGCCGAAGGGGGCACCCTCACCGCCAACGGCAACTACGACTCGGAAAGCAAGGAGTTCGACATCAGCCTGAAGCTGGAGCAGCTGGCCTTGAACCAGGCACTGCCGTATATGGCCAACCGCGCCTATATTGAAGAGATTCGCGGGCATGTTGACCTCGATGCCACGGCTCATGGCAACCTGAACCATATCTTGGACATGACCATCTCGGCCAAATCGGACATTGTGGGTGCCGACATCATCGACAACGAGCAGCAGTCGGTGGCCTCCATCCGACGCTCCAACGTGGAAATCGAGCGTATCGTCATCGCCCAGCAGCTCTACGACATCCGCAGCATCACCATCGACGGCCTCATGGCCGGCTATGAGCTGTTCGCCGACAGCACCAACACCATCTCGCGTCTGCTGATGCCCCAGATAGTGGACTCTGCCACCGCCATGATTGACACTGTAGCCGGCTCAGACACCATCGAGAGCAACCTGCCTCCTATGAAGCTTCATGTCGGCCACCTCCTGCTCCACAACAGCAGCTTCACCTACGCCGACCACACCCTGCCCACCGAATTCCTGTTTCCTGTGACCGACATACGCATCGAGTCACACAACCTCACCACTTCGGGCGGGGGCAAC
Organism: Bacteroidales bacterium; assembly: GCA_017441565.1. GTDB lineage: Bacteria > Bacteroidota > Bacteroidia > Bacteroidales > P3 > Colimorpha. The sequence continues at coordinate 24,403 of JAFRXG010000053.1, read as the reverse complement.
GCCCGCATCTCCGCCACCCTGCCCAACGGAGGCGCCGCCAACGTGGAATGGAACGGCAGCATCGCCGACTGGAAGCAGCGTCAGCTGCTCCAAATCAACATACGCAACCTTCACCTCACCGACTTCAACCCTTACATGACGGCCTACTTCGGCATGCCCTTCAGCGAGGGTGTCTTCAGCCTCTCCAGCACCAACACCATAGGCAGCAGCCAGCTGGATGGGAAGAACAAGATAGACATCTACAAGCCCACGCTGGGTGCGAAGCAGAAGGGGGTGAAGCCACGTTTGAAGCTGCCCGTGAAAGCAGCCCTGTATGTGCTGAAGGACAAGGACGGCAAGGTGCTGTTGGAGGTGCCAGTCAGCGGCAACATCGACAACCCCGAATTCAAATACATGAAGATGGTTTGGAAGACGCTGGGCAACCTGATAGTGAAGGTGGCAACGTCGCCCATGCGCCTGTTCGGCTCCGCAGAGGATGATGAAGCAGGCCTCTTCATCGCCATCGACCCCAAAGAGCAGGACTTCACCTCGGAGCAGTTCTACCAGATAGATAAGGTGGCCAACCTGGCGAAGAGCGACGAGAGCATGGTTCTGAAATTCGAGCTGCAGACACGCCAAGATGATAAGGAAGAGGGCATCGACTACGAACATTTCAACAAACTCCTCCGCCGCCACCTTGAACGCTTGGGGCTGAGCCGCCAACAGTTCACCATCACTTCGCCCAAGCCCAGCGAGGATGTCAAGAAGGAGGGCTATGCAGTGACTTTGGAATTGAGAGGTGAGAATTGAGAAGTAAGAACTGATTTCTTGATTGCTTGATTGTCTGATTGTTTGAGTAATTTGACCGCGCCAGCCACTCAGGCATTTACACAATCAAGCATTCAAGCATTAACACAATCAAGCATTCAAGCAATAATTCAAGCATTCAAGCATTCAAAAGATTTATGAATAAGATACTATCTGTTATTGTCGTATTATTGGGGCTGCAGGCTGCGGCCGCGGCCCAATCGTCGTCGAACGCCTACGCCTTGGCCAACGCGCAGTCTTTTGCCACCCTACTGAAGGGGGGCGCGAGCCCTGTCGAAGTGAAACAGGTGCCGCTGCCATGTCTCAAACAGGTGGAGGCATACAACATTATGGGCGGCGGCTTTGTGGTGGCCAGCTGCGACAAGCGCACCCGCCCCATCCTTGCCTACTCCGCCACCGGCAACATCGATGCCGACGACATGCCCGACGGCTTGTCCTATTGGCTAAAAGAATATGAGGGCCAAATCGCCCAACTGGGCAGCACCACCTTGGACGAGCTGCACAGGGCCTACATCCCGCCTGCCAAGGCCGCTACCGACCTGCCCGACAGCGTGGCTCCGATGCTGGTCACCGAATGGAACCAGTACCGCTACGGCTACAACAGCATGGCGCCCTACGACAGCGCCATGGCCGCCGACAGCACCATGACCCGCTTCGAAGGCCGCCCCACAGTGGGCTGCGTGGCGTTGGCCATGGGGCAGATTATGCGCTACTGGCAGTTCCCTCAGCACGGGCTGGGCAGCCACAGCTACACACACGAAGGCGAATACGACTGCTGGCGGTACGGCACGTTATATGCCGATTTCGCCAATGCCACATACCGTTATGCCGACATGCCCTGCAAACTGACCGACAGCAGCTCGCCGACAGAAATCGAGGCCGTTGCTACTCTGCTCTCGCATTGCGGCATCAGTGCCAACATGATGTACAACTCGGACTGCCAAGGGTCGTCGGGTGCTCAAATCGCATCCGCCCTCTTGGGATTCCAGCACTATTTCCACTACAGCCCCAATGCTTCAGTGGCATACAAGACCTACTCCTCCACCGCGGGCTGGATACAGATGCTGAAGGAGGACATTGCTGCCAGACGACCCGTGTTCTACTGTGGGCAGTCGTCGCGCAACGATGCCGACAGCACCGTTGAGGGGGCCCACGCCTTCGTCTTCGACGGTTACGACAGTCAGGACTACTTCCATGTGAACTGGGGTTGGGACGGTCGTTCAAACGGCTACTACTCGGTGGATGTGCTGCGCCCCCTGACGCAGTACAACTTCTCCTCGTTCCAATACTGCATCTTCGGGCTGGAGCCCGCCTATTCGCCCATCCCGGTGGTGACGATGGCGTCGGACTTGACCCTGACCCGTTACAACTATGCTCTCGACCGCCCCGTCCGAGGCACCTACAGCCTCACCAATATCGGCGACACAGTGAGCGACCTCTACTTCGGTGTAAACGTGTACAGGTCCTATGACTACTACGGATGCCTGGACGGACGCCATGTCATCCTCCAGCCAGGCGACACCGTCGAATGCCATTTCGCTTACGACCTCGACCTGCCCGAAGGCACCTACACAGCACTCATGCAGTATAGTGCCGACTCGTTCTATGCGGGCATACCCTACGACGAGACCAGCTACTATGCCGACCCCGAGCATGTGTTCGAAGTGGAATTTATGGTGAGCGAGAACCCCTTCGTCGAATACACCAACCTGGTGGTGTTTGTCAGCTTCGCCGACGACGAGCCCTTCTCTAAGAATATCATAGACATGATAGACCTCTTCAACAACGGCACACGCAATGTGGCCGACTACTTCAACGAGATGTCCTACGGCCAGATACAATTCCGCACCAAGTTCGCCGACCAGTACGAGGGCGCGAACATAGTGCCCTACGTCGACCCCCATCCGCGCGGCTACTACCAGCCTTACAGCGCGGACAACCCGCTGGGCTACACGCGTCCCAACCCCATAATCAGCATCTCCACACGGGAGGCGGAGCTTATCGCACGCGTGTGCCGCTATATCGACTCTCTGCACCTCGTCCAACCAGGCATCGTGCTGGATGGCGACAATGACGGTGACATCGACAACCTCTCGCTCATCATCCAAGGCGACGTGTCAGCATGGGCCGAACTGTTATGGCCCCACATGGAGTTCTTCCCCCACGACTCGGTAGGCCGCACCGTCACCATCAACGGCAAACGCATCAACGCCTTCAACTTTGAATTCGAAAGCAGCTACTACTTCTCCCTCCGCACTTTCGCCCACGAGATGGGCCATTCCATCGGGCTGCCCGACCTCTACCACTACTACAACCATACCGACGTATATCCTGTTTACTACGACATCATGTCCGTCCATTTCGCTCATCCTTCGGCAGTATACAAGCATTTCCTGCTCGACCTCACCGAGCCGCCCATTCAAATCACAAGCGACGGCACCTACACCATCAACAGCCTTAACACCAGCGCCGAGAACCACCTCTACTATATCAAGTCTGCCATCGACTCCAACCAATGGTACACCATCGAATACCGCACACCCGACCAGAAGTACGAGTCCTCCATTCCCGGAGAAGGGCTGATTATCGGGCGTTGGGTCGACACCATGACGCACGACATCTACCATGGCGGGAATGCCTTCTACGACTTCCACACCATCCCCAACGCCTACTGGGTGTTCCGTCCGGGCAGCGACATCGACAGCATCTCCGGCGAGACCGCCCAATGCTATTTCTCCCAAGCCAGTGGCCGACAGTCATTCGGACCGTCGACAGACCCCCACCCCTACCTTGCCGACGGCACCCCCGAAGAAAGCTTCGAAATATACGACATCACCGAAAACGGCAGCACCTGCTCTTTCTCAGTCCGCTTCATCACTCATGAGGAAGAAGGCATCGACCCGGTCGGAAGCCATGCTGCAGCGGTCTACCCCAACCCCACCAGCTCATCCATCCGCCTGACCGGCATCCCGCAAGGCACACCCGTCAAGATATACAACAGCCTCGGCGTCGTGGTGCTCACCACCACCTATTATGGCGAGAGCATCAGCCTCGAAGCATTGCCCCAAGGGCTCTATATGCTTGCCACACCTACTTTCACATGCAAAATCAATAAGGTACAACCTTTCTAACATCTAACATACTATCCAATATGGGTCTGACAAAATGGTTGTTCACAGGTCTGGGGGCTCTGTTCCTCAGTTGGACGGGGGCCGGTCCCCTGGGCGCACTGCTCGGCTACCTGATAGGCAGCGCCATCGAAAACAAATCAGGGAACGGACTGGGCTACGACTATATTAGCGGTGGCCGCCGCGGCCCCTATCACAACGAAGGCACACAGGACGACATCAACGTGTCGCTCCTCGTGCTTATCGCCACCGTGATGAAGGCCGACGGCACTGTCAAACGCTCCGAACTGGACTATGTGAAGCAGTTCCTCCTGAACAATTACGGCGAGGAGCAGGGTAAGAAGTACCTCGCCATGCTGCGCGAGCTGGTGAAGCCCGAAACCAACATCCCCTTGGAGGAGATATGCTACCAAATCAAACAGAACACAGACTACACCACCCGCTACCACATGGTGGACTTCCTCTTCGGGCTGGCAGTGGCGGACAACAGCTACGGCACCACCGAAAACTCTACCATGAGGGCCATAGCCCGCGGGCTGGGCATCAACTCAGGCGACTATGTGAGCATTTATACCCGCCATGTGGGCAGCCGCTATGCCAGACAGAACAGCTATTCCCACACCGGCTACAACAGCTACAGCGGCGGCTCACGCCAATACAGCTCCTCTGGCACTACGTACAAAGACCCCTACAAGGTGTTGGGCCTCACATCCTCCGCCACCGACGAAGAGGTGAAGAAAGCCTATCGGCGGCTGGCGATGAAATACCACCCCGACAAAGTGGAAGGAATGGGCGAAGAGGTGAAGAAAAACGCCGAAGCCCAATTCCGCGAAATCAACGAAGCCTACGAGCAAATCAAGACCGCCCGCGGGATGAAGTAGACTAGGGATTCTAGGCTTTCCTAGGCAATCCTAGGCAATCCTAGGCAATCCTAGGAAAGCCTAGAGGTGCCTAGTACAGCCTAGTACACCCCCTTTATCATCTCCTCAAATTCTCTCCGCAAACCACGGCCCAAATTGCGCTGGTCGGCGATGAGCTCGCCTTTGTTTGCTTCAACCAGCACCCAGCCTTCGGCGGTGAGCGCCATATCCCAACTGACATAGCTCAGCTTGGGGAGCCTCAACGCCATCTCGGCAGTAGCCTGCAACAGCTCGTCCCATTGGGGGATAACCTCCCCTTCGAAGGGGACACCGCTATCGGGGTGGACGGCGTATTTTTCCGTCCCCTTGCCGGTGGCGGAGGTTATGATGCGGCCAGTGGCGGGGTCAATATTGGCGCAATACCCCCCTCTGGCACAGTTGTCGACAAAGCTTCTGGCACGGCCACAACGCATATTGGCAGTCAGCACCCGCACGTTGCCCCGATGCTGCATCGTGTTGATGCGCACCGTATTGACGGAGCTCTCGTTCCACCGTGCCATCACAGGATGCTGCACGATAACCTGCTCTACAATATAACGTAGTCCTTCGATCATCAGCCAATTATAATGCTTGTGCCACCTCGCCTCGCTATCGCCTTCAAGCATACGAACCCTTCGACCGGCACATTCATCCACAGGCTTCACCACCAGTCGGCCCTCACGCATCCCAAAGGAGACAAATGCCTCGCGTTGGTCCTCTGACACGCAGAGCATATACTGTCTGTGGAAATAATCTCGGAATTTCTCCGCCGTAAGGTATTTGTCCATAATGACAGCCTGCTGGCGGGCGCCATTATAGCGACGGCAGAGCTTGTTCCTGTACACGTCCGTCAGATACTCCCTCCGTTCGGCAGGAGTCTTATGGGCAAAGTCGTAGCTGTCGTATTCCTCGTAGTAGGTGCCATGCAGCAACGTCTCATGGCACTTGTCGATGTTGCCTTCGGCCTGGCGCAGATAATCCTTGTATCTGCGGTGAAGAAGCAGTTTGTACAATGTAATATAAACCATCCTAGTTCCCAAAATTTGCCACCTTGCCATCCTGTGCGGTGCTGGTGCGCAGGATGCGGTAAAGTTCTTTCTGTATGTTGGTACGAATATTCATAGCCGCCAGCTTGTTGGGCGTAGGTTTTGGGTGGACACGGTTGGAGAGGAAGACATAAGTTAGTCCGCAGTCGGGGTCTACCCACACCATCGTACCCGTGAAACCCGTATGTCCATAGCTGTTCTGCGAAGCCTCTTCACAGGCACTGCCACCAGTTCCTGAAACCAAAGGCTTGTCGAACCCCAGCCCACGGCGGCAGCCTTGGGAGGCGTAGTGGCGGGTATTGAACAGCTCGATGGTCTCGGCCTTGAGGTAACGCTTGCCGTCGTAGGTGCCGCCGTCGAGCAGCATCTGGAGGATGCGTGCCACGTCGTCGGCTGTGCTGAAGAGGCCCGCATGACCAGAGACACCACCCATCACGTGGGCATTCTCGTCATGCACCACCCCTTGCACCAAGCGGTTGCGGTAGTGGTGGTCGTCCTCGGTAGGGGCAATCCTGAGGCTGTCGATGCCGTGTTCCATAGGGTTGTAGCTGGTGCTGCACAACCCCATCGGCGAATAGAAATGGCGGTGGACGAAGATGTCGAGCCGCTGGCCTGAGACATGCTGCACTAGGTCGCCCAAGAGAATGAAGCCCAAATCGCTATACACATACCCTCCCTGGGGCAGCAGCGGGGTGGCGACCACCTGTTCGAGCACACTCTCCAGCGGGTCATCGCTGTCGCGGGCTGTTTTCCAATAGGTGTCGAACGACTTCAGCCGTGCCACATGGCTCATCACCTGACGGATGGTGAGCTTCTGCTTGTCGGTATGCTTGAGGTATGGCAGATACATGCTAAGGGGGTCGTCGAGCTTCACCTTGCCGGTCTCCACGAGTTTCATCATAGCCAGCGTGGTGGAGAGCATCTTGGTGACCGATGCCAGGTCGTAGACGGTAGACATGTCCACCGCTGGCGAAGCGGGGTCGTAGGTCAGACGGCCATAGGCTTTGCGGAAGAGAAGCTTGCCGTCCTTCATGGCCAGCACCTGACAGCCAGGGAAGGCCCCTTGTGCAATACCGTCGGCCACAAGGCTGTCAATCCGTCCCTCCACCACCAGCCGCAGGGGGCGCACGATGGCGTCGCAACGCAGGCTGTCGTCCGCCGTGGGCACATGCCAACTGTCGGGTTCGAGACGAGAGAGACCGTGGTTATATTTGGTTCGCAGCACTCGGCGGCAGCGCATGGCCACGAGCTGGCGCAGGTCGTCGTCGGCCTCCGCCGCAAGGCAGATGCGCTCGATGGCTTTTGGCACATCGGGTGGAAGCAGCAGTAGGTCGCTGCCGGCCACAAGGGCTGCCAGCTCGCCATCGCCGTCTTTATAATACTTGGTGACACCCTTCATGTCAAGCCCGTCGGTAATGACCATCCCCTGGAAGTTCATATCGTGGCGTAGCAGCTGGTTGACCACCGCGCCCGACAACGACGACGGGCGGTTGGGCTCGCTGTCGTAGGCGTTGACCTGCAGGTGGGCGGTCATCACGCCCTCCACACCGGCGGCGATGAGGCTGCGGAAGGGGTAGAGGTCCACGGTGTCCATATACTGGCGGGTGTGGTTGATGATGGGGAGGTCGAAATGGCTGTCGGTCTCGGTGTCACCATGTCCGGGGAAATGTTTGGCGACAGCCATGACACCTTGGCTCTGGAGGCCTTTCATATATTGTATGCCCAACTGGGCCACCCTTTGGGGCGAGTCGCTGAAGGAGCGGATGCCGATGACGGGGTTGTTGGGATTACTGTTCACGTCCACCACAGGGGCGAAGTTGACATGGATGCCCATATTCTTACACTGGCGGCCAATCTCGCGTCCCATGGAGAAGAGGAGGGTGTCCATGGTAGGGGGCAGCAGGCCCCAATCGCCATTCTTGGGGAAGGCGTAGCAGTCGCTCAACCTCATGCCCAAGCCCCATTCGGCATCAATGCAGACCAAAAGAGGAAAACTGCTCACATACTGAAAGCGTTTGATGAGGGGGAGCGTCTTGTCGGCAGTGCCCACAAAAAAGCAGACGCCGCCGACCTCGGTTTCGCGAATGACCTGTTCGAACTCGCGCTGCGCCTTGCCATCTAAATTCAGCGGCACGCGTATAATCATCAGCTGTGCCACCTGCTGGCGGAGGGTCATGGTGGACATCACCGAGTCCACCCACAGGGTGGCCAGCCGCCCTTTGACCCGCTGCATGGTCGTGGTGACTTGCTTGGAGGGCTTGGGGCTCTTCTTCATGCCCCTCACCTGCGAATGGCCCGCCGTAGCCAGCAGGACCAACATCAGAAAGAAAACGGTTCTCTTGTACATAACATCAATTATTAACTGCCATCACCTCAGCCAGTGACGTGGGTTCAACGCATCCTTGCCGCACCACACCTGGAAACTGAATTCCGAGGTGCCTTCGCCGCTCGAAAAGACGGTGCCTAGGGTCTGCTTGGTCGTCACCTTGCTGCCCTGTGAGACGCTGACGGTGCCCAGTCCGGCATAGACGGTCATATAAGAGCCGTGGCGCACTATCACCCCTTTCGCGCCGTTGGGTGTGGTGAAAACGCGGGCCACGGTGCCGTTGAACACGCAGCTCACCGTCGCACCCGGGGCACAGTTGAGGTCGATGCCGAAATTGCGGTTCTGCCCACCCGAGGAATGGGTGTAGAGGCCGTACTCACGCGCCACCGACTTGTAATATACGGGCCACGACAGCCGTCCCTTGTTCTGCGCAAAATCGGCCGAGACACCATCGTTATACACAGCACCGCTGCCTGCACTGCCGCCGGTCTTGCTGCCCCCGCTGCTCTTGCCGCCCGAACTGCTTTTGGCCACTTCGGCATTAATCAGTTGCTGAATCTGCTGCTGCAGCTGCCGTTTCTGGCTCTCCTTCTTGCTTATCTGCTGCTGGAGGCTCTTCTCGTCCTGCTGGCTCTTGTTCAGCTTCTTCTGATGCTGTTGCTGCTCGCGCGAGAGGGCGTCGCGCTGCTTGCGTTCTTGTGCCAAGAGCGACGATTTCTCGTTGCGCTGCCGCTGGAGGTCGAGGCTCATCTCGCTGAAAAGCTGCTCACGCCGTTTGATGACGGTGGCCTGATGCTTGCGATAGCGCGAATACTCAGCGAAGTATTTCATCTTCAAGTAGCTGTAGTTGTACTGCTCATTGTCGAACACCATCCCCACGGCATTCATATTCTGCCGCAGACCATACAACGAACGCACCACCTTGGCATACTCCGACTTCATGCTGTCGATTTCGCAGCGCACCGTCCGCAGGGAGTCCTCGGTGCGGACGATTTGGCGGTTCAGTATGTTCATCTGACCGTTGATGTTGTTGATAAGGTTGGTGCGCTCCTGAATGCGCTTCTTGATGAGGTTGATTTGCTTGGTGGAATTCTTCGAATCCTTGCGCACTTTGCTCAACTCGCCGTTCAAACGGGCTATTTCTTTCTCAATCCTTGCCTTGTCGCGCTCCAACTGTTTCTTGCTCTGCCCTTGGACGGACGGAGACAACAGTATCAATGCCAACACAATAGGCACAACATGCAAAAGGCTGATATGTACTTTTACTATATGCATATTGACAATATTTCAAATTGCAAAGATACGGTTTTTTCCGCTCTGACCGACAGATAATAACACATATTTATCCAATCCCATTTGTTAATAATCAAAGCTGTCGCCACCGTTGCTGGCACACGTCCTGCGAATGCCGCTGGCCGCCGACCCCGCCGACGCAGCAGCCATACGTTTTTTTCACCACCTATTTTCTACTTTCTTTTTCTTTCCTTTTTTCAAACAGAAAAGAAGCAGGAAGCGTCGGTAAAGAGAAGACGGCAAAATGCCAAAGTATCGTAGGGCAGCGCAACGGATGCGCTGAGCAACTGGCCGTACGGCAGGGCCGTCCGATGGGGAAAGGCATGAAAATTTTGGAAGATAGTACGGGGGGGAAGAATTTTGCACTGCTGATTGGCGCCGGTTTGTCTGGCACTGACACATTCCCCGCCACTTCGGCAAACACTCGTCAGATGTTTGCCCCTCCCTTGAATAGGGGAACGAAGGGGGCACGTCTGCTGTGTCGTCCTTATCCTTATGTCGGTTTCACGAGATTTGGACGCGGCGGGTGGGGGCGGGAGGTTTCGGGGGCCGGGGAGGTGCACAGGCCCGGGGACAGGACTGGCGGATGCAGAAGAGAGACACCGCAAGCGGCTGCGGTGTCTCTCGGTCAGATGTCAGGCCCGACGGATGCCGACCTTATAGGGAGGATGGGTCTCCCCAATGTATTTTGCTGGATAATACGTTTGCGGACGAGAGGCGTGTCCATGTGCCGGGCGGGCAGTAGAGCGTACAGCTGCTGACGCTGGTACAAGTATTATTATTGAGCATCACGTTCAGGTTTACGCCGCTTGCCGGTAAGGTCATCACATCGAAACGGATGTTGGTCAGCCTTGCGCATGATTGGAACATATTATAGGTGGTTGTGAGGCTGGTGCCGGTGGCGTTGCGGAGGTCGACGCTGGTGAGTTGGGGGCATCTGGCGCACATGAAGCCCATGTCGGTGACGTTCTGGGTGTTAAAGCATGCGAGGTTGAGGCTGACGAGGGTGGAGCAATTGAAGAACATAGCATGCATGGTGGTGACGCTTTCGGTGCTGAAGTTGCCGCCGAAGGTGACGTTTGTGAGTTTCTCGCAGCTCTGAAACATGGTTTCCATATCGGTGACAGTGGAGGTGTTGAGGGGTGAGAGGTCGATGGTGGTGAGGGCCTTGCAACTATAGAACATGCTTTTCATGTTTAGGGCGCTACCGAGGGTGACACCGGTGAAGTCGACAGAGGTGAGGTTTGAGCAGGTGTAAAACATACGGCCCATGTCTTCGACGCTTGAAAGGTTGAGGCCTGAAAGATTGGCCGTAGTGAGTGCGGAGCAGCCGCTAAACAGGGCATAGGCTGATACGAGGCTGGAAAGGTTGAGTCCGGAGAGGCTGACTGTAGTGAGTTTGGAACAGCTGCTAAACAGGGCAGTCGCAGATACGACCCGGGAAAGGTTGAGTCCGCTGAGGTTGAAGCTAGTGAGTTTGTTGCAGAATGAGAACAGGCTGTCGATGTGGGTCACGTTGGCAGTGTTGAGTGAGGAGAGGTCGATGCTGGTGAGAGAAGCAGGGCAAACGCATCAAATTTCCAGTAAAGAGAAGAGGTAATCGATGCTCCAGCCAGCCTTGAGCCGCTTGGTGACGAGACTGCCCTTGCCCTTGTCGCGCTTGAGGATGTTGAGTGAGAATTTTCGCACAAGGGCGAAGTTCTCGGCGGCCATGCCTGCGCGCTTCCTCTGCCTGTCTTCGCCGAAAGTCATGTCCAGCACCCAGTGTAGCGAGTTCTCCACGCGCCAGTGGCTGCGTATGTATTGGCCGAACCTGGCATCCTTGTCAAGGCTGCTTATGTACCATCGTGTCTCTGTTACCTCCTCTTTGGAAATCGCGTTCCAGCGGGTTGCTGTCATCTTGACTATTGTCCGCATCCCTTTCCATTGGTGGTTCTCGCGGATCCAGTCTGTTGGTTCAAAGACCGTGCATCGGCGTGTCTCCACGCGCCCGTGACCCTTGTCCACCTCTTCCGTCTCCGCAACCGGCCTCACCTCCTTTCCCATCAGCTCCGCGTCCTGTAGGAGCGTGCCCTGGTTGCCCTTGAGTGCAAGGATGTAGTCTGCCCCGCCGTCCACTATCTTCTCCGCGATGGCCTTTTGGGCACCCATTGCGTCAATGGTTATAATCGCACCTTCTATGCAGAGCATGTCGAGCAGTTCCGGAATGGCCGTTATCTCGTTGCTCTTGTCCCGCGTCTTGCGCTGCCCGAGGCAGATTCCGTTCTCCACGCTCCAAGCGTGGACGAGGTGGACGGCAGGGTTCCCGTGGTATCCGTCGCGGCTTCCGCGCACCGTCTTGCCGTCTATGGCTATCACCGCCTCCGTCGCGCCACCGGCCTTCAGCCCCTCGGCCCATTCGAGGAAGAGCCTCTCAAACTGGCGGAAGTTGATTGCTTGGAACACGCGGTTTATCGTGTCGTGTGAAGGAATCCCATTAGGCAGACGCAGCCTCTTTTTCAAGGTCCCGTAATGGAACTTGCCGAATTCCTCGATGGCATCGAATCCCTCGGCCCCGCTCGTGACCGCGAGCACTGCCAGGATAACGATGTCGGAAAGCAGGTGCTTGCTCCTGTTCCTCACTCTCGGGTCGTGCAGCCGGCCCATCGTCTCGTACAAACTTGCCATTGCTGTGTGTGTTGGTTATGCAAGTATAACGAGACTGTGTGGAATATGTTATGTGTTGTAGCACAAATATTTATCAACAGACGGCGGGCAAATTTGTTCATTTCGCACAAATTTCAAGCGGCCCGCATGGTGGCCTGTTAATAACTCAGGCCAAATTGTTCATTCCGCACTATTTTTCAAAATTTTCATGCGTTTGCCCTGGGGGAAGGGCAAAAATATTTCTGCGTGTGCTATTTTTTATGTATCTTTGCATTGGGAAAAACAGTCACAATAATAACAGAAAATAAGCACTATCAGAGTCTTCCGCCCCATCCAACGCCGTCCGTCACCCTCCTGCATCCGAGGGGTTGCCTTTGTGGCACTCTTCCTCCTGTCCGTCCTGACGGCATGGGGGCAGAGGCAGGTGTCGCCCATATCGGGCACGGTGACAGATAAAAACACTGGTGAGGCACTGGCCTTTGTCCAGATAGCCATCCCCGGCACAAGAAACGGCACGGTGTCCGACATCAACGGCCGTTTTGACCTCAGTGTCACATCCTCCGACACTGTGCTGCAGTTCCGCATGGTAGGCTACCGCCCGCAGACTATCCAGCTGAAAGGGCACGGCTCGCGACGGCTGAAGATACAGATGGAGCCCGAGGTCACCACCCTCCAGACGGTGCATGTCACTGCCAAGAAAGGCAAACGCGACCGCTACCGTCGGCGCAACAACCCCGCTGTGGAGCTGGTGCGGCATGTCATCGACCACAAGGCGGACAACAACATCCTGTCGAGCGAGAAGTTCAGCCGCAAGGTGTTCGAGAAGCTCAACATGTGCCTCGACCAATTCCATCCCAACTTCGAGAAGCACCTGTTTTGGAAGCACTTCCCTTTTGTGGAGAAGTACATCGACCAGGCTGAGTTCGACCATGCCGAGATACTGCATTTCTCTATCCACGAGCGGATGAGCGCGCAGGACTATGTGTTTGGCAACATGCGCACACTGGTCACAGCCAACCGTGCCGACGGGGTGGACGTGGACCTCTCGCAGGAGGGTCTCAACGACGACTTGGACGCGCTGTTCCCGGCCGTGGACATCTTCGCCAACGAGATAGCCCTGATGTCGGTACGCTTTGTCAGCCCTCTCTCGTCGCTTCTCGCCACCACTTTCTACCAGTACTATATCACCGACACCGTGGAGGTCGACGGCCAACGCTGCATCGAGCTTTCCTTCGTACCTGCAAGCAAGGGCAACTTCGGCTTTGTCGGCACGATGTATATTGTGGACGACAGCAGCTATGCCGTCAAACGTTATGCCATGCGCGTACCTGAGGCGGTGGACTTGAACTATGTGCGCGACCTGAATGTGCAACAGAACTTCGAGCACGACAGCCTCGGCCACTACCGACCGACGCGGATGGACATCTACGGCAGGTTTTATGTGGGCAAACGGCTGCGCCAGGTGTATGCGCACCAGATGCGCCTCTACTACGACTATTCCTTCGACACCCTCACGCCGCTGCCCGACAGCCTCTATACGCCGCTGGCGAACCATGCCACCCTGCCATTGGCCCACAAGGTGCCGCGCAAGGTGTGGAACGCCCAACGCCCTATTGAGCTGAGCCTTGCTGAGACATTTCTCGACAGTATGCGTTTCGAGCTGAACCGCATACCCTCCATCCGCTATACCATCAAGACCATCGAAGCCCTGTTCACCGGCTACTTCCCCACCCACCCCACACGCGACTCCAGCCGGTTCGACTTCGGCTCGATATACAACTTCGTCAGCCACAACGGCACCGAAGGCCTACGCCTACGCGTGGGCGGCATGTCGACAGCACGGCTCAACAACCGCAATTTCTTCGACGGCTATGTGGCCTATGGTGTCGACGACAAGCAATTCAAGTTCAACCTCAACCTCATCCACACCTTCAAACCCAAACGCCGTTTCCCCATGGAGTACCCACTGGGATATATCAGCCTCCATGCGGGCTACGACATCGAATCGCCCGGCCTCTCTTTCGACCAGTTCGACCGAGATAATATCATGATGTGGACCGACGAAGAGGTGCCGGCGCAATATGTGGCCGACCTCCAGCTGCGGCTGCGTCGCCAATGGCCACGGTTCATAGGGGTGGACACTTGGATTGGTGCGCAGCATATCCGCCCTACAGGGCTGCTCAACTACTACCGCATCACGCCCACCGGCAACGAGCGGGTCAACAGCATCGTATACGCCCAATGGGCCACGAGCATCAACTTCTCACCCAACACGCTGGCACGAAGCGGCCGCTCGGGCGAGAGTTCGCTGCTCAACCTGGCCGGCAACGCTTCGTCGTTCACCCTCAGCCATGAGATGGGCTTGCTGGACGGCTTCTATTACAACCGCTCCACATTCAACATGTTCAACCGCTTTTGGTTTGCGGCCTTCGGCTATTTCGACCTCCGCATGTCGGGCGGCATGGTGTGGAACCCCGTCCCTATGCCCAAGCTTTTCACGCCCAACGGCAACGCCTCTAACATCATGTCGGAATACTCGTTCAACACCATGCGTCCCATGGAGTTTATGATGGACCGCTATGTGTCGCTCTTTGCCACCTACCACTTGAAAGGGCTTATTCTGAACCACCTCCCGCTCATCAAGCACCTGAAGCTGCGCGAGGTGGTGGGGTTCAACATCCTGTATGGTGCCATGTCGGACATGAACAGACCGACGAGCCAGCATGTGGGGCTGTACCTGCTGCCGACCAACGCCAACTTCCTCGCCAAGGAGCCATACATGGAATACAGCATCGGTATTGAGAACATACTGAAGCTCATCCGCATCGACTATGTGAGGAGGCTTTCCTATCTCGAAGGGGCCGCTTCGCCCTATGCAATAAAAGTAAGCCTCCAGTTCATGATGTGACGGAGGCTTGCTTTTTTTCCAGTAGTTCTAGTACTGCTTGTATTGCTAGTCTAGTTGATTGGGGCTTGGGTGGGATTTTTCTCGTTGGAGACTGGGTTTGTGGCGGGTGCCACAGGCTTGCTGTCTAACTGATTGGTGGCATTCGGCTTTTTCTTGGGACGCGGCACATTGTCAACAGCGGCGTTGATGATGCGGCCTTGGGGTTGGTCGTAGGGGGCTTCGATACGGCCATGGAGGTTGTTGAGGAGGTAGTTCTCCAGTATTTCCAAATCGCCCACAGTCTCGGTGCTCAGCAGTTTCTTATTGGGGAAGCTGATGGCGTCGCCACCTTTGAGCAGCACATACTCGGTGCTGGCGATGGTGTAAGTGGCATCCATGTCCAACGGTTTGCCACCCACATAGACATCGCTCACGCGGTACTGCCCGTCGACACGCAGGAAGGTGCCGTTGCTGTCCAGCACCACACCCGACGGCACCGAGGGGTCGAAGACGAAGGTGATGCCGCTCACCTGCGGGAAGCAGCCTTCGGCCAAGGGATAGGCACGGACGGCGGTTTCCAAGGCGTTGAGGAGGTCGCGGCCTGTAGTCCTGATGACGGCAATCTTATTGCTGTAGGGACAGACGGCGAAGAGCTGGTTGTGGGTGATGGGGCCAGCCGGCACATTGGCTCGGATGCCGCCGCTGTTCGCCCAGCCGATGTCGGCTCCCATCAGGGTGCGATAGGCATCTGCCACCAGGTCGCCAAGATTGGTTTCGCGCAAGCGGACGACACGTATGTCGTCTTCCTCAGCCAAGAGGAGCGTTGAGGTGGTGGCCACCACACGGCTCCCCATCTTGTCGAAAGCATCCTTGATGGCTTGGACGGAATCAAGGACAGCCTTGTTGACACAGCCTTTGCGGCCAAGGCTGTCGGTGTTGAAGAGTTTAAAGGCAACCGACTGCTTGGCATCAGGCTGGTTGGAGACAATCATACAGCCCACCCGTTGGAACTGGGTGCCGGTGGATGTGATGGGGACTCGGCAGCCATCCTTGTCTGCCTCCATACGGCAGGGGATGATATGATGGTCGTGCCCATCGAGCACAGCATCCACCCCACGCAGTTGCGAAAGCACATTCACCGAGGTTGGCACCCCGTCGCTGTCGCCCAAATGGGAGAGCAGCACCACGAATTGCGCACCTGCGGCACGTGCAGCATCAATGTTGCGCTGCACGGTGGCAGCCAAGTTGTTGGGCGAGAAGTTGTAGATGAATTTACCCTCTTCATCCTTGAAGCTCGACGGGTTGGAGGTGTACATGGTGGTGGGGGTGGTGACCCCCACAAAAGCTACCTGCAAGCCGCCCATATTGCGCATCACGAAGGGGTTGAAGGGCGTAGGCTGGTAGTTGCGGAAATAACGGTTGTCGGCCTCGGTCAGGTCATTGGGATAGAAATTGGCGCAGAGGAGCGGAGCGTTGAGCATCCCCTCCAGTTTGCGGAGCTGTGCAAAGCCGAAGTCGAATTCGTGGTTGCCCAGACAGGCGGCATCGTAGCCCACCGCATTCATCAGCCGGATGACGAATTCGCCTTTCGAAGCGGCGCCGATGGGACCGCCGAAAGAGAAGTCGCCAGCCGAGACCACCGCCACATGGCAGCCCATCCGCTGCATGCTGTCGCGGAGACCGGCCAGCACCGGGTAGCCGTCCACAGCACAGTGGACATCGTTCTCATAGAGGATGACTATGTCGCCCGGTCGTTGTGCGTTGAGCAAGGCGAAAGATAAAAGGCAAAAACTAAAAACTAAAAGACGTTTCATTATGAATAGGTTTATTACTATTTGAGAATTGAAAAATGGGAATTGAGAATCAGCTTCCGTTCTCGGATAATTCTCAATTCCCAATTCTCAATTCTCAATTCAGTTAGTTCCAGTTGAGGATTTTCTTGAAGTCGTATGCCTCGGGGTTGGGGAGGTACTTCTTGGCGACCTCGTAGTCGTCGGGAGTGATGTAGTCCATGATGTCGTTGATGTATGACTGCACCTTATTGGTGTCGACATTGACAAGACGGGGAGGTATCTTGCCCGTGACGGGGTCTTGGAGGTCTTTGAGATAAAGCGGGGTGATGTTGCCCTGATGGTCACTGTAGACCATGCAGCCGGTGCAGCCCTGCTTGTAAAGGGTGTGGACACCCATGCCCATCAGCGAGCAGTAGGTGAGGTCGAAAGCGATGGGAGTATGGCAGCGGATTTCGTAGCCTACCTCCACGGGACGGCTCTTCACCTTGATGCCCAGTTCCTTCAGTTTGCGTTCGAGCAGGTCGTTGAAGATATGGGCTTTGGAGACCTTGCCGAGTTCGGGATGGCCGTGGTCGTCGTAGGTGAAATTGATGCCGCTATTCTTGATTTCCTCATCGCTGAGGCTGTGGAACACGCCTTCGGAAATCATGGCCGCGCCATAGTTGATGCCCATCAGTTTGCGCTTGACGATGCAGGAGACCACCAGGTTGATAATCTTCTCGACGGTGATTTCGGTCTTGTTGAAGAATTCGGGGATGACCACCATGGGGTAATGGCAGGCACCGGCGATGCCAAGAGCCAGATGGCCGGCGGAACGGCCCATTGCGGAGACAACGAACCAGTTCTCCGACGTGCGGGCGTCTTCCATCACAGCGGTGCAGATGACTGTGCCCTGTGCCTTGGCGCTGTTGTAGCCGAAGGTGGGAGAACTGTTGGGCAGCGGCAGGTCGTTGTCGATGGTCTTAGGGACATGGATGTTGGCGATGGGATAGTGATGGCTTTCGAGGAACTTGGCAATGCGGTCGGCAGTGGAGGCCGTGTCGTCGCCGCCCACGGTGACCAGCAGTTTTATCTCGTTGTCCTTGAAAAGGCTGAGGTTGAAGCGTTTCTCAAAGTCCTCGTCCGTTGGTTTGAAGCGACTCATCTTCAAGATGCTGCCACCTTTGTTGAAAATCTCGTCGGCCGTGAGGAAATCCAATTCCTGCATACGGGGTTTGTCGGTAAAGAGGGAACTGTAGCCGCCATGCAAACCGATGACGCGGAAGCCGTCGCGCAAAAAGGTTTTGGCCACCGAGGCCACCACAGTGTTCATTCCGGGGGCGGGACCGCCACCTGTCAGGATTGCTATACTCTTCATAATTATTAGTTTTTAATATAAATGATTGATGTGTCAGCAACATCCAAACATGACCAACTTACCGCACAACACTCTCAATATCAACATACCCCACCACCGAGGCCACACCTTCCACAACAACTTGGTCGACATGCAAAGGTACGATTTTTTTTTCAGTCACCACACTTTTTCCTTAAAAAGTTGCGTCTTCTAATGAAGAATAGCTTTCCAATCCCTTCGTCAAGGACGTTTAACCAGCAATTTCTGCATGGCTGTATAGCTGGGGGTGGTGAGTGTGATGAAGTAGACTCCTTGTGGCAGGTTGGCTATGGGCAGTTCGACCAGCCGTGTTTGTGGCTCTACGACCTTCTGCCAGCACATCCTGTCCGAGGGCGCCCGCCACCGTCAGTGTGCCTCCGGCCAGCTCGGCGTCGTGAAGCACACAGCTTACGCTGCCCCATGCGGGATTGGGCATCAGGCTGAAACCCGCGTCCCCTTCGGGTGCCGCCTCTATGGCCTCGCGGCTGACGAAGATGGCCGTGAGTGTGGTGTCCTGCGTGACCACCACGCGGCGTGGGTTCGTCGTGTCACCATCGGCCCACCGTAGGAATCCCCAGAGCGTCCACGGCAGGACGGTCAGTGTGGCCGTGTCGCCCTCGTAGTATTCGCCACCGCCTTCCACACGGCCCCGGCCAGTGCCTCCGGCCTCAGCCGTCACTATGATGCTGTGCCCACAGGTGCGGGTAATCACCGTGTCACAGGGGAAGTCGGCATAATCATCCTCAGTGCTTGCAACGACTGTCTGCCACTGGTCGGCGGTACAGGAGGTCTGGCAGAATCCTTTGGTCTGTCCCATCAGAAGAAAAGCAACGTACAGAATTGATAGTAAGAATTTTTCCTTTGTCATAGCTACTTCGTTTATTGGTGAATCATGTTGCAAAGATAGCATTTTTTTGATTCTTGGTGCATCTGTCATGTTTTTTAACGAATGGCACATCATCATAGTAGGTCGCAGAGTACATTGATTCTGCAATCCCTAGCTATGAAACATTATGATTACCTATCAAAAGAAAAAGCATTCACTCCTTGCAATAAAAACACTCCTATGCATACATAATAAAGTCAATAAATATCATTGGCTTTTTTTTATTGGTTTTGATTGGCACAGGGCTCCGTTCTGGAGTCCTGTGGCTTTATTCAAGCATCCGTTTCAACCTGCGGGGTTCGATAACAGCATTATAGGGCTCGTCGTAGTAGGGCGAGACATAGGCATAAACCATTTCCACATTGGCCTCGACCAACATGTGCGCCAGCTCCTTCCCTTCTGGGGAGCGTATAAGGCCATTGGCCAGGACGAGACAGATGGCTTCATTGTCTTCGGTGAGCAACTGCTGCATCTTGGTATCGCTGATTTCGGTGAGCAGCGTGAGCTGCAGCCGCGCGGAATCCAACTGGAAGCCTTTCACACCGCTGCGTGTGGAGAACTTGGCTGTGTCCAGCTCGTTCTTTAAGTCCCGGTTGTACTGCTCCACATACTCTCTCAGCCGACCCATGGGCGTTGTCTTGTGGTGTTTTTTCTGTGATTCGAGCTGCCTGAACACTTGGGCAAACATCTCGGGGGAGATATTGAAGTCGACACTGTCGCCGTGCTGCTGTCCGCGATAACGGTAACGGAGTTTGACCACGCCGACATAAAAAGCGGCACCCAGGCCGTTGGTGGTGTCGGTAGCCAGCCAATAGGCCAAATTGCTCAAGTTTTTGTCATACTCCTTAATCAGGTACGGTTTCACCTTCTGCCATTCAGCCGCAGGGTATTGCTCGGTCATAAAAAACAGTGAGCTGTCGTCGTTGAAACGACATTCGGTCAGCATTACCGCCCCGTTGGTAGGTATGGGGAGGCTGCGCTGCATTTTCATGGCATACTCGTGCAGATAATTGCGGGCTTCGATTGCCATGTGAGGATACAGCAGGTTGCGGATGGTTGAAGGCCTATAGGAATAGACCACTTTCGTGGGAGCGATTTGGTTCTCCCGTTTCTTGCTTGACAACACATCTACATACAGACTGTAGCTGTGGTCAGCCAGAGGGAGGAGAAACCAATTGGGGTTGCTTACCAAATAGCGCAGGTAGACTGAGGAGTCGGTTTCTAACACCCGTTCGTTATCGACGCGGATAGTCAGGTGGAGGTAATGACGGTCGGTGTTGAGGGCGACATCAACAATACTCAGATTCTGATCCTTATCTTCATAGGGGATAAGCCGTTTGAATGTCTGATACAGAGTGTGGAGCGATGCTGTGTCATTCTCGACAGGCTGCTGGGCATACACTCCAGCACCGAAGAGAAGTGTCATCGTGATGAAAAATAGCTTCTTCATTTTCAAATGGTGTTAGTGTGATGTTAATCTTATTGATAAAGGAGCGAAAAGATATCTTTCAGCATCTGTTGGTTCTGACTGGGAAGCGAGGATATGTCCGGCGGTTGAAGGGTTGATGCTCCGGTGAGGAGCTGCTGCGCCTGACATATAATATCGGGGAAGAGGCTGTCGGAAGCGATAGCGACAGAGGTAATGGTGTACGAAGCTTCGTCAACCTCGAGCGACACTTCTACCCCGCCCCATTCAAACTGTGCGCTGCGCTGTGCCTTGAAGTGCAGCCAGTTGCCATATTTCCATTCGGGACTGGCAAACCGTCTGTAGAGTTCCTGAACCTGTGGCTGTTGGGCCAGCCTATCGAACTCTACGGTCTTCAACGGTGCGCCGTATTCTTGTTCAAATGCCTCAATCATCAAGGGCTTGATACTGTCAGCCGTGATGCTTGGGTTCAACTCGGAGAGGTTCACCACACGCGACTGGACAGAGGCCACCCCATGCTTCTGCAACTTGGCTGGCTTGACCTTGAGATAGTGCTGCAACACCTTCATGTCGGTATGGATGAGGATGGTGCCATGATGAAGGCGTTGTTGACGTCCTTTGGAGAAGGCATTGCCTGAGAACTTGCGACTCCTCCTGCCACCACCCGCAGCGTTTGGGGCGCGTTCGACAACCAGCACATCATTGCGCCCGCTGACCTCGGTCTCAAGACCATAGGCGGCCACAGCCCGCTGCAGAACAGCAAATTGGCGGGCCTGGTCGTAGAGGTCGTTGGGTACAATAAAGGAGAAGTTGATATTGCCCAAATCGTGGAAGACGGCCCCACCGCCCGTCCTACGGCGCATCAGGTAGCCACCATCTTTCTCCAGCTGCTCCACATTGCACTCAGCATATGGGTTCTGGTTCTGCCCTATGACTACAGTACGCTGATTCTGCCACAGATAGAGCGTCACCCCGCCATCTGGGGGCAATGAAAGGAGGTAGTTCTCAACAGCAATGTTGAGGTAGGGGTTAAACTGATTGGATACTACTATTTGGGACACCTCTTTAAAATTAAAAGTTGAAGATTGACAGGGTGTTGCCGTCGCTAATGGCTATAACTTAAACGACAGGCTGATATGGTTGGCGGCCTGGGCCATGTGGTAGCCATTGTGTGAGAAGGCGAAGTCGAACTTCTTGGCGTGGATGCCGACACCTATGGAGAAGCCCGAAAGGTTGAATGCATCGGCTGCCTTCATCTCTACCATCTGGCGATAGCTGTAGCCCAAGCGGATGGCGACAGCCTGCTTGATGGTGAGTTCCACTCCGGCATTGAAATGGCGGAAGAGCTTGTCGGCGAATGTGGCAACGGGAGTGGGGCCGGTGGTGATACCGGTGAAAGGGTCGGTGACAGTTGTGGGGTTGAGCGGATCGCTGTAGGTTAGGTCCCACCGCTGCAAGTCGGTGATTGCGAAAAGGAAGCGGAATGGGGCATCCTGCAGCTTGTAGGAGCCCGCCACTGCCAACTCAAATGGCAGCGGTTCTCTAGTGCCCGACAGGGTGACCACCTGTGCCCCTATGTTGCGCCCCATCAAGGTGGCTGCAAAGGCGCGGTCCAACGACATATATGTGGCGGCCAAATCAATGCCGAAGGCCACTGCCGTGTATTGCTCATAATGGGAAACCACCGGCTTGAAATTGGCCCCTATCGTGACATGGTCGTCAATGGCACGACCCCAACCGACGGAGAAGACATAGTCAGCCACCGAAAAGGAGCCGATGGGGTTGTCGGCCTCGTCGTAGCCGTCGAAGCGGCCAAAGTTGTCGTACATCAAGCCAAAGGTGAAAGCACCCAGATGCTTGAAGTTGTAGGCATATGCCAACGAGCCGAAATTGGCTCCACTGAAAAGGTTGGTAAAACCAACAGCCAGCCGCCTATGGTGGCGGTCGGAGATGAGGGAGGGGTTGCCGAGGGTCAGCGTAACATCATCGTCGTAGATTGAGAGGAAATCAAAACCCACGCCGGCAGCACGGGCCGACGTGGGCATGTCAAACACTGCCAGGGTGGTAAGCCCGGCAACCTGTGCCTTTAAGGCAAAAGGTAGAAGGTAAAAACTAAAAACTAAAACAATCTTAGCAAGCCTCATGACCTATTAGTTTTTACTTTTTTAGTCTTCGCCTTCCTCAAGATTATTTCTTCTTGTTGCGCTCGTGACGCATAAGGTGCTTGGGCTCGAGAGCCATACGGTCGGTCTCAAGCAACGAGGCGACACCTTCGTCCACTCGACGCTTGGCCTCACAGGCCTCGCAGTGGCACTCCTCGTGATATTCGCGGGGCTCGGTATACGTGGTGATAACGCCTTCGAAATTGCGGAGAATGACCTTGTCGGGGCTCTGCGAGATGACGTACTGGGGCATCACAGGGGTCTTGCCACCGCCGCCGGGAGCGTCGACCACGAAGGTAGGCACGGCATAACCGCTGGTATGTCCGCGCAGGTTCTCGATAATCTCGATGCCCTTGCTGACGGGCGTGCGGAAATGCTCCAATCCCATCGACAGGTCGCACTGGTAGATATAGTACGGGCGCACACGGTTACGCACCAGCTCGTGCATCAGTTTCTTCATCACATGCACGCAGTCGTTCACGCCGCGCAGCAGCACGGTCTGGTTGCCGAGGGGGATGCCAGCGTCGGCCAGCTTGGCCACGGCAGCCTGTGCCTCGGGGGTCATCTCGTTGGGGTGGTTGAAATGGGTGTTGAGCCAGATGGGGTGGTATTTCTTCAGCATATTGCAGAGGTCGTCGGTGATGCGCTGGGGGCACACCACAGGCGTACGGCTGCCGATACGCACGATTTCCACATGCGGGATAGCACGCAGACGCTGGATGATGTATTCGAGCTTCTTGTCGCTCACCATCAGGGCGTCGCCGCCACTGAGCAGCACGTCGCGGACCTCTGGGGTACGCTCGATATAGGCGAGGCACTTCTCGATACGCTCGCTGGGGCTCTCGTCGTCCTTCTGACCGGCGAAACGACGGCGGGTGCAGTGGCGGCAGTACATCGAGCACATGTCGGTGATGAGGAACAGCACACGGTCCGGGTAGCGGTGGGTCAGTCCGGGAGCGGGCGAATCCTCGTCCTCATGCAGCGGGTCGTTCAGGTCGGCAGGGGCAATATTGCACTCGGCGCCCTGCGGAATGGCCTGACGGCGGATGGGGTCGTAAGGGTCGTTGGGGTCGATGAGGCTGAGGTAGTAGGGAGTGATGGCCATACGGAATTTGGCCAAAGCCTGCTTGATGCCTTCGGCCTCTTCGGGTTCGAAGGTGAAATACTGGCTCAGCTGCTCGTAGGTCTCAATGCGGTTTTTGACTTGCCATTTCCAATCGTTCCACTGCTCGTCAGTGACGTTTGGGAAAAGCTCTTTTCTGCGGTTAACTTTCATATCTTTAGTGTTATTTGTCCTTGGAGCCTGCGGGAGGGTCTCCCCTACCCGCAGGCTAGTGTGTGTCGTGCACAACTAGTGTTCTCTAGTATCACTAGTCTTACTAGTATTACTAGGTACTCTAGTTAAGCGTAGAGTTCTTCGAAAATCTTGCGCAGCTCGGGGCTCTCGCGGAGTTCCTGCAGAGTGAACTCGGCGTGGCCTTTGGTGTAGCCGTTACCCATAATCATGTTCACGTCGCTGCCGATACCTTCGGCGCCGAGGCTGGCTTTGGTGAAGCTGGTGGCCATCGAGAAGAAGTAGACGATACCGTCATCCTTGGTGCAGAGCACGGCGGTCATCTCCTGGTCGGGCACATTCACGCAGTTGATGGTGACGTCGGCCATCTTGCCGTCGGTCAGCTTCTCAACCAACTCGTACACCTGGACGGGGGTCATGCCGGCGGCACTCTCC
>JAFRXG010000052.1:0-5405 GCA_017441565.1 Bacteroidales bacterium | reverse complement strand
GCCATCACCCCCTTCAACTTCACCTCCATCGCCAGCAACCTCTGCCTCTCGCCCGTGCTGATGGGCAACGTGTGCATCTGGAAGCCCAGCACCACCGCCATGCTCTCCAACTACCTGCTGATGAAAATCTACAAAGAGGCTGGCCTGCCCGACGGCGTGGTCAACTTCCTCCCTGGCAGCGGCTCGCTCATCGGCAAGGTGGCTTTTGCCGACAAGAACCTCTGCGGCGTCCACTTCACCGGCTCCACCGGCACCTTCAACAGCTTCTGGAAGTCCATCGGCGACAATATTGCCAACTACCGCACCTATCCCAAGATTGTGGGTGAGACCGGCGGCAAGGACTTCATCTTCGCCCACAAGTCGGCCGCTGCCGACCAAGTGGCAACAGCCATCGTCCGTGGCGCCTTCGAGTTCCAAGGGCAGAAATGCTCGGCTGCCAGCCGTGCCTACATCCCTGCAAGCCTCTGGCCCGAGGTCAAACGCCTCGTGGGTGAGATGCTGGCCGAAATCAAGGTGGGCGATGTCCGCGACTTCAGCTGCTTCGTGAACGCCGTAATCGACGAAGCCTCCTTCGACAACTGCATGCGCTACATCGAGCATGCCAAGCAGAGCCCCGATGCGGAAATCGTCTTCGGCGGCACCGGCGACAAGAGCCAGGGGTGGTTCATCCAGCCCACTGTCATCCTGGCCAAAGACCCCAAGTACAAATCCATGTGCGAAGAAATCTTCGGACCCATCATCACCGTCTACGTGTACGAAGATGACAAATACGAGGAGACTCTCCACCTCTGCGACGAGACCTCGCCCTATGCACTCACTGGCGCCATCTTCGCCAACTGCCGCAAGGCCCTGCACACCGGTGCTGAGATTCTGAAATACGCAGCGGGCAACATCTATTACAACGACAAGCCCACCGGGGCCGTCGTCGGCCAGCAGCCCTTCGGCGGCGCACGCGCCAGCGGCACCAACGACAAGGCCGGTTCCTACCTCAACCTCATCCGTTGGACCAGCCCCCAGGCCATCAAAGAGACCTTCGACCCAGCCCACGACTACAAGTATCCCTTCATCAGCAACGCTGAATAATCACTTATCCACAGGCGCAGCAGTCCATGCTGCGCCTGTCTTATCTTTCATGAAGAAACACCTTTTATTTTTAGTCACCCTGTTTGCGGTCGTGGTTGCGGCAAGGGCGCAAGAGGCAGTTCCGACCGAACCTAAGGTCGAGAAAACAAGGCATTGGAGCATCGGCGTGGTCATCGGAACTGACCGCAACTACCACATCGCCGACATGTCGTACATGATCGAGTACAGCTACTCCAAGTACGCCCCCGGCCGCAGCTTCGGACTCCAGCTGGGGTATTCGCCTGTGAAATGGCTCACGATACGTGTGGACGGGGTGCTGACCGACAAGAACATCTATCGCAGCCATGTGATAGCCCAATCCAACCTCTCCTTGCCCGACACTACCCTCAGCAGCTACTTCAACCTTCCGATAATGTTGCAGCTGAATGTGGGTCGGCTGGTGCAGCTCCATGTCTTTGGCGGCGGCTATGTGGGCTACCTCATGGCTCGTGGCAGAGTAGGGCTCACCCAGGGAATGGACTATATCTACTATTATTCCGAGATGGTCGACCTCGAATCCCCCGAATCCATCAGACGCGACAATCGGGATGATGCCGGTTTCGTCTATGGCGCAGGGGTGAGCACCGTGATTTTGAAAAGGTTTGAATTAGGGCTCGAGGCACGCTGGTACTATGGTGTGCTGGACACCCAGAAGGATTATATGGCTCATCTCAACCCGCACTACAACACCACTTTCGTCATGCAAGGAGGGTTGAGCTACAGATTCTGATAGTCTAATTGTAAATCGTTGATATGAACAATATGGTTAAGATACCTTCTTTCCGCCAGCTCCTTTGTCTTGCCCTCGTCGTTATGGTGGGCCTCACCTCATGCCGTAAGGATTCGGAGTTTGAAGACATGGTGAATCCCAACAACCGAGTCTGCAAGACCTATCTGCAGCAGTTTGATGCCGTTTGGAACGGCATGAGCCAGGGCTATGTCTTTTGGGGACGCGACACCGTGGACTGGGATGCCCGCTACGAGAAATACAAACCCATCTTCGAGGCCTTCGATGCCCGCCCGGCAAGCCAGCCGGTCACCCAGGCCGAATACCAGCAGGCTTATGAAGGCTTGTTCGAAGGTCTGCTCGACCACCATCTCTTTGGCAAGTTCTGTGTGCCCAGAGGCAAATTCGAAGCCATCGTCAACCCGGGGCAGAACGATTATGTGCATGACACTTGGGCCGGATATGAGCGTTCCGTCCAACTGCAGGTGCTGAAGAGCCGTCCCGACCTGGTGCCCGGCTCCTATTGTGCCTACGACCCCGAGGATTATGGCAGTTTCGAAATCCCCGGCACCTACTTCGCACTGCTGAAGGTGGCCCCGGGCAAGATGATAGCCTATTTCCGCTTCACCAACTTCTATTTGAACAACATATATTATTACCACGACGCTTTGCAGCGGGGAGAATCGGTTCAGGCTCCCTTGAAGAAATTCTACGGCTCACGCTACTGGGAGGGCATTTCCGACCTTACGGGTTATGCCAATAACGACTCCGTCGTCGGCCTCATCCTCGACCTCCGTGGCAACGGCGGAGGCAGCACCTCCGACCTGGTGCCCTTTATCGGCTCGCTGTCTCAGTCCTCTACCCAGGTGGGCTACACGCGTGTGAAGGACGGCTTTGGCCGTCTCGACTACAGTCCTTGGTCGGAGTACACCATCGACTGCCCGGGAAAGCATCTGAAAGAGCCGAAACCCATCGTGGTGCTGTCCGACATCAACTCGGTCAGCTGTGCCGAACTGGCCACCCTGCTGATTAAGAACCTGCCCAACGGCACTTTCATCGGCGAACGCACCTACGGCGCCGTGGGCGCCCTGCTGCCCCATTCCGATGTGAGCCACGACCTCTTCTACAGCGGTTGCTTTGGCGATTACGACTATTTCCAGTACGACAAAGATATCTATCGTTACAAAGATATCTTCGGCTATTATGTCTACACCAGCACCTACCACATGGTCGACAAGGACTATAACGACATCGAGGGCATCGGCGTGCCTCCCGACATAGAGGTGAAATACGACATGCACGGCCTGATGTACAACCACATCGACAATCAGATGGATGCCGCCGTGGACTTCATCAAAGGTGCAATACAGTAGCCTCCCTACCCTAGGGGTTAGCCACCGCTCCCCTTTCGCCATTTCTTGTCTGAATATCAGATGAAAATAAGCTCATTTTAGGGCGTTAAGTCCTAAAAGGAGCTTATATTTATTCTAATTTTATCCCAAAAGAAGCGACAGCAGGGCGGAGAGGGTGGCTGCTTGTTCTAATGCTCTATATTGTTGACGGTTATTGCTGGTGGAGGCGGGCGAAAAGGAACTGGATGGCTTCGGTGTTGCGGGGCACTTGAAGGTCTATCAGTCCGCTCTCGATGCCGATGACGTGCCCTTTCTTCACCGCCTTCAGGCGGTTGTAAGGGGTTGTGTTGCAGAAGGTGGCGCTGTCTTCGCGGCGGATGACGATGTAGTCGGGGTCTTGGGACATGAGGCTTTCCAGGCTGTAGCTCCAGCCGCTGACGTCTTCGGCTATGTTGCGGCCTCCGGCCATCTTGATGATGTCGTTGATGAAGGAGTCGCCTCCGGCGGTGAAATTGCCAGAGGGTCCAAAGCCGACCACGTAATAGACCGACTTGGGCTGGGCGTTGGTCTGCAGGTCGAGGTCGGCGAGCTGGGCGCGCAATAGTGCGTTCAGGCTGTCGGCTGCGGTGGTGCGGCCTATCAGTTTGCCTATTTTGCTGATGTTGTCGTACAGCCCGTCGTATCGTTTCTGCTCGATGACGCAGACGGTGGGGACACCCATCTTGCCCATTTGGACGGTGCTTTTCTTGGGTATCATGGAGCCGCTGATGACCAAGTCGGGGCTGAGGGACATGATTTTTTCGATATTCAGGTTGCTGATGCCGCCTATGCTTTCCACGTCGGCCACTTCGGGCGGGTAGGAGCAGAAGTCGGTGCGTCCCACCAGCAGATGGCTGCCGCCCAGGGCATAGATGATTTCGGTGACGGCGGGCGAGGTGCTGACGATGCGCTTGGGGTGGAGGGGGATGTCCACGGTGGTGCCGTAGTCGTCGGTGTAGGTGACGGTCTGCTGCTCGTCCTTGACCGAGGCCGAGGGGTTGTTGCAGCCAATCATCACTAGGGCCGCAAGCATTGCTGCGACTAAATGGGTCAGTCTCATACTACTTACATTTTAAGAACAACCATAATCATGCGTCTTCCATGCCACCGCAGAGGTGCGTCACGTCGCCGGTGCAGTAGCTGCCCAGCTCGGAGGCGTAGTAGAGGCAGGCGTTGGCTACTTCGAGGGGTGTGCCGGGGCGGCGCATGGGGATGCGGGTCTGCCAATAGGTTTTGAGCTGTTCGGGTATTTCGCCCGTCATTTCGGTGGCTATGAATCCGGGGGCCACGACGTTTATGCGGATGTTGCGCGCACCAAACTCTTTGACGGCGGTCTTGGTGAATCCGATGATGCCTGCTTTGGCGGCGGCATAGTTGGCTTGGTTGATGTTGCCGCCGATGCCCACGACGGAGCTGATGTTGACAATGCTGCCAAACCCTTGTTTCCACATGGCGGGCTGTACGGACTTGGTCATGCAGAACACGCTCTTCAGGTCGTTGGCCATCACATTGTCCCATTGGGCTTCGGTCATGCGTTTGATGGCGGCGTCGTCGGTGATGCCGGCGTTGTTGATGAGGATGTCCAGGTGGCCGAAGTCTTCCAGCACTTGGGCTACAAACTGCTGGCAGCAGTCCAGATGGGCCACGTCGACGGCATATCCTTTGGCCTTGACGCCGAGATCGGCCAGTTCTTTTTCGACGGCAATCATGTTTTCGTTGCGGCTGCGGCCGCAGAAGGCTATGTTGCAGCCTTCTTCGGCGAAGCGGTGTGCAATGGCACGTCCGATGCCGCGGGTGGCGCCGGTGATGATGGCTACTTTGTCTTTGAGTAACATGGTGTGTTGTCTGTTGGGGTTGGGTTATTTATAAAGAGCAGTCGCTTTGCGGGCGGCTGCTCTTTGTGTTGATTGTGGGGAAGGGTTGATAGCCTTTCCCGCTTGTTGCTTGCTATTGGGTTAGAGCAGGGTGGCCAGTTTGGCGGCGAGGTCGCCCACGCGGGTGCTGTAGCCCTTTTCGTTGTCGTACCAGCTGACAACCTTCACGAAGTTGCCATCCATGACCTGGGTGAGCAGGCTGTCGAAGATGGAGCTGTGGGTGTTGTCGATGATGTCGACGCTTACGATAGGCTCGTCAACATACTGGAGGACACCTTTCATGGGGCCTTC
>JAFRXG010000051.1:0-15270 GCA_017441565.1 Bacteroidales bacterium | reverse complement strand
TCATGTCAACTTCAACGCCGAGGCACTGCGTCATCTGTTCGTGGACTTCGAGGGCAAGAAAACACTTATCGTTGTCAGCAATGGCATCAGTCTCGACAACCCCAACAGCCCGTGGGAGCGTTACTTCCCCCAGTTTACCAAGCAGATAGCAAAGTATGTGGGCGACAGCCTTGTCAACACTCTCACTTGCGATTTCTCCACCTCCACTGTCGTCACCCGCACTGCCTCGCAGATAACCATCATGTCCGCCATGCAGGAATATTTCATCTACAAGATGTATGTAATCTGTGGTATCCCACAGGTCATCCTCGAAGGCACACCGGAGGACTGGCACACTATCGTCGAGCGCACCGAGGCTCTCCGCAAGTATCAGCTCGACTGGTGGGTGGACGAGCTTCTGCCCATCCTCCGCAAGATAGAGAAGGCAGCCAACGGCGAGGTGGACACCAAGTTCTGGCGCGGCATGTACAAGCAGCACGACCTCAAGCACGAGATGTGCGGCGACCCATATTATATTGCCGACGGCTGGATAGTCAAGTTCTATCCCTACGACGACGACAAGCATCGTAGCGACTTCAAAGGTATCACCGACGCTGCATCCAACATACCAGCTGAAATTGTCTCTGTTCCCTTGGAGTTCACCGACATCAAAAACAAGAAACACGACCTCACCCTTTGGACAGGCTTCGTAGGTCTCACTCAGGACAACGAGACCTTCGCCCTCCGTCCTGAGATAGGCTGGTTTATCACAAGAAAAAATATCTCTTCCAACAAATGAAACATACATTCTTTTCTGTCATACTGTGCCTTCTGGCATCAGTGACCATTCATGCCCAGCAGGTGTCGAGCGACACTTGGCAGAGCCTTCAGGTAGTATTCTCCCCCCAAGAGTTAAGCTTTGGAGAAGCAGCCATCGATGGGCAGCAGTTCACCACCATCATGCTTGATGGCCATATGCCCTCCTCAGTCGTGGGTGCCCCTTCGCTGCCCACTTTCTCACGGCTGATTGAGGTGCCGTTCTGCAAGGGCTTTGAGGTAAAAGTGACCCAAGCCTCTTACGACACCATTCAACTGCGTGGGGCAAAGCTCATGCCCGTCCAGCCCTCGCTCAGCAAGTCTGACACCACTCCACAGCACTTGGTTATCGACGACAAGCTTTATTCAACAGATGAGTTCTATGGGCAGGAAGAGGCCTCTGTAGAGCCTGTTGGCATAGCCCGCGACCGTCGGCTAGCACGCCTCCAGTTCTCGCCCGTAAGGTACAATCCCGTGCGCGGACAGCTCATTGTCTGCCGCCATGCGGTGGTGACTGTCCGTTATATTGAGGCTGACAAGGAAGCCTCTACAAAACTCTTCAACCGCCATCATTCGCCCGCCTTCTCTATCGGCAACGGAGTCTTGAACAGTCTTTATCCCAAGTCGGTACGCACCACAGCCCCTATCCGCTACCTCATTGTCGCCCACAGTTCTTTCCGTGGGCAGTTGGACAACTTCGTGCAGTGGAAACGCCGCAAGGGTTACCTCACCGACATCGCCTACACCGACTCTGCAGCCGTGGGCACCACCACCACTTCCATCTCCTCCTACATCCGTAGCCAATACACCAATGCCACGGCCGCCAATCCCGCCCCCACATTCCTCCTCATCGTGGGCGACCACGAGCAAGTGCCCGCCTTTACAGGTACCACCTCATCCGACCATATTACCGACCTCTACTACACCACTTGGACCACCGGCGACAACCTCCCCGATTGCTATTGTGGCCGCTTTTCGGCCCAGACAGTCGGCCAGCTAACACCACAGATTGCGAAGACCCTCATGTACGAGCAGTACACCTTCAACGACCCCTCCTTCCTCGACCGAGCCGTTTTAGTTGCAGGTGTCGACGGTGGCAACGCGGGCGACTATGGCTACACCCATGCCGACCCCGCCATGGACTACGCCGCCACCCACTATATCAACTCCACCCAGGGCTTCACCCAGGTACACTATTTCAAGAATAACACTACCATCGTGCCCTCAGCACCGGGTGTCACCATCGGCAGCAGTGCTTCGTCCAATTCTGCTACGGTGCGTGGCTACTACAACCAGGGTGCTGGCTGGATAAACTATTCCGCCCATGGAAGTGCCACCAGCTGGGGCACACCCAACCTCACCACCACCCACATCGCCTCCATGACCAACACCCAGAAATTCGGCCTCATGATAGGCAACTGCTGCCTCACCAACAAGTTCGAGACCACCACCTGCTTTGGCGAAGCCCTCCTGCGCAAGGATGGCTACTGTGGTGCCGTAGGCTATATCGGTGGCAGCAACAGCACCTATTGGTACGAAGACTTCTATTGGGCCGTAGGGCTGCGCAGCAGCATCGGCCCCACCATGTCCATGGCATACAATGCTGCCAATCTCGGTGCCTACGACCGCCTTTGCCACACGCATGGCGAGTCCTACAGCCAGTGGGCTCTCACCCAGGGTGCCGTGATGATGGTGGGCAATATGGCCGTCGAGAGTTCCACCTCCAGCCGCAAGCTCTACTATTGGGAAATCTACCACCTGATGGGCGACCCCTCGGTGATGCCCTACCTCACACAGGCCTCGGTGATGACTGTCACAGCACCTTCATACGTTGTCCGGGGTGCCACCACGCTCTCTGTCTCCGCCGTTCCCTACGCCTATGTGGCACTCACCGATACGGTCTCCCACAGCCTGATAGCCTCGGCTTACGCCGACAACGCGGGTGTCGCCGTCCTCTCGGTTCCTTCCACCTTGCCGGTCGGCGGCTACGAGCTGGCCGCTTCGGCGCAGCAGTACCGCACTGCCTTTACCCCTGTGTCGGTCATCAGCCCCAGCGGTGCCTACCCCGTAGTGGGCAACGTCACGGCTCTCCAGCCGCCCACGGCAGGCGACACGGTGCCAGTTGCATTTACCCTTATCAATATGGGCGACAGCACAGCCTATAATGTCTCATTCTCTGCCACTCCCTCCGACACCACTGCCATCACCTTCTACCCCACAGCCATCCCAGTCGACAGCCTGCCTGCTGGCGACACCCTCGTGGTCGCGTGGCAGACCCTTGTGAGCCCCAATGTCCTTGACGGAACTGTGCTTCCTATCACTACTTCAACCACTTGGACGGGCAGCAGCGCACCCAATACGGCTGTTTATAGTCTTGTTCTCAATGCCCCCGACATCTCGTTCGACATTGCTGTCGGCGACGGTAATATCCTACCTGGCACGACCGACACGCTCCTTGTCCTCCTTGTTAACAACGGTCACGCAACGCTCCATCCGGGCCGCCTACAAGTTTCTTCTCCGACCGCTCTTCTCGCTTTCGGCGCATGCACTTCCGACACCGGAAACGTCAGTCCGAACGTAGGCGCAACCCCCAATTCCCCAATCTCAGTCCCCATTTCCCTCCTGCCCGGCGAATCAGCCCTATTCACCTTCCCACTCCATGCCGACAGCTTGTTGCCCACTGGCATTAAGGTGCCCCTCACGCTCACATTAACGCAGTCAGGCAGTGATACTGTCTACCCCATCCATATAGGTGCCAGTCCGTTAGAAACATTCGAAGGCGGAGTTTACCACACCTCCAGCTGGACACAGGGCACCTACCCTTGGACCATCACCAACGCAGGTGCCTACGCCGGTTCTTTCTGCCTTCGCTCCACTGCCAGCCTTACCCACAATCAGACTGCCGAAGTCAGCATCCCCGTCACCCTCACCGCACCCGACAGCATCAGCTTCTACTACAAGGTATCGTCCGAAACCAACTACGACAAGTTCCACTTCTTTATCGACAATTCCGACCTCGTTACCGAGTCGGGCGAAGTGGCATGGACCCGTGCCGCCTTCCTCGTCCCTGCTGGAAGCCACACCCTCAGATTCACCTACGCCAAAGATTATAGTGTCAGCCGCAACAGCGACTGTGCCTGGATCGACAATGTCACCCTGCCCCACCAGTCGACTCCCGCTGCCTTCCGCACCGACGAACTTTGTCAGGGCGACATGTATATCATCTTAGGCGACACGATAAACACTGCCGAAACAGGCACACACACCCATATCGGCACCAGCGGTGGCCCCTCGTCCGACACCGTCCTGCTTACCGACTACACCATCCACCCCACCCACAACACCATCGACAGCCTGGTCGCATGCGACAGCCTCACCTGGCACGACAGCACTTATACTGCCTCCACTCTCAATTCTCAATTCTCCACTCTTAATTCTTACGGCTGCGACTCCACTGTCACCCTCCGCCTCACCATACATCCGTCCTATGCCGCCGAAGAGACCATTGCCGGTTGCGACACCCTCTACTGGATGGGCAACATGTTCACTGCCACAGCCGATACGTCCGAGCAACTGATTACCGTCAACGGTTGCGATTCCGTCACGCGCTACCACCTCGTAGTCAATCACTCGGTCATGAGCATCATCTTCGACACCACCACCTCTGAAACCTATGTATGGAATGACACGGTATACACCTCCTCGGGCACTTACATGCAAGTCTTCTCCACCGAACAAGGCTGCGACAGCATTGTCATGCTGATGCTGACCATATTGAACAGCGGACATCAAGGCATAGCCACACCCGATGATGCCAAGATAGTCAGGCTCTATCCCAACCCCACCGCTGGCCGCCTTACAATCGATGCCGATGGAATACAGGCGGTGGAAGTATTCGACAGGGCGGGTCGTCCTGTATCCACCTTTGCAGAAACCCGTCAGCTCGACCTCTCACAGCTGCCGGCTGGAACCTACCTGCTGCGCATCCGGTTTCATGACGGCTATGCCCTCAACCGAGTGATTCTTGCCCATTAGCACTTGTCATGAATTCATAATGGTTAGAGGTTAGAGGTTAAAGGTATAATGTCTGATTGTTTGATTGTGTAAATGCTTGAGTGGCTGGCGCGGTCAAATTACTCAAGCATTAACAGATTGTTTGATTGCTTGATTGTTTGAGTAATTGGTTAGAGGTTGAAGGTTAAAGGGGTGGCAGCAAATTCTCAATTCATAGGGGATGCTGCAAGTGGTTCTTTATTAAATGAACTAACGAAGTGTTAAAAAGTAGCCACGGTGCTTGCTGTTTCATTATAATTTCGTATTTTTGCAAATTGATAACTAATACCGGGTTTATATGAGAAGAGGTAACAAATGTACGTGTCAGGTGGGTTTTTGGATTGCCAAACGGCTGTCGAAGACCCCCGCCAGGGGAATATGGGTTATAGCAGGGATTTTTGCCCTATTGATGCTCATGTGTGCTTTGTTTTCAAGCACATGGGTCGGAAAATTCATTGTCGATATGTTGAGTCCTGTGAGTATGAGGAATTACTCGTATGACCCATCCAGTGGTGGTCACATTAAAGTCTTCTCAGTCATAGCGTATGCGTTGGGGGTCATATTGCTGTCGGGGGTGCTGATACCGGTGGTGACGAACTTTTTGCGCAAGACAGGGGAAAGGTATATTATGGGTACCCGTGACAGGTACCATTGGAAAGGGCACACGCTCTTTCTTGGCTACGATGATATGATGCTGCAGACATTGAAAGAGGCTCTTGGCACAGGGGCGAGCGTGATTGTGGCAGTGCCAGACCATGTGATTGAGGTGAGGGGTAGGCTAGGGGGTTTTCTGTTAGAAAAGGAATTGGAACAGGTGGAGGTGGTGCAGTGTGGTATGTGTGACAAGGCGGAGCTGGCGAAACGTGCTTGCGTGAAAGAAGCTGCGAGGGTGTTCTTAATCGGCCAGCCCGATGACCCAACCCACGATGCCACTAACTTCAAATCATTGGATGTGTTGGCGGAAATTATCAATTCTGAGACACAGCCTGAGGTGTATCTGTATATCCGCAACAGGGCCTCGTTCTCGCTCATTCAGCGGCAGGGTTATGTCAGAGAGAACAACAGCAATTTGCATAAAAGGACCAATCCGTTCAATTTTTATGAGACTATAGCAGGGAATTTATTGACAGGTTTCGACCGAAGTGCGGAACTCATGAAGTTGGACTATCATAGCAATAGTAAAAACCTTGCCGTCTGCCCTGATGCAGATGTGCATTTGGTCATCTTGGGTATGACGGAAATGGGGATGGCGTTGGCGCGCGAGGTCTTGATGGTGGCGCATTATCCGGGCCATAAGGTGAAGGTTACCCTTGTGGACGAGAATGCTCGTGAGCAGATGTTCTTCTTCACTGGGCGGTACAAGGATTTGTTCAAGCTCTGCCACTACACATTCCAAGACCTGGATGGGGAAGAGCCCGCCTCCGAACAGGCTCCCATTGAGGAGGAGTTGCTGGATGTGAGTTTTGAATTTATTGAGGGCAGTGTCGCGCATCCCAAGCTGATGAAAATGCTTGAGGCTTGGGCAGGAGATGAGAAACAGCTGCTGACTTTGGCCATCTGCACCAATGACTCTCCCCGAAATATGGCCGTGGCGTTGTACCTCCCACGGCCTTTGGTCGAGGGTGAGAATGCGGTGCCGGTGTGGGTCTACCAGCAGGGCGACGACAGTTTGAAAGAATTCATGAGCCATGACTTTTATAAGGGTCTGCGCACGTTTTCCCCCAGCGAATATGGCAGGTTGTCTCTTTGTGGCAGCCTCGCGGTGGATTGGGCCGTAGAGGTGGGCAGGGTTTACGAGCAGTCGTCAATGAGCAGTAACAAGGGCAAGACATGGGAGGACATGGAACAGTATGAGCGGTGGTCGTCACTTTATAATGTTCGTTCCATCATCGCCAAGCTGAGGGGACTAGGGTATGAGCTTCGGGTGGGTGATGAAGGTGGCAGTAGGATAGGAATCACTTGTTTCTTGAACAATCCGCCAGCAGATTGCCCTTCGTTGGAGTTGACATATAGCCAGATAGTCGACCTGGGCCGCACCGAACACATCCGATGGATGGTCGATACGCTGGCTAAAGGCTTCCGGCCTACTACTGAAGAGGAACATGCAAAGGTGCTGTGCGATAAGGGGCTCAAGGAGCATCTCAAGAAAACCATCTTTGCCCATGACGACATCCGTCCGTTTGACCAGCTCAGTCCCCAAACGGCAAAATACGACATTGATATGACACAGGCAATGATAAATGCCATTAACGCTAAAGTAATGAAAGTATGATGTATCAAAACAGTGACCCCCAAGGCCTTTCCCCTCAATTATTCTTCGAGGCTATCGCCGCACCTGTCATCTATAATGCGGATTCCCCGTACAAACAAATGATTAGGAAGCTTAATGATATTGACATTTCTTATTTCCAAGAAGGGTTGCCGCTAGGGAATCGCTTGGACGAGTCGATTACGATAGAACTAAAGAAGCGGATAGTGAATGACTTCACCGCTTACGGGAGGCAGCTGTATGAAGGTTCTGATGCCATCAGGCAGCAGATAATTGCCGATGTGCGCCGGGTGGTAGGTAAGTATCCCGACCTACCGTCTGCCATAGCAGACTTTTCTAAGGCTATGGAGATGATGCATCTCTTCGTGAGGAAACAGCTATGCTTTGTGCCGATACCGATGTACAATAGTGCCGAGCTGCGTGAGCTTTATGCTGCGGCACAGAAGGTAACCCTTGTAGAACGAGTGACAGGCGGCAACGCCAAAGATGTGATAGTCTATTACCACGCGCTGATTGAGCACATCGCTTGGGTGTGCCGCATGTTGACCCGCCGCCGTGCCAGCCAGTCCCTCATGCAGATGGTGGACTATTTGTCGCGTGAGTACGACCTGAATTCTCCTTTCGCCACCATGTTTAATGATGTGCCTTCTTTGTCAACGGATGAGGACTTGCCGCCTGAGCTGCTCCCCCTGATTGAACTGATGGCCGAAAACGTGCATAATGTGTGGATGGCGACCCGTAGGCAGCAGGGTTGGAAGTATGGCCCCGTGCGTAACGATGCCACCAAAGAGCATCCTTGTATGGTTCCCTATGACGAACTGCCAGAGGAGGAGAAGGTGTATGACCGAAGGTCTAGTTCCGAAACGATAAAGTTCATCAGGCGCCAAGGATTCGAGATAAAGCGATTGGGCTGAAATGAAAAGGTGAGTGCAATTTGAACACTCACCTTTTCACGTTTTCAACTATTCGGCCCTAGTTGTTTTCTCGGACAGGGCGCACCGAGAAACCGCGGCCACGTACGTTGCCTTTCGTTGCGTCAAGGGCGCTGCCGCAGAAAACCACGCAGTTGGCGTAGTATGTGTCGAGAGGTGTGGTAGACCAATAGTTGCCTAGCGTACCTGCATTGCTGACCAGCGTGCCCCACCGGTAGCCCCCGGCGGGCAGGAAAACAGCCCCCGCAGCCTCCATCTCTTCCCATTGGGAGAGGGTGTAGCTGTTGCGTGACCAGACATTGGATGAGGCATAGCCGGCTGTGAAGGAGCATCCCGTGGGCAGTGTCCAACTGTCGGGCAGGATGATGAGGCCGCCGATGCCGTTGATGTTGCCTGTGCCATGTTTTGCCGCACCATTGGGTCGGGTGAATAACAGGTATTTCCATTCGTCTATGCTCAGTGTGCGCCACAGGTGTGGGGCATTGCCTCCGTTGAAGATGGCGTTGTGCCATGCCCAGTCGGCTTCGCTATAAGCACCTGTCAGTCCGTTGGCAGACTCGCCTCCGGGGTAATAGTTGCTGTACAATGTGCTTGTAGACCATGGGTCATGGCTTATGGCTCCACTTCTCCATCCGCTAGTGCCCCACCCGAACAGGTCAATCCATCCGGGATTGTCTTGGCTGGTGCTGATGTTGGAGTCTCCTAGTGAGAACCATTGTTTCTCGGCAAAACGCCATGTGTTTGTGGTGGCCTGGTATTGCAGGTTGCCTGGTGAGAACCGCACCTGTTTCGATGCGCTTACCGAGAACAAACCATTCAGCACCCGGTCGACAGGCGGCGGGGTGAGGGAGTCGACCGTCAAATTCAAGGTCGTTGTGTTGTTGTGGCGGAAGGTGGCCTGCTGCCTTTCAAATGTGGCAAGGTGGCTGTTCTGTGCGTATAGTGTGATGGTCACCATATCTGACGATGTCTCGGGCACCACGATGTAATAGGTGTCGCTTCCTCCACGTCGGATGGTGGGTTTGTTGGATGAGGGGAAGGCCAGGGTGACTTCATGGGTCGCTGACGACGGCGTCATTTCGATGGCATCCTTGTCGCCTCCCGCCACGGTGGCACGACCTTTGCCGCTGAGATAGGCGTTCCTCGCTTTTACCGTGATGTGGTCAAGGACAAAGTCGTTAGCCATGTTGCTCTTGACCACCACTTTGACCAGCGAGCAAAGGTTGCGGAATAGGAGTGTGTCCGTGAGGGTGTATGCGCCCATTGGCATCTTTATCTTTTGGTGGCCACGACTGTCCTGTTCGTATTGTTGGGTGCCGGGCAGTGTTACCTCCACAGTGTTGCCCTCCGCCAGGTCCGCGTTTTTCACGATGTCGGCAGGGTAGATGGCACGGTAGAAGGCGTTCGCCGTCACTTTGGTCAGCTGTCCGATAGAACCTGATGTCGGCTCGATGACGAGGGTCTGGTCGTTGACACGTATTTGGTCGTTCTTGTCCCAACTGGGTGTTCCATTGTCGATGTACACTTTGGAATAGCCTTTGTTGTCGATTCTGGCACCCAGGGTCACGATATTGCCATCCGGGGTGCAGCCAGCTGCAAGCATTGCCAAGCCTGCGGCCATCATGCCAATAAGATGTATTCTTTTCATGATTCAAAGAGGTTTAATGCTGTCTATCTCGGTTGCAAAAATACATATTTTTTTTGACATATGTGCAAATATGTAAATATGTAATATACATAATATTGATTATTATATATTTGCAAATGCCGTGTGTTTTGTAATGTAGGGCAATTCCTGTTCTTTTTTGAGGCGAATGACAGTTGTTTCCATCGTGTGACAATCAATCCTCAATTTCTGCTTTATTGCACTATCAGTTTTCGTACAGCTGAACCATGGGTGCTGGTTATGCGGACGAAATAGGCTCCTGCGGGCAGGTCTTTGATGTCGAGGACCATCAGGCATTGTCCGTCGCATTCCAAGTCGCGGACGAGCACGTCGCGTCCTGTCAGGTCTGCCACCGTGACATGCAGCACGTCGGACGGCAGGGGGTGCAGGGGCACAATCTGCACTGTGGCCACCCCCTTGGCAGGATTGGGCGAGAGTGTAAAATGGAATGGCGGTTTCACCTCTCCAATGCCCACTTCTTGTCTTGTAACGACATTGCGTAAGCTTTTATACTCCGACGAAAGCCAGTCCTCGTCACAACGTGTGCGCACATAGAAGTCGTAAGCAGTGGCGGGGCGCAGCCCTACAACCACGCAGTTGTTGCCCGACACCATGCTGTCAGCCCCTTCGGTAGGTACAAAGCCCGCAGGGCCATATTGCAACAGATAATCCTGCGCCATCGAGTCGGCCTCCCACGCTAGCGACACCGAGGTGGGGGTGACTCCTGTGGTGTCCAAACCTCTCACAGCAGGGCAGGCTGTTGTAGCAAAATGCCGTTCGCAGCTCCACTCTCCCACTATCTGGCCCTCGCTGCCGCAGTAGCCGCGGACATAGGCATAATATTCCGTGCCGGAATTAAGACCTTCTACGGTGTAGGACCGCCCAGTGACAGTATAGGACATATGCCTGTGACCATATTCCCACACTTCGAGCTGCCACACGCTGTCGTTGCCGGACGAGGGCCAGTCGAAGGTGGCCGAATTGCGGGTAATGTCAGAGACATACAAGGTGTCGGGGGCAGCGCAGGTATAGGGGTCTGTGGTATAATCGACGGTCACCCCGTCGGAGTAGCCAAGACTGTCGGCGGTGCAGTTCTGCCGCAGTGTAATCTGGTAGGCGGTGGCCGGCTGCAGACCTGTGAAGGTGTAGCTGTTGCCACTTACCGGGAGCAGCGGAGTGTAGCCGGGCGTGATGGAAATCTGGTAGTCGCTGCTCCCGCCGCTCCAATCTATGGTGATGCTTTCATAGTCACCCCTGATGCTGTCCACCTCCGGCACGGCACACAGGGGCAGGTCGCACGTGTTGGTATAGAGGCGCAGGTCGCCGACCAGATAAGTGCCATAGCCGTTGTTGTAGGTGCTCGTGCTGTCGATGTCGATGGGGCTATAACTTGTGAAGATGTACCCACGGTTGATGTTGTTGAGGAGGTCGGTATAGCGGTAGTGGCCCGCGTATTCGGTACGCAACCCGCTGCCGCCGTCCTGTCGCAGCACAGCGACAAGGAGATTCTGGTGGCCGTCCCACATAAACGGACGGTCGAAGCTGAAGAGCTGCCAGTCGGTGGTGGCTCCGTGGCAAAAATTGGCGGAGTCAATCACCTTCACAAAGCGGTGTCCCGCATCGGGCAGGATGGGGCCGCTGCCAATGGCGGTGTCCGCCACATTGGCAAGATAGACGCTGATGCCTCCCTGATGGCCTGCTGCTATGTGGTCGCAGGGGCGGAAGGCCAAAGCCGTGATGCCGCCCTCAAGCCCGGCGAGGTGTGCCGAGTCGATAATGGTTTGGACATAGCGGTAGGGGAAGCCGTTGAAGCCAATAGGCAGGTTGCAAGTGCTGTTGCTGTAGAAGGTGCTGTCGAAGTTCTCGCGGTAGACGGCGTCGCTGCACGCCTGAGTGGTAAAGACACCATGTACCCACGCACCCGTATCTCCCTCTCCACAGATGCTGCGCACATACACCTCACGGCGGTCAAGACTGACAAGCCCCGTGATGGCATAGCTGTTGGCAGTAGTGGTTACAATTGTTCCTGTTCCGGGGACAAAGCCCACTGGGCCATACTCCACCTCGTAGAGCGAAGCACCGTTGCATTGCCATGTGAGGGCAAGCACCGAATCGCTGACAGGCACCATGGGGTCGAGCCGCAGAGGGTGGATGATGCAGGTGTCCGGCACACAGCTGACCTGTAGGTCGAACCCTTCGTAGGCGTAGGGGAAGCTGCTGCCACGGAAGGCAAGGGTAATAGCACCCGCATCAGAGACAACAGGACCAAAATTGACGGCAGCGATGTTGTTGTACCCCTTGTGCCAAAGGACGGAGCCCGAAGTGCCAATGCCGTCGTAGATGGTGAGGGTGGAACTGCCGCCGATGTTGCAGCGCCCGCTGATGCTGACCAAGTGGCCGGGGCTGTCGGGCAGGACGACCAGCGTGGAGTTCTGGTAGGAGAAATCGTTCGTCGCCCCTCCGTCGTCATAAAGGCTCACGCCGCACATCGTCAGGGTGTCGTTACGGTTAGCACGCATATTCCACACACCTGGCACCACCTGCATGGGACCTTCCCATCCCGTCGTGTCGCCCTTGGGGCAGATGGCAGCCACCCACACGTAGTATGCTGTCCCGGCGGTGAGACCGCCGAAAGTGTAGGAGGGGGTGGAGACGGATGCACTGCCCGCCATAGGCGTAGCTGTGGCGACAGTGTCGATATAGGTCAGCCACCTTGTGCCGCTGTCGGCAGCGTCCCACTCCATCGTGACCGAAGTGGAGGTAAGGCCTGTCAACGACATCCCCGTCGCATTGGCGCAGGGAGGTGCCATATCAATCAGTACATCGTCAAGGTAGGCATACCAATTGTTGCGGCTGCCAATGCTCGGACAACTCAGCAGGGCGATGTACCTGCCCGTGCCACGGTAGGAGGTGAGCGGCACATCGTAGCGGCTCCAGTCCTCGCCCACAAGGTTTACTGTGTCTACCACCTGGAAGGTGCTGTCCACCGCAGGGTCGCTCATCACGCCCACCACTATGCGGGCAGGGTCATAACGGTGGTACGGGTTCTCCGTGTTCTTTGCCCAGAAGCTCAGCTGCAAACCACTCATGGGCAGCACAGACGTATTGATGGCGGGCAGGACAACCTTTTGGTCGACCACCGTCTCATAAATGCTCCATTCCCAACGCATCACGCGGCTGCCCGAATGGGCGTCGCCTGCCAGATTGACAACAACGGTGTTCAGCCCTACCCTGCCTTGCCAGCAGGGAATTGATGTGGGGTTGGTGCTGACGGAGTAGCTGTCAAAGTCCTCAGTATAGGGCAGCGAGTCCAGCAGACTGCACAGCGTGCGGAACGTCATCACAGGCGACCAGTGCGCAGTGAAGC
Organism: Bacteroidales bacterium; assembly: GCA_017441565.1. GTDB lineage: Bacteria > Bacteroidota > Bacteroidia > Bacteroidales > P3 > Colimorpha. The sequence continues at coordinate 2,188 of JAFRXG010000051.1, read as the reverse complement.
TGCCGCACTCGGGCCGCACATACACGTCGTACTGCGTATAGGGCAGCAGCCCCGTCAGCAGCAGGCTGTCGGTGCGCACATTGGTGACCATGGTGGTGGAGTCGGGCACAAAGCCCACATGGCCGTAAGCCACATCGTAGTAGACCGCACCCGCCGTGTCTACCCAGCGCACCAGTGCCGCCGTGTCGCTCTTCCAGTCCACAGTCGCCGACGCCAATGCCTCGCAGGGCACAATATGGCTCACCTCAATATCGTCGATAAACAACCAAGTGTTCAATGGGTCGGCGGTAACGATTGCCAGCCGTCCCGACGGGCGGGAGTAACGGTTTGTCCGCACAGCCGCGGCAACCCAATTCGCATAGTTCGGCACCACCACGGTGTCCAGCGGCACAAAAGTCGACAAGTCCAGCGGGTCGGTCACCAAGCCCACGTACAGGTTGCGATTGGAGCCGCCATTACTCTTAGCCCAGAAGTACAATTCCAAGCTGTCGGGTGCTGCATCAAAGGCAGGCAACACTACCGCACCTCCTTTCAACTGCACTGCGTGCGACCCCGTATGCGAATAGCTCGAAGTAACTGTAGGTCTGTCCCCTGCCGCCCCCGGCACGACATACCAGCAGCCGGGCATACTCCAAGCACTTTCAAAATTCTCAGCGTAGGGAAGCGTCATCGGCATGCAGTTGGTCAGCACACGCCTCAACACCGTGGTGAAGGTGTCGGTGCAAAACGCCGTAAGGCGGAAAGTATAGTTGCTGTTAGGTGTAAGGCCCGTCATCGTATACGAAGTGTCGCCCCACACCAGGCCGCTTGTGTGCCATGCCGTGTCGCCGTCGGTGATGCACTCCACCGTCCATGAGGTGTCGCGATAGCCGGGGTTCCATTTCATCCTTACTGCGTCGGTGCCCAACGAGTCCACCCACAGTGTGGGTGCCGGGCAGGTGGCGACAGCCGAAGGCACCGGCTGCGTGTGCAGTCGCATAATGTTGCGGCATGAGGAACTCGTTGTGGAGGTAGAGGGTGTGATATTCGCCAAATTGGTTCTCGCATACTTCGACTCCAGCATTCCCCGCTGTGCGACATAGAAATTGGCACCCGTCCAGCCCCACGGGCAGTCCACCGCAACAAGCAGGTTGCCGAGACCGTTGTAGTAGAAGGCCGTGTCGAACTCAATGTGGTTCCACCCCGTGGCGCAGACCATAGTGTCTACTACCACCTGCTGAAACAGGGGGCCGAACCCCACCATGTCGCCTCCCATATTAGGCACATACGTGTTGGCGAGATAGATGGTGCAGCCTGCGCGACCTATGCTGCTTGATGTGCCACCGTAGAAGTCGATGCCCGTAATCATGGCTTCACCGTTCAGCTCGTCGCTCTGTACCAGCTGCTGGGTATAGCTGGCCCAGCCGTCCACGTATGGCAGGGTGGCATCGCCCGACATAAGAAACATATTGGTCGTGTCGCCTATGGTGACGACTGTGCCTGTCTGTGCTCCCGCTATCCAAGGAAGGTGCAGCAGCGTCCACAGTAGGACAAAAGGAATACTTCTTTTTAACATGTTGTTTTTCATTGCGTATACTATTATTATTAATTATCAAACAGAGGCAGTTCTGCCTATAGGACACAAATAATGCATTGCAGATTCAACCCGTAACGAGTGTTAACCGAATTCGGTCGGACTTCGTCCATTTCCGAAACGTCGGCCGTACACATAATACATCCCAAATAACCCTTTTCGTCACCCCCTCAGTTCAATAATTAACGTTATTTAACGCAGTTTCCGTACCCAAAATATACCTCTTTATACCTTAATTCAGTGAAAGTTATCTCAGTATTTTCTATTTTATTCCGATTCCATTACTTTTTTATTTCAGCTTCATTTAGGCTGAAGAAGTAAAAATAGAAACAAAACTTTTGTTAAATCGAGACAAAAACAAACAATACCAGGGATTTGCACCGTCGCTGGCCTCACTGAGTGCCTATTGGTGGAGTGAGGAGCCATTTCTATCACTGCCACATGTTTGCATTTTCTTTACAATTCAAAAAAAATGTGTATCTTTGTAGGCAGAAATATATAACATTATGAAGAGGTTTTTACTTTTAACAGTGGCGTTTACAGTACTTTATGTAACGCAAACCCCTTCTGCCGAAGGACAGATATTGTTCAATTACGCGCTGGGAGGCGGCAGCT
>JAFRXG010000050.1:0-16718 GCA_017441565.1 Bacteroidales bacterium | reverse complement strand
GGCCATTGACAAAAGTGGCCTGCTCGGCATCCAGCTTCTCCACACCAAAGAGCGACTGGTTGACCACGTCGTACCAAAAGATGCCCAGTTTTGGCTTTCCGTTGTCAAGGAATGGTGACATCGAGTCAATGAGGCTGTGGTGTTCTTCGCTGTTGGTGTGATTGATTCCGTTGTTGTCCTTAGTCATGTTGGTGATAACGAAAGAAGAGGTTGATTATTGTGTTTGAGCGAGGCAGTGTATGCGGCATCGGTTGGTTGTGTGGCAGTGCCGAGCTGTCGAAAGATGGTGTTCACAGTATTCCTTCACTCAAAGAGAACTCAATGGGTAGCATGAATTTGTAACGGCAGATAGTACCATTGTTGCTGGCTGGCTTCCATTTAGGCATTCTATTTATCACACGGAGCACCTCGGCGCCACAGCCAAGTTCGGCTGCTATACTGTCTGCCTCTTCGTTACCGTAAACGATATCCCGTACTATTTGTGCATTGGTAATGCTACCGTCTTTTTCAACTATGAAGTGAGCATAGACCTTGCCTTCAAACTTTCCCTCTATAGCCTTTTGGGGATAGTGAATGTTCTTGTTCAAAAAAGAATATAACGAATCCATGCCTCCAGGGAACTCGGGTTCGTGCTCTACAAACAGAAACAACTCGTCGCCATCCTCTGTTGTTCCCCAAACAGCAGAATCGTCGGGCTCTGTGTTTCGGATAGGCGTTTGGCACGCTGTATTCAATCCAAGAGTGTACAGCATAACACATATCAGAAGTATCTTATTCATCGTCTGTCTGTATTTGTTGTTTCTTTTCAATCTGTTTTGTTGGGTTAATTGTTTCTATACAAACCACCCATGTCGACAGCGGAAAACTCGATATACCACAACCTCTTGTCCTGAAGTGTATATACCGGCATGATGAGAAGGCTATGCTTCTTGTCGATGGTGTCACACACAAATCCTATCGTATAAACCCAATCCCCAGTCACATAGTACGATTCAAACGAGGTCTTCTCTTCGTCAGGCAGACCGTTGAAGTCATTGCCGGGGAAGACATATTTGCCCATATAGGCATAGAAATCATCGCAAAGCGAGTTGGTGTCAAGCGTCAACGGTTGTCCGCCACCCGTTTGCAAGGTCAGATTCACCCCACTCTTACGGAAATCTACGAAAGCCAACTGAACGCTGTCGCCCCGACGGATATAGCTGATGCCATCATAGAACATCCCTGGTATGTTTATCAGTGAGTCATTCCTCCTGTACATCACGAGGCTGTCTGTATATCTTATTGGCTCGCCCATTTTAGAGATGAGTTCGTCATAGGTCCCCATGACGATAATGTCGTCCGACGAAAAGTCGGCAACAGAGAGGTAGCCTTTGGGCGCGTTCTCGTTCTGTTGCCCGTTCTTGCAGGTGGTCAAAGCGATGATGGCGAGCATCACCACGCATATCATCATGATCTTTTTCATCGTGTTCTGTTCTATTTCGTCGTTGGGATAAAAAAGAGGGTGTCCTTGACTTTTGGACACCCTCGGTTATGAATACAAGTTAGAAGGTCAAAGTCAGTCCGCCACCTGCGGGGCCGGCGTTGAGGGTGAGAGTCCAGTCGCTGATGTCTTCGGGAGCGGCGAAGTTCTCGGAATAGCGGTGATGTTTGCGTTTCACAGGACGGCTGACGGTGGATTTTCCCTTTGTCTTGCTGCCTTTGTTGACGAGGAGGATGCCGCCGGTGATGAGGCCCGCACCAATGACGACACCTGTGATACCGGCTATCTTAAAGACTTTGGTAACGGTACCGGCTGCTTGGTCGAATTCGGGGTCGGTTTCAAACCCTTGCTCGGCCGCCGTTGAAGTAACTTTGTTGAACAAGCTGCTCCAAAGCAGCACACCGACTCCCGACGTCAGGGTGAGCCCGCCCGACACGATACATGCGATGCCCCATCCTTTGGGCGAGGCATACTGGCTGGCACCCAATTGGTAATTGGTGGTCTGGGCCAGATTCAGTGAGGGCGTGCTGAAGATGTCAGTCTGCAGGTTGTATGCAGGGTTCAACTCGGCAGAGATATCGGTAGGGGTGGCCATGGCGATGTCTTGTGCGGTCATCTGTCCACAGAATAGGAGTGTGGCTGCAATGAGGAGAAATGTCTTTTTCATTTTTTCTTTGATATTTGTTGAATAAATATTTTATTTGTTTCTGACGTTTGTCTGTCTGAGTTAGTAGCAAAAAGTGCCTTTTTTGTTACAGGTGTTCTGAAAAAATGTTGTTTTTAACGTTTGCAAAGATACACAATTTTTTTGAAATGGACAGTGTATGTAGTTGCTTTTTTTGTAATTAGCTATCTCCAAAGTATATGCGTCTAGTGCTTTGGATTGGGATTGTTGAGAATATAGCTTAGGTGGAGGCCGATATTGGCGGAAAAGAGACGTACCTCAGGCAGGGTGGGGAAGATGGAGCCTAGCCCGCAGATGTGCGAGATGCCTTCGTCGCTGCCAATCAGTAGGGTGGGGTGTCCGTCAACGCTCTCGTAGTCGTGACGGTTGGGCGACCCCACCAGTATGGCGCCTTCGTTGAGCTGTATGTTCACTCCTTGGGGGAGGTGGATGCTGCCGGTCAGGTAGCGACCCACTTCGAAGACGAGGGTGCCGCCGCCATGTGTGGCAATATAGTTCAGGGCGTGTTGTATGGAGGAGGTGTTGAGGGTGGTGCCGTTGCTTTTGCATCCGAAACGCGATGCCTTATACAGCGTCGACCCCTCCGAGCAGAGGGTGCTGCCCGCCTGTGCCAGGATGATGTCGGACGAGGTCTGCGAAGCATCCACGGCAGGCCTTGTGCTCCCCTTGCTCTTTTGTCGCTTTATTTTTATCGCTTTAGAATCATTCTTTATCTTCCCGCAGTCGTTTGCGATTAATTGTGAATTGAGAATGGAAAATTGCGATTTGCCCGGGTGCGGCAAACCATTCTCAATTTTCAATTCTCCATTCTCAATTCGTAACCCGTTCACGTCGTCCGCCACGATGGCGGGGCGGTAGTCCTCACCTCCCAGCCTCAAGGTGACGTTGCGCAAGGTGATATTGTCGGCGTGGCGGATGTAGAGCCCCCAGGCGGGCAGCTCCTTCCACATCGAGAATTCGGGGTAGCGTTTCTCCCATTCGGGTATGGCTGCCAGCTCCTCGGGCGAGCAGCCGCGATAGGCGTAGGCGGTGTCGGCATGGCCGGGATAGGAGAATACGATATTTTCTAGCAGCACGTTCTGTATGCGGTGCCCGGGGGTGCCCACGATGCTGGAGGGCGATATGTTGCGGGGCAGGTCCTCCACAGGACCCTCGTAGCTGTAGCCCGCGTCGGGCTTGTCCAGCGGCACCTCCACCTCCACGTTGCGTATCACAATATCCTTAAGGTAAGGCGTGCCCTTGCCCTCGCGGCGTTCGGCGAAGCGCAGGAAGAGGGGGTTGCCCGTGTGGGTGGCGCGCAGGCCGTCAATCTCAATGTCCTCCACCGTGGCGCCGTCCACGCTGGCTATCGTGATGGCGCTGCGGTAGGTGTCGCGCAGCACTATGTTGCGGAAGCGGAAGTGGAGGAACTTGCCACGCGTCATAGTGCCGAACTTGATGCCGTTGGCGGACGAGCGGCCATAGCAGTTCTCCACCGTCACATTCTCACACACGCCGTCCACGCTGTGGCTCTTGAAGCAGAACACATCGTCCGCGGCATCCATTGTGCAGTTGCGTATCACCACGTCGCTGCAGTCCACAATGTCCACCCCGTCGTTGTTCCAGTACGACTTGCTGTCCACCGTCTGGTTTTCGATAAGGAGGTTGCGGCACTGGTCGTACTGCTGGTTCCAGCTGCCAGGGTTGCGGAGGGTGATGCCTCTCACGATGACGTTCTCGCATTCGCGGAAATGGATGTTCTCGGGGCGGTTCGTCTCGTTGGGGCGGTCGTACTTGAGGGGGTCGTCCACCAGCCCCATGTGTACGTATTCCACCATTTGGTTTGCCACCTCCCAGCCGCGCCCGTCGATGGTGCCCTTGCCGTTGATGCCGATGTCGTGCTGCTTCACGGCAAAGACAAATGCCGTCCAGCGGCAGTAGGGGTCTTTCACATAGTCGAACGGGTTGGTAGAGCCTAACAGTGTGGCGCCCTCGTTCAGCATCAGCGTCACCCCGCTCTTCAGATAGAGTGTGCCGCTCACAAACCGTCCAGCTGGGAGGACCACGGTTTGCGGCTCCCCGCTGCGGTTATATGCGGCGTTGGCGCTGTCGATGGCGGCCTGAAGGCTGCGGGTGCAGAGGGTTGTCCCGTCGCCCACAGCACCGAAGTCGGTGACGGAAAGCCGCTGAGCCCCGCAAGGCGACATTACGGCAAAGAGAGCGAGAAAAAGTATCAGATGTCTCATAGCTGGGGTATATGAATGTGTGAATGCTTGAATCAATGTTTGAATGCTTGAGTGCTGGTGCGGTCAAATTACTCAGACAATCAAGCAATCCTTAATGTGATAGCCGTGTTTACGGATTTTTCGGTTGCAAAGTTACGCATTTTTTTTGATTTGGACACGCTTTTGAAAAGAGTGAAAGTGTTAATGCTTGAATGCTTGATTGTTTGATTGCTTGATTGTCTGAGTAATTTGACTGCGTCAGCCACTCAAGCATTAGCACATTTAAGCATTGATTCAAGCATTCAAGCATTGATTCAACACGTTAACACATTTACACATCCCTACAGGGAATTATTTTTTGAGTAAGTGAAAAAAAAGTCGTACTTTTGCAGCCTGACAATTTATATATGAACATATTTTACAGATTCTTTTCGCACTGCAAATCAGACGATAATATTGACTATAGCATGAAGTATCTGATAGTGGGTTTGGGCAATGTGGGTGCCGAATATGAGGGCACTCGTCACAATGTGGGCTTTATGGTGCTGGACGAAATGGTGCGACAGGCACGTGCTGAAAACATCAACGCTGTGTGGTCGCTGGAGCGCCGCGCCTACCGCACGATGGTGCGCCTGAAAGGGCGTACGATGGTGCTGATTAAACCGACGACCTACATGAACCTCAGCGGTGAGGCGGTGCGCTACTGGCTGCAGGCTGAGAAAATCAAGCAGGAGAACCTGCTGGTGATAGCTGACGACATAGCCTTGCCTCTAGGCACCCTGCGCATGAGGAAGCAGGGCAGCGCGGGCACCCACAACGGCTTGGGCAACATCGAAGCCGCTTTGGGCAGCACAAACTACTGCCGCCTACGCATCGGCGTGGGCAACAACTTCAGCCGCGGCCACCAAGTGGACTATGTGCTGGGCCGCTTCACCGAGGAGGAACACGCCGAACTAGACCCCCGCATCGAACGAGCGTGCGAGGCGGTGCGCTGCTTCTGCACCTTGGGCCCCGACAGGGCAATGAATATGTATAACGAAAAATCGAAGAAAGACTAGTATCACTAGCTATACTATCTATCCCTACTGATTATGAACCTGACCATCGACATAGGCAACACGCGTAGCAAGTGGGCCCTCTTTGAGAAGGACCAGCTGATGCAATGCGGCTATATGACCGAGGGGCTGCCTCTTGAGGGGGCACGGGCAGACATCATCGTCTGCGCCACCGGCAATGCCGACCTGCATGCCTTGGGGTTGGAAGGGAAACAAGTGCAGCAGCTTACTGCCGACATGCCGCTACCTATCACATTGGACTATGCCACTCCCGAAACTTTGGGTCCTGACCGCATAGCGGCAGCCTGCGGGGCATGGATGCTGAGGAAAGAAGGCTGCCCACAGCTGATTATCGATGCCGGCACCTGCATCACCATAGACTATCTGGATGCAGCGGGTGTGTATCATGGTGGGGCCATACTGCCCGGAATTGACATGAAGTTTCGCGCCCTGCATACTTTTACTGCAAAATTGCCGTTATTAGAAAACGTGTGTTCGAACGAGCTGCCTGTAGCAGGTCGTTCGACGAAGGAGTCGCTGGTGGCCGGAGTGCTTACCGCCACCCGCTACGAGATGGCTGGGTTTGTGAGCCACTATCGCCAACTGGAACCTGACCTTCAGGTGATTATAACAGGCGGCGACAGCGGGAGGCTCGTAGGTGGCAGAAGCGACTACCGAATTGAGCCCTATCTGGTGATGATAGGCCTAAATGGAATAATGAACTATAAATTGAAATATGATGAGAAGTAAAAAGATAATAGCCTTGATGGCGGTCTTAATGACCGGACTGACAGGCAGCGTAATGGCACAGAACGGCTTCAACATGCCGTTCTCGCAATATGGCATCGGCATCAGCGACCTGCCTTTCGGCATGCCGGGTGCCTACCGCATGGGCGGCGTGGTGTTCAGCCGTGCTTCACGCAATACGGTCAATCCATTCAACCCAGCCTCTTATGCAGCTGTGGAAGAGGAGAGCTTTGTGTTCGACATTGGTGTGAACATTCAGAGCTCAGTGCTGCTGGACGACTCGAAACAGCTGTCCCCCGACGCCGACGGCAACCTGGCCTATCTGGCCATCGCCTTCCCCCTCACCCGCTGGTGGAAAGTGTCGGCTGGCCTTCTACCTTTTAGCACGGTGAATTACGAATCGGTACACACGCAGGACGACCCCCTGACGGCCAGCCAAGTGAAGACCATTTACGACGGCAACGGCGGTGTGTCGCAGCTCTATTTCGGCAGCGCCTTCCAACTGGGCAAGCGGCTTTCCTTGGGATTCAACCTCGACTACCTCTATGGCTCCATCACCCGCGCCATCACATACAACTTCCAAGGGAACGACAGCACCTACTGCGTCAACTCCCGTCGGCAAAAGAACACTTACGTCAGCAACCTTTTGGTGGATCTAGGCCTGCAGTACCGCCAGCCTTTGGGTGAAAAATACAGCTTGAAAGCCGGCATCACCTGCCGTGTGCCACGCAGCATGAGCCTCAACGACGAAGCTTTGGTATACACCTATTTGGGCGGTGTGAGTTCAGAGACCCTGTTCGACACCATCTTCCCCCAACAGGGCGTAGACAACAGCTACACCAGCACGCTGGAACAGCCGTTTTCCATCGGTGTGGGGCTGGCACTGGAACGCAACGAGCTGTGGGAGGTGGCCATAGACGGCTACTATGCCCCCTATAGCGGGCTGCGCTATGTGGAGGATGAAGAACACAACATCTTCGGGAAGTCGGCCTTGTGCGAGCAGCCCAACTATCGCATCGCCCTGGGATGCGAATGGAAGGGGGATGCTGGCGCAGGCAGCTACTGGCGCCGTATCGGCATCAGCGGCGGCCTCTACTTCAACCAAAGCCGCCTAGCCTTGGAAATAGACGGGACACGCTATGCCCTGAACGAGATAGGCGGCGGCATGGGTTTCAGCCTGCCCATGCGCAAGGGTCGTTCGGTGCTGAACCTGAGCCTCGGCTATTCCAGCTTCGGCACCAGCGAACTGCTGCGCCGCGACTGCCTCACAGTGGGACTCTCCATCGGCTCCTGCGAACGCTGGTTTGTAAAGAGGAGATATAACTAGTCGTACTTGTCGGACCCGTCGGACTAGTCAGACAAGTCAGACCTGTCGGACAAAATAACATCACTCACAATAAATCACGGACAAACAATACTAAAAAATAAACCGATAACAATTGACAGCCATGAAAGAACTGAAATTTGTCATTATCGCGGCAGTTGCCCTGAGCATGGGATTCGCCGCCACCGCCCAAAGCAAATGGGGCGACACCCCTGACGACAGCATCGCTTGCATCAGCAACGTATCGCTCTACCAAGAATTCTACAAACAGAAAAGCTACACCGACTGCTACGAACCCTGGCGCCAAATCCTCCTACACTGCCCCCGCTTCAGCAAGGGCGTGTACCAAAGAGGCGAAGTCATCATGAAATCCATGATCAACGCTGCACAGACAGCCGAAGAACGTGACGCATACATCGACGAACTGATGCGCATGTTCGACCAGCGCATACAGTACTTCGGCGAAGAGGCCGTAGTGCTTGCCAAAAAAGCCCAAACCCTCAGCACCCTCCGCCCGAAAGATGTGAAGACCATCTATGAGATTTACGAAAGTGCCATCAAGGCTGGTGCCAACGAGCTGGACGAGAACTATGTGACCCTCTTCTTCAAAGCCACTGCCGACTATGTGCAGGCCGGATTGGGCGAGCCTTCGCTGATTATCGATAACTACGACATCGCCAGCGAGCTGCTCGACAACATCCGCGACACCATCGTAGACGACAGCGCCAAAATCGCCAAAATCAGCGGCTACATCAACAACGTGGAAGCCGTCTTCTCACCCTATGCCTCTTGCGACCAACTGATTGAAATCTATCAGAAGAAATTCGAGGCCGACCCCAAGAACCCCGAACTGCTGAAGAAGATTACCAACATCATGATGAAGAAAGGCTGCACCGACAACAAACTCTTCTTCGCCGCCACCGAGAACCTCTACGAGGTGGAACCCTCACCCAGCACCGCCATGCGCATGGGTAGCATGTGCTACGGCAAGAAGAAATATTCCGAGGCCATCGAGTACACCCAGGATGCCGTCAAGAAACTGACCGACAAAAAAGACCTCTACAAGGCCTACCTCATCATGGGTCTCTCCTATTCCGGCTTGGGCAGCTACAGCGCCGCCCGCACCGCCCTGCTGAAAGCCGCCGAAATCGACCGCACCAAGGGTGAGCCTTATATCAATCTGGCCACCGTCTACGCTGCCAGCTACCGCTCCATCGACGACGGCATGGGCGGCCGCTCTGCCTACTGGGCCGCAGTCGACGAACTCCGTCACGCCAAGCAGGTCGAACCCACCGACAACATCATCGCCATTGCCGACAAGCTGATAGGCTCCTATTCCGCCCACTTCCCCAAGAAGAACGACGCCTTCATGCTCGACCTCATCGACGGCCACAGCTATGTGGTACCCGGTTGGATTGGCAAATCTACCATCATTCGCACCCGCTAAATGTCGGCGAACCCTAGAAACATGCTTTACCGCATAAGAACTAAGGGGCAGATTTACTGCCTCTTAGTTCTTATTTCTTATTCCCTCCTTCTCACGGCCTGCGGCAACGACATCGAAAAAACCAAGATATTCGAACCCCAGACCCTGCCCGAAAGCACCGTCAAAAATGCCAACATACAACGCAGCGAGAACGGACAGCTGCAGTTGGTGATGCACGCCCCGCTTATCGAAAAATACAGCACTCCCGAAGAAAAAACCGAATATCCCAAAGGGGTGGTGATGTATTTCTACGACGGCTACAACAAGCCCACGGGCATCCTGCGTGCCCGCTATGCGGTGAGCCTCGACAAACGTGAGACCATGATGGTGCGCGACAGCGTGGTCATCATCGACCTCCAGCGAGGCGACACCATCTATCTGCAAGACCTCACGTGGAACCAGATGGAACACAGGGTCTACTCCCAAAATCCGCTGCGCACCAAGAACGGCCCCCGCGTCACCTACGGCGACAAGTTCGAGTCCGACGACGCCTTCCAAGCCCCCATCATATTCCACCAAAGGGGCACTATCGAGTGGAAGGAGGACGAGGAATGATTCGGCAAAAGGGATACCTCTGGCTTACAGCAGTGCTTGCAACAGCACTGCTGATTGTCGTTTTAATAAGGCGGCTTCCTGCCCCATCAACCGCCATACCCAAAGAGGCCTCCCTACAACTCACCGCTCGGTCTGCAAAAGCCGCACCAAAGCACACCAACAGTCAGCCATCCAACCGCCACCGCTCCTCCAACGTCAAACATGACACGCGGCAGCCCCACACCTCTAACACCCTCGGCACCTCCTACCCTTTTCGGAAAAAGGAACCACTCATGTTCGACCTCAACGATGCCGACTCCACCGACCTGGTGCAGCTCTACAACATAGGCCCCACCTTCGCCCGCCGCATCATTCGCTACCGCACCCTGCTGGGCGGATTTGTCGACAAAGGGCAGCTGATGGAAGTGTACGGCATGGACTCGACGAGATACAACGACATCGTCCCCCACCTCTACATCACCCCCAATACCGTCGCAACGCTCGACCTCAACAGCGCCACCATCGACCAGCTGAAACGCCATCCTTATCTCGACTACTACCAGGCCAAGGCCATCGTGCGGCTGCGCGAAACCTCCGGCCCTTATGACGACATACACGAAATACTTGAAATCCCCATCATCGACCAACAAACTTTCACCCATATAGAACCCTATCTGACATGCAGTTCACAGCCAAACAAATAGCCCAAAAACTGAAAGGCACCGTCGAAGGCGACGAGAACGCCCTCATCTGGAAACCCTGCCGTATTGAAGAGGTAGACGAAGGCGGCATCACCTTCCTTGCCAACCCCAAATACACCCATTATATCTACGAGCGCAAAGCCTCTGCCATACTCATCTCACGCGACATGGTGCTCGAACACCCGGTCGATGCCACCCTCATACGCGTGGACAACCCCTACCTCTGTGTCGCCAAAGTGCTGCACATGTTCAACACCGCCGACAAACCCAAGCGGGGCCGCTCATGGCGCAGCAGCGTCCACCGCTCCGCACATATCGGCAAAGGGTGCTACGTGGGAGCCTTTGCCTTCGTAGGTCGACATGCCAAGATTGGCAACAACGTGCAAATCTATCCCCAAGTATACGTGGGCGACTACTGCGAAATCGGCGACAACACCATCCTCTACCCCGGAGTGAAAATCTACCGCGAATGCAAGGTGGGCAACAACTGCATACTCCACGGCGGCGTGGTGGTGGGAGGCGACGGCTTCGGCTTTGCACCTACCGGCGACGGCACCTACAACAAGATTGACCAGATAGGCAACGTGATTATCGAGGACAATGTGGAGATTGGCGCCAACACCTGTGTTGACCGCGCCACCATGGGCTCCACCATCATCCACCGCGGTGCCAAGATTGACAACCTCTGCCAGATAGCCCATAACGTCTCCTTCGGCAGCAACACCGTCATGGCCTCGCAGTCAGGCTGTGCCGGAAGCGGCAAGGTGGGCGACAACTGCATCATTGCCGGCCAGGTGGGCATCGTGGGACACATCACCATCGGAAACCGCGTCACCATCGGTGCCCAGTCGGGCGTCACCCGCTCGGTCGACGACGACTCTATTGTCCTCGGAACCCCCGCCATGCCCGCCGACAAGGCGAAAAAGATTTATGTCCTACAGCGCAAGCTGGAACAGATGTATAACGACCTCAACGAGCTGAAGAAGAACTGATGAAATCCTATAAGACGCTCCTGTTCGTAGCCTCTGCCATCACCTTGCTTGCTGCCCTCTGTGCCCTCTTCCCCAAAGAGGGGCTACACGTGGGGCCCGTAAGCCTTCACTTCCCCTCGCTCACCAAGGTGCTCAACCCCCAACGACAGCTCGACCTGGATGCCTTCTTGGCACGACAGGACTCGCTGAATGTGGAGTTGCAGAACCACCAGGACTCTCTGGAGCACTTCCGCCACCAGCTCGACAGCAGCGACACCCGTTTCTGGTTCCCCAACAACGACGACAGCTTCTTCGACGACCTTTTCGCACAACTCGAAAACACCCGCTCCACCGGCCGCACCATCCGCTTGGTCCATTATGGCGATTCGCAAATCGAGATGGACCGCATGACCAACCGTCTGCGCGCCTATATGCAGAGCCATTTCGGTGGCGGCGGTCCTGGCCTGGTGCCCTTCGCCACCCTCATCCCCTCGCTCTCGGTCAGCACCTATGGCTCCGGTGCTTTGGTGCGTCAGGCCCCCTTCGGCGACAGCACGGTGTCACGCGCCAACGGCAACTACGGCCCCATGGTGCAGGACTTCTATGTGGGCGGCTCGGCAACGAGCACCATCACAGCCGGCACCCACCGCAGCTGCGACAACCGCCTGCGACAATTCTCGCGGGTCAAGATGCTCTTCTGCAACCGGCCGGGACCCCTCAAGGTGGCATTGACCGACCGCGTGAGCGGCTACACCGACACCCAGTCCTGCGAGGTGGAAGGAGTCCATGCCTTTGAATGGCGGCTGGACAGCGCCACCACCTCCGTGCGGCTCTCCGCCGCAGGCTATGCCGACATCTATGGCCTGCTGGTGGACGACGGCCCAGGCGTGGCAGTGGACAACATACCCATGCGCGGCTGCTCCGGCCATCAGTTCACCCAAATCAACCGCCAGCAGCTGGCCGACGCCTACAACCTGATGGACGTAGGCCTCATCATCATGCAGTTCGGCGGCAACTCGGTACCCTACCTCCGCACCCAAGGCCAGATTGATGCCTACTGCACCAACATGGGCCACCAAATCGACCGCCTCCACCAATGCTGCCCACACGCCAAGATACTCTTCATCGGCCCTTCCGACATGTGTGCCAACATCGAAGGCGAAATCCACACCTACCCCATGCTGCCCAATGTGGTAGAGTCGTTGCAAACCACCGCCAACAGCCATGGGGCGGCATTCTGGAGCATCTTCCACGCCATGGGCGGCCGCAACTCCATGCCCGCATGGGTGGCGAAAGGGTTGGGAGGAGCCGACCACATACACTTCTCGCAACGCGGCGTCGACATCATGGGCGACCGCCTGTCAAATGCTTTCGACAATATGTACAAACTCTATAAGATGAGAAAGGAAGTTCTCGATGTGCAAGAATAAACACCTAACGGCCCTTTGCCTGCTGGCAGTCCTCTGTTGCGTCACACCGCTGCGGGCACAGGACTATCCTTTCATACGTCCCGAAGCCAACTGCCTCCACTACGACAGCACCTCCCTCCCCATGCTCGCCTTCTTCCAGAAGTTTCACCACGTCTGCGCCACCGGGCAGGGCAGCATCAGCATCATGCACATCGGCGGCTCCCATGTGCAGGCAGGCACCCTCCCCCACCGCATCCGCACCAACATCCTCAACGCCTACCCCACCCTCGTCAGAGGCCGCGGCCTCCTCTTCCCCTACTCCGCTGCCGCCAAGTGCAACAACCCAGCCGACTACAAGGTGCACTGCCTCGAAAAAGTCATCCTCACCCGCAACGTCTACAAGCAGCCCGAATACCCAATGGGCCTCTGCGGCATCTCCGTCACCGCCCATGACATGCCCACCTCCATCCAGATTCTCTCCAACGAGAAAGAAATCGACTACGGTGTCTCACGCGTTGTGGTGCTGGGCTACACCCCCGACGGCATCGTACCCTACCTGCGCTACGACGACAACAACACCCCGCCCTCCTATATCGACACCAACCTCCACCGCTACGTCTTCAATCTGCGGCAGGAGGTGGACTCCATCGACATCATCATCCCCTGTCAGGAGGGGCAGCAGTTCACCCTCACCGGCGTACTGCTCGACAGCCGCCACCCCGGCATCACCTACCACTCCATCGGCGTCAACGGCGCAGCAGTGCCCGACTACCTCAAATGCGCCCTCACCAACGACCTGCGCCTCATCCGCCCCGACCTCGTCATCTTCGGCATCGGCATCAACGACGCCCACGGCACCGACTTCGACTCCGTTGCCTTCAAGAACAACTACCTGCGCCTGTGCGACTCCATCCGCAGCGTCAACCCCAAATGCGCCTTCGTCTTCATCACCAACAACGACTGCTACCGCAAAACCGGCCGCCGCTCCTACTCCGTCAACCGCAACGGGCTGCAAGTCCGCGAGGTGTGCTACCGCCTGGCCGAACTCACCGGCGGTGCCGTGTGGGACCAGTTCGAAATCATGGGAGGCCTCCAGTCCATGGAGAAATGGCAGAAGGCCGGCCTTGCCCAAAAAGACAAAGTCCACTTCACCCGCTCCGGCTACCAGCTGCTGGGCGACATGTTCTCCCAAGCCCTCATGCACGAGCTGGACAACAGCCGCAGCCTCTACACGCCCCCACCCGCCTCTTCCAAACAGCACTCCACGCAATCCAAGAACAACAGCCAAAAGCCAAGCAATATCTCCACCGAAGAGCGCCCCTTGCCCCGCGGGTTGCGACGCAAGCCCAAAACCAAAAGGGTCAACATAGAGGCCACCCCTTCCGAATCCAACACATCCAACTCCGCATCATCACGTGACAGATTTCCTTACATACCTGACTAACCTCTTCGCCTTCGACAGCTCCCACCCGCTGCTCTTCACTCAGTTCCACTTCTGGGCCTTCTTCTTCATTGCCTACTTCGGCTTCTGCCTGATTATGTCCATCGGCGAGAAACACGAGCGGCGCAAACTCTCCCACCTGCCCACCGGCCAACGCATCAGCAAGGCACGCCGTCTCTGGCGCAACGGCTACCTCTTCCTCGTCAGCCTCTTCTTCTACTACAAGACCTCGGGCAACTACGTGGCGCTCCTCATCTTCTCCACCATCGTGGGATACCTGTTGGGCATCTGGTTCGACAATCTGGCCTACCGCCAGGCCTCCACGGGCAAGTCGACCCAACGATTCCGTAAAAACCTCATGATTGCCGGTGTAATCATCAATCTGGGTGTGCTCTGCTACTTCAAGTACGCCTACTTCTTCACCGACATCTTCAACACCATAGCCTCCACCCACTACTCCATCGCCAACGCCATCCTTCTCCCTGTCGGCATCAGCTTCTTTACCTTCCAAAACATCAGCTACATTGTCGATGTCTACAAAGGCAAGGTGCGCCATGCCGACAACATCCTCGACTTTGGCTTCTACACCACCTTCTTCCCCCAGCTGGTGGCAGGCCCCATCATCCGCGCCGACCAGTTCGTGCCGCAGCTCTACAAGCCCTACTTCCTCAGCCGACGCCAATTCGGCATCGCCGTCTTTTGGATCATGAACGGCCTCTTCAAAAAACTCATCCTCAGCGACTACTTGGCCGTCTCGTTCGTCGACCGCATCTTCGAGAACCCCCTCCTCTACACCCCCTTCGAAAACTTCTCCGCCCTCCTCATCTACTCCTTGCAGGTCTATGCCGACTTCTCCGGCTATACCGACATCGCCATCGGCGTGGCCATGCTCATGGGCTTCTACCTCCCCACCAACTTCCGCTCGCCCTACAAGGCCACCAACCCCGCAGGCTTCTGGAAACGCTGGCATATCTCACTCAGCAACTGGCTCAAAGACTACCTCTACATCCCTTTGGGCGGCAACCGCAACAGCACCCTCGGCACCTACCTCATCCCCACCATCATGCTGCTGGTGGTGGTGCTGATGGCCAAGACCCGTTGGGTGACCCTCGCCGCCATCGTCGCGGTGCTAGTGCTCTCGGTCGTATACCTCATCTTCCCCCGCCACCGCAAAGACTTCAACACCAACCTCAACAACTTCGACACCATGCTCCTCGGCGGCATGTGGCACGGTGCCTCGTTCAACTTCATCACCTGGGGTGCGCTCAACGGCCTAGGCATCCTCGTCTACAAGAGCTGGAAGAAATGGGGCCCGTGGGTGCGCATACTGGTCATCGCGCTGGTATACGTTGCCGTCAAGACCGCCTACCACTACTACCCCATCCCGGTACTGAGCATGTTCCACTTCGCCTTCATGGTCATCGCCGCCGCCATCATCCTGCTCCACCTGGTGCCCGCCTTCGGCGGCCGCCGCTACCGCCCCTCCAAATTCAAAAATGGCCTTATCCTGGTGTGGAACACCTTCCTCACCTTCATCTTCATCAGCTTCACCCGCCTCTTCTTCCGCAGCGGCTCCAACCTCGACCCTGCCGAAGCCAACGAGGTGGCGTGGCGCACCGCCACCCAGATGGTGGAGCGTATCGGCGGGCAGTGGAACCTGCAACAAATACCCGACATCGTCCAGCACTACTCCTCCGTGTTCGTCCTCTTCCTCGTCGGCATGATAATCCACTGGCTGCCCGAACGCTTCAAACGCCGCTACCGCCTGTGGTTTGCCCAAATGCCCTTGTGGATGATGCTTCTGGCCGTCGTGGCAGGGGTGTTCGTCCTCTACCAGTTTGTCACTGCCGACCTGCAACCGTTCATCTACTTCCAATTCTAGTCCCCTATGAAGTCGCTGCTCCATAACCTGCTGCTCCTCTTCCTGCTCTACTTCCTCTGCCGGGTGGTATACCTCTGCGAATTCTGGGACCTCTATGGAGCCGAATGGCAGCAGCTGAACCACTGGCGGCTGTTTTGGGGCGGCCTACGGTTCGACACCGCCGCCATCTGCTACACCAACCTCCCCTACATACTGATGTGCCTGCTGCCGCTGTCCCCACGTGTGCGCGACAACCGTCCTTGGCGGCTGGTGGCCAAAACACTCTTCGTCGTCGTCAACGCACTGGCCCTTTGGCTCAACCTGGTGGACACCGTCTACTCCCGCTACACCGGACGTCGTACCACCAGCTCCTTCTTCGCCGAATTTGCCGACGAAGGCAACCTGGGGCATATCTTCTTCACCGAGCTTGTCAACCACTGGTACCTGCTCCTCATCGGTGTGGCGTTCCTTGCCGCCCTGCTGTTCCTTTACCGCGACCTGAAGCCCGACCGCCGCCCGCCCAAACGCCGTCGCCTGCTGGGCACCACCGCCACCCTGCTGGCCCTGCTGCTCGTCTTTGTAGGCATACGTGGCGGCCTCACCTACCACCGCCCCCTCAGCCTCTCCGATGCCAACGGCTACGTCAACCACCCCAAAGAGGCCAACATCGTCCTCAACACCCCCTTCACCCTCATCCGCACCATCGGCAAGACCACCTTCGCCGACCCACAATACTTCACCGAAGAAAAACTCAACAGCCTCTATACTCCCATCCACAATGAGGGAATAAACGCGCCAGCAAATAATCTCAATTCTCAAT
>JAFRXG010000049.1:0-19461 GCA_017441565.1 Bacteroidales bacterium | reverse complement strand
CGGGCGGCCCAAGGGCCGCCCGCCTTCATATTTATTTGGGCTATGTGTTAAAGTAAACAAAACCAACGAATTACCCCACCCATGATAATAATAATGTTAAATAGCAAGAAATTAATAGTTATATTAGAAAAAATGTGTACTTTTGCATCATCGAAGTGGAGACAATGTGGGTGTGAGGGAAGCTGTGTTGGGCTTGCGAGGAACGTCACTAAAATGCACCATTATATATGAGGTACAAGCAATTTCTATTGCTCCTTACGGCACTAATAGTTTCGTGGGTAGCGCAGGCACAATCATTGGATGATTATCGTTTTGACACGGGTGTGGACACCACACGGTGGATAGCCTTGGACAGCAATGCAACAGTCATCTGGAATACTTATCGTGACGCTGCCGTTTCCAGCGTTTATAATCTTGGCTTCACTTTCCCGCTGGTGGAGGAGGCCTACAGCCAGTTCTCGGTCAGTTCCAACGGCATCTTTAGGCTTGGGCCTGACGCCGCCGACCGGGACGGTGCGGCAGGCCAGTTTACGGCAAGCAGCTACAACTTGTCGCTCCCCAAGATATGCGGTGTTACCCGCTATATGGGTACGGGCAGCAACGGATATGTGAAGTACGAGCTGACGGGCTCAGCACCCAACCGTGTCTTCGTGTGCGAGTTTTGTCTGTCGCCCTTCAGCGGCAGCGGTCGCACGGCCGACGTGATGTGGCAGGTGCAGCTGCATGAGGATTCGTCGAGGGTGGTCATCGTGTATGGCTCCAATACGCCTGTCACGACCCCTTCCAGCTTTCAGACAGGTCTGGCTGCTGACTTCGACGACATCATTGTTATCGACCCCACCACCCATACCGCCATCCACAGCACTGTACCCTACAGCACCACCTACTACACTTGGCACGGAGCGGGCCGCTACTATTCCTTCACCCGCATGCCCATCCCTTGTGCCAAGCCGGTCAGCGCCTCGGTGGAGAACCTGGAGCCTTCCAGTGCCACCATCAGCTGGGATGACACAACCCACGTTGCCTCGTGGACAGTTCGGCTGGACACCAACGGCGCAATATACACATTGGTCGATGTGTTTGACACGTCCGTCACATTCACCGGTTTAATCCCCGACAGGGACTTTGTCTTCCATGTGGCCAATGTCTGTGACGCTGACAACATCAGCGCCTGGCGCAGGATTGGGTTCCGCACACCGTGTACCTATCTCGACAGGTTCCCCTATTTTGAGGATTTTGAACGGTATGGGTATAGCGTCTTCGACATCGCCTGCTGGCACACCGGCATTACTACCTTAGAGGGTTCCCCAATCACCTCCAACGTCATAACCGCACGGGCTGATGTGGGCGACGACACCGTCGGCCTGAGTCTATTTGGTTCTCTTTCTCCTTCGTCAAGGTACTACTGCTGGGCCGCAATGCCGCGGGTGGACGACTCGGTGGATGTTGCCGACCTGGAGGTCTCCTTCCTAATAAAGCGTCCCAATACAGCAGAGTACCTCAGCCAGTTGGTGGTGGGTGTCGCCTCTGACCCTGCCATACCTGGTGACTATCATTTTGACTCCACCTTTGTGCCCATCGACACCATCGATGTCAGCAACGAGCCTATCACCTCCCTCCATGCCTTCTCGGTGACGTTTGAGAACTACACGGGTAACGGGAAATACATCGTTTTTCAGGCTCTGGCTCCACCGGTAAGTGCGCCGACATACACTAGCAACTCCCTCCTGCTCGACAACGTGATGCTGCGGACGGCAGCCGGATGCCCCACACCGCAGCATGTCAGAGTGACACGTACCACTGCCGACAGCGTGTTTGTCACATGGAACCCTGTAGCGGGTGCCGACACGATGTGGGTCTATGTGGGCACACCCGGGTTCCGCATCGAAGACGTTACCCCCCAATTGGTGATTGGCAACACCTGTGCCATCGGCAACCTGAGCCCCGACACCGAATACGAGCTGGTGGTGGCTGCCAGCTGTGGCGGCAGCGTGGGCTACGGTTCTTACCCCGCCTCCTTCCGCACGCTGTGTGCACCCATCACTACCCTGCCATTCGTGGAGAGTTTTGAAGACGTTGCAGGTTACACTTTCCCCCCGGCGTACCCCGCGGCGAACGTCAACAACCTGCCTTCCTGCTGGAGGCACTACTACTGTGGCAACAATTGGGGTACCCTTGGTTATCCGATAGTGTATAGCGACCCTTCGTACGCCCATAGCGGCAACAACTCAATGAGCCTCATTTCCAGTAGTAGGGTCCAGATAGCCGTCATGCCCCTCACCGACAGCACCCTCTTCCCGGTCTCGGGCTTGCATGTGTCGTTCTGGATGCGGTCATACGACCAATACACCCCTATCGTGGTGGGCGTGATGAGCAACCCCGCCGACACCAACACCTTTGTGCCTGTCGACACTTGCCAAATCACTGGCCTTTATTCGCACTATGGGGTAGGTTTTGCCTCCTACACAGGCCCGCACGGCCACATAGCCTTCAGGCCACTGCCGCCAAACGTCGGCTCCCGCAATCCCTACCTTTATATTGACGACATCACCATCGCGGAGCGCCCCCCTTGTGTGCCTATCACGGCGATGCACGTCGAGACCACCGCTTCGGCGGCCCACATGACTTGGGGGTATGACTACCACTTCGGCACCCCCACAGGATATATTGTCAGCTACCGCCCCGCCGACGACAGCACCGTGACTCCCGCCGTCCTCACCACCACCGCCCCCGAGATGATACTGACAGGCCTCGGTACCGACTCCACCTACTGGCTGTCGATAGTCCCCGTGTGCGGCGACGACAGCGGTGCTGCCTATACCACGACCTTCAGCACCCAAGCATTGCCCTGCGTGGATTGGGATACCACCAACTTGGCGGGCGACACCCTCACTCTCGGCAATCCCGGAACAGGGACAAATACTCTCTTCCCCGTCAATGCGACGGCTCCTTTCTTCACTCAGGCGCAACACCTCTTCCTGGCGTCGGAGATACCCGTCAGCGGACCGACCACGCTGCAGGGCATCGGTTTTGACTATGCTGATAACCAGACGGGATTATACTACCCCAACTGTACCATATACCTAGCGCATACCACAAGCGACAGTATGGCAAACATCTTTCTCGGTGTCGGACAGATGGTCTTTACTGGTTCGATTGCTTTCGGTGTGTCGGGCTGGAACTACGTGTCGTTCAACCAAGGGCTGTTCGAGTACGACGGAGTGAGTAATCTCTGTGTCACCATTGTCAAAAACTACGATTTGCCTGACAATTTGAATCACGCATTCCACCACGAAACGACGGCAACACAAATGACCCGTTGGGGCTATAGGCCTCGTCCTACTGGTGCCTACACGATGATCCCTTCGGGTGCCAACATGCGCAGCAACACACGCCTCCTCACCAGCGGCGATGTCTATTGCGGCCTTTTGGACACCTGTTTTCCCCCTATCGTATATATCGACACCATCGCCGAGGGCGACTACTACCTGAAGTGGATTCCCGGCTATCAGGAAACGGGGTGGAGTGTAGATTACCGCATGGTTGACTCCACCGGCTGGAACCACGTCGATGGCATCACCAGCACTGAACTGCCGTTGTCCTCCCTGTACTTGGAGCCCAGCACAACATACGAGCTTCGCGTCACGCCCAACTGCGGCGACACCAGCTACGCCACCTCAATCTTTTTTACTACCCCCTGCACCCACCTCACCATCCCTTTCGACTATGACTTTGACAGGTTGCCCATGGGCACCTACAGCGAGCCTCCCGTCATCCCTTGCTGGCACCATCTGAACAACAGCTTAGTCCAAAATGGGTTCCCCTACATCAGCTACAGAGCCCATAGCGGCAACCGCGGCCTTGCTTTCGGTGTTGGCACTACCGCCCAGGCTCCCGACTATCAGGTCATCGTCCTGCCACGGGTGGATGTCGCCACCGACCCCATCAACACGTTGAACATGAGCTTCTGGGCAAAGACTGAAGGCGTCTATTATTCCCCTGTGTTCTATGTGGGCGTGATGACCGACCCCACAGACATTGCCACCTTCCAGTATGTCGATACCATCGAAGTGAATCACTCCAACACCAACTGGGACCTATATCCTGTCAACCTTGAGGATTACAACGGCAGCGGGGAGTATATCGCCATCCGAGCCAACCGTCCCGATACCGGCCAGGCGTGGGTAGGCTACATCGACGACATACACTTGGACAACGTACCCCTCTGCCGTCGTGTCAGAAATGTGGATGTGCACCATATCACCACCAACAGCGCCACCCTTTCGTGGACAAGGGGCGGCAGAGAGACCTCGTGGGAACTCATCGTGGGCGACAGCGTCTACTATGCAACCGACACCTTCTATACCGTCAGCACCCTCGACAGCAACACCTTTTATGATGTAACCGTGCGTGCCATCTGTGGCGAGGGTGACACCAGCATCCCTACGGCTGTAGAGTTCCACACCCCGTGTTACTTTCTCAACAGCCTTCCTTACTTCAACAACTTCGAGAACGAGACACACCACGATCCTTACGTCCCTTGGTCTTCTTACTACGATGCCTTCCCCAACTGCTGGGTGCGCTACAATAATGCCCGCGGCAACGTGACCTACCACCCCTATATCAGCAACTCAGACATATATGTCATCAACGGCAACAAGAGCCTGTACTGGAATATCAACTACGACGATGCCTACGCGAGCAACCTGTATGCCGTGCTGCCCCCTATCGACACAACGGTCTATGACATGAGCGACCTCACCCTGTCGTTTTTTGCCAGATGCCGGTCGAACGAAGCACCCTTCCCCCTGTTTATCGTCGGCGTGATGGAACGCAGCAACGACCCCACAACCTTTGTGCCAGTCGACACCGTCACGCTCACCTCTACCGCCGCGATGTATGTAGTCAGTTTCGCCAATTATAGCGGCTCGGGCAACTACATCGCCATCCGCTGCCCGCAACTCACAAGGTCACGCGAAGCACTGCTCGATGACCTGTTCCTGACCGACCAGTGGTGCGACCCACCCACCCGGGTGCATGCCTCTTCCACCGACACTTCGGTGACCGTGATGTGGAGCAGCAACGACAGCAGTTTCACCGTCGTCTTGGGCACCGACACCGTGAGAGGGGTGACCGACACCTTCTATACCTTCAATCGCCTTGACGACAGCACGGATTACACCTATTATGTCGCCACCGAGTGTTCGCAAAGCCACAGCATGTATGTGGCAGACAGCATCCAGACAGAATGTCCCCCGCTCACCTACGCCGACCTGCCCTACTACGAGGACTTTGAACGCTACGGATATGGGAGGGATTCCGCTATCAGCCGCTGTTGGCACAGGGGCATGACCGCCCTGATAGGCATAACAAGTTCCTACGACTATCCCTACCCCTCACAATGTCTCATCGGTGACGATACCGTCGGCTTAATCTTTACAGGAAGACGAAACACTTCGATTAAGTACTCCACTTGGGCGGCACTGCCGAAGCTGGACAACCCAGTGGATGTCACCCAGTTGGAACTCACCTTTTTGGTAAAACGTCCCGATGCCTCTGTCCGGCCTGTACCCCATACCTGCGTGGTGGTGGGAGTTGCGTCTGATATCTCCACCGACTCTACCTTCGTGCCGGTCGATACCATTGACCTCAGCGACGAGCCCATCAACTCCCTTCATCATATCGCGGTGTCCTTTGATAATTATGTGGGCAGTGGGAAATATATCGTCATCCAAGCACCGCCGCCACCCGACACCGCAATGAGTGAGTTTAACGGTTTCTCCCTCGACAACGTGATGCTGCGGATAGCCGCCGGATGCCCCACACCGCAGCGCATAAGGGTGACACGTACCACATTCGACAGCGTGTATGCCACATGGAACCCCACCAGAAATGCCGACACATGGCTGGTATATATCGGTGAGCCGGGTTTTGAAATCGGGTCTGTCACTCCCCACTATGTAAACAGCAATTCCTGCGCCATAGGTGGACTAGACCCCAACACCGACTACGAGCTGGTGGTGGTGGCCAGTTGCGGCGGCAGCGAGGGGTACTCATCCTACCCGGTGCCCTTCCATACGCTGTGCGCCCCCCTCACCAGCCTGCCCTTTGTGGAGGACTTTGAAGGGCCGACGGGCTACACCTATCCAGTGGCAAGCGTCAACAATCTGCCCGACTGCTGGCAGTACTACAACCCGACGATTGAATCCTCGTATAGAGGCTACCCCATCATCTACAACGACCCCACTCTCGCCCACCGTGGACGGCAGTCGATGAGTCTACGCACTAACAATATAGCCATCATGCCCCTTACCGATGCCACCCTGTTCCCGGTCTCGAGTCTGAAGGTGTCGCTCTGGATTCTTTCCGAGATGCAGTACGCTCATGTGGTAGCGGGGGTGATGAGCGACCCCACGGACACCAACACCTTTGTGGCTGTGGATACCGTCCCTGTTGTCTGGGTAGGCGGTGTTGGCTATCCCTATTCCCATCACACCGTTAAATTCCTCGACTACACGGGTCCTCACGGCTACATAGCGTTCAAGGCACCGCAGCTAGACTGGGGTTCCAACCAGCCCTATATCGACGACATCACCCTCGAGGAGATGTGTCCGCATGTCGAGGGTCTTCAGGTCTCCAACACGGCGGTGGGCAGTTTCACCATCGATTGGCACAGCACAGGCAGCCGTTACGAGGTAGATATCAGGCCCGACACCGCTCCCTGGCCAGCCACCCCCATCTCAGTCATCGACACCACCTACACCTTCACCGGCCTGCAACCCGCCACGCTCTACCACTACCGCGTGCGGCAGGACTGCCGTGCCGACACCCTCGGCCACTCCTACTGGACCGAAGGCAGCTTCGATACCAGATACTGGCCGTGCCTAACCCCCGACAGCCCGACAGTCTCCAATATCACCAATACTTCCGCCACTTTCGACTGGGACCCTGTAGGGTATGAGTCTATGTGGGAGCTTCACGTCTGGTTCAGCGGCGGTCTCGACAGCGTCTACGCCGTCAGCAGCCACCCTGTCACCGTCAGGGAATTCAGTTCCAATACCACCTACAGAGCCTCCGTCCGCTCGCTTTGCGACACGACGTTGCACAACGTAGGAGTATGGGGTGACACGCTAGTCTTCACCACCCATGTCTGTCCCGATGTAACAGGACTTACTGTTGGTGACGTGACAGCCCACAGCCTCATCCTCAGTTGGAATGCCGACACCTTCGCTCACGAATGGCAGGTAGAGTACGGTCTCACTGGCTTCGAGCAGGGCAGCGGCACACAGGTTGTGACCACCACGCCGAGCTGTGTGGTGACAGGCCTGTATGCGGGGACGTCCTATGACATCTATGTGCGTGCGACGTGCGGCACCGGCTGGTATAGCGAGAACTGGACCTACGTGGCAGTGTCCACTGTCGACAGGGAGGACCAATGTGGCCCGGTGACCGACTTGGCGGTCACCGAAGTCACAGAGAACAGCGCCGTGGTGAGCTGGACGCATAGTCCTACATCCTACGAATGTGAGGTGGTGCTGGCTAACCTCAGCGGAGCTACACTGAGCGAAGCCCGCACTCACGAACAGCGTTACCAGCTCAACGGCCTGACGCCTGGCACGACGTATGAGGTGAAAGTGCGCACCGTCTGCGGCGAAGACTGGTACAGCGACTATGTCGGCGCCCGTTTCACCACCACCGCCGTCCACATCGACGGGGTGGGGGAGGCCAACTGCACCATCTACCCCAATCCGACCAGCAGCGCTACCACGATAAGTGTGAGCGGTGTGAGCGGCAAGGTGCGGATAGCGGTGGTCGATATCAAAGGGCGCACCGTCGCCAGCGAGCTGCTGGAATGCGGCAGCGACTGCACGAAGACGATAGATGTGGAACGTTTGGCCCAGGGTGCCTACTTTGTGCGCATCACTGGCGAGAACGTCAGCATGGTCCGCAAACTGATAGTCCGCTAAACCATCTTGGAAGGTTTCGAGAATATTGATAACACTGATAAAAAGGCCACTTCCTTGCTGAAGCGGCCTTTTTTTTAATAAGCGGACAATAAAAGGAATGATTTGTAGTTATTATTTTCTAACTAAAAAGTAGTGATTGTAAATAGACTTAAGAGATGAAGTGCAGCATTCCTAAAGGTACTCGCGACTTCCTGCCCATAGAGATGGCACGTCGCAATTATATCTTCGATACCATCCGCGAAGTGTTTAAAGCATTCGCTTTCGAACCGATAGAGACCCCCTCGCTCGAAAACCTGTCCACCCTGATGGGCAAGTATGGAGAGGAGGGTGACAAGCTCCTCTTCAAGGTCCTCAATTCGGGTGACTTCATGGAGGGGGTGGATTTCAATCAAGACTATCACAAGGTGGCTCCGCGCATCTGCGATCGCGGACTGCGCTATGACCTCACGGTGCCTTTTGCCCGTTTCGTGGTGCAACACCGTGACCAACTCACTTTTCCCTTCCGTCGCTACCAACTACAGCCCGTATGGCGTGCCGACCGTCCGCAGAAGGGCCGCTACCGCGAGTTTTACCAATGCGATGCCGACATGATTGGCAGCACTTCGCTGCTCAATGAGTTGGAGCTGGTTCAGATGATAGACATGGTGTTCCAGAAGCTGGACATCGAGGTGACATTGAAGATTAACAACCGCAAGGTGCTGGCTGGTATTGCCGACATGATTGGCGCACCCGACAAATTGATAGACATTACTGTGGCTATCGACAAGTTGGATAAGATAGGACTTGACAATGTGCGTGGCGAGCTGCACGAGCGCGGCTTGAGCGACGAGCAGATTGCAGCCCTTGACCCGGTATTTGCCCTTCAGGGCACCGTAGCGGAGAAGTTGGAGCAGCTGTCGGCCTTGTTTGTTGACAACGAAGTGGGCAGCAAGGGCGTGGCAGAACTGAAGGAGCTGTTTGGCTATATCGAGCAGGTGCAGCCTCACTGCGAAGTGGAACTCGACCTGACGCTGGCACGCGGCTTGAACTACTACACAGGTGCCATCTTCGAAGTGAAGGCGCACCATGTGAGCATCGGCAGCATCACCGGCGGAGGCCGTTACGACAATCTGACGGGCATCTTCGGTATGCCCGATGTGAGTGGTGTGGGAATCTCGTTCGGTGCCGACCGTATCTACGATGTGCTGACCGAGCTCGATAAGTTCCCTGCCGACTTGGGTCAGTCGGCGCAGGTGCTGTTCATCAATTTCGGTGCCGAGAGCCTGCCTTATTGCATTGGCTGTGCGGCACGCTTACGCGCCGCAGGGGTGAGCACTCTTATCTATCCCGACAATGCCAAGATGAAGAAGCAGATGGACTTCGCTAATCGGTGTCATGTGCCATACGTGGTGTTTGTGGGCGAGAATGAGATTGCCGCTCAGAACCTTACCGTCAAGAATATGGCTACGGGCGAGCAGCAAAGCATGACTGTGGAGGATTTGCTCCTGAAGTTTAAGATTAATGATTAAGGGGAAAGTATGAGGCGTATTTTTTTCGGGCTTTTATTGGTGGTTCTAGTAGGAGTGTCGGCAAGAGCACAGGACACTGTCCGTGTGGCTGTACACGATACTGTTGTTGTGGTGCGTCGCGACACTGTAAAGGTACGTGTTGTTGATAGCACCGCCATCAAGATGTTGCAGGATAAACTGCAGCTGGCAGAGGAAAAGGACCAGTTCTATAAAAGCATCCTTTCCAATTCGGGTGTCGACAAGAACAAGCTAGAAGCTGACCGTGACCACTACCGACATATTGTGGACTCGTTGCAGGGTCAGGTGCGTCAGTGTGAGCTAGACAATGTACGCAAAGAGGAGGCGAACAAGTACCTTGCCCAGCGTGCAAAAGATGCTGAGGGTAAGGTTGCAGAGGCAACCAACAAGAAGAAGAAGGTGCGAGCCATCCAGGGTATTGCCATGCGTTTCTACCGCACTCCTAACTGGGAGGTACGTCTTCAGCCAGCGGCAGAGACAGGCACATATAACAAGGTGTTGCGTAATCGCAATGCGGGCAATATCGAGTTTGATTTTGTCACAGGTGCGTCGGTGATGCTGTGGGATTTGACTAAATATTTCAACAAAGACCACGAGTCACGCCAAATAGGAGAAACCAATATCAAAACCCCCGAGTTTCGTAAGTTCGACCAGGATTTCGCATACGATGTCGGCATTTATGTCGGATTTGGTGGCAGTAACCTATTTAAAAATTTCTACGTTGGACCGTCGTTCCGCTTTGTGGACTTCTTCTATCTGACAGTTGGTTTTAACGTAGCAGAATACACTGTGCTGCATTCCGACCTTAGCGAGGGCGACATTATCGGGGCCTCGCAAACCATCGACGATGTCACCGCCAAAGCATGGCTGATGAAGCCTTTCGTGGCGTTGAGCATTGACCTGGATTTCTTGTCGTATATTAAGAAATAGCCTCGTTGCTTGGTACTAAAAAAGGTGCCCGCTGTGTTAGCAGGGGCACCTCTTTTTATTCTGAAGTCTCGACAAGGCTATTTGTTGAAATAGCGGTTCAGGAGGCCTTCGAGGGCTTTGCCGTGGCGGGCTTCGTCGCGGGCCATCTCGTGGACGGTGTCGTGGATTGGGTCGAGGTTGAGGGCCTTGGCGCGCTTGGCGAGGTCGGTCTTACCGGCGGTGGCACCGTACTCGGCTTCGACACGCATCTTGAGGTTCTCGGCGGTGCTGTCGGTGAGCACTTCACCCAGCAGCTCGGCGAACTTGGCGGCATGATCGGCTTCCTCAAAGGCGGCCTTCTCCCAGTAGAGGCCTATCTCAGGGTAGCCTTCGCGGTGGGCGACGCGGGCCATGGCCAGATACATACCCACCTCTTTGCACTCGCTTTCAAAGTTCATGCGCAGGTCGGCCTTGATGTCTTCGGGGGCATCCTTTGCCACACCGACGATGTGCTCGGCGGCCCAAGTCTTGATGTCTTCTGTCACTTCTTGCATTTGTTTGCCGCAGATGGGGCATTTTTCAGGCATGTTTTCGCCTTCATAAACATATCCGCACACGGGGCAGATGAATTTTTTCTTCATGTTGTTCTTTGTATTTTGGGATTAATATGATTGTTTAAAACAAGTCAGAATGTGTTCCTGTTCGATAAAGTGAGATAACGCGTATTGTTTCTTTCTTCTTGTATATCAATAGCCAATCTGGGTTGATGTGGCATTCGCGGTAGCCTTTATAGTTGCCTGTCAACGAATGGTCGCGGTACTGTGCTGGTAGCCTTCTACCTTCTTGCAATGTGTCTGTAACGACCTTAAGTTGTCCGAAGTCAAGACCTCGCCGTTTGGCAAGTTTAAGGTCTTTGAGGAACTTGTTGCCGTATTCTAGTTCATAACGTATAATCATATCGTGCCCCAAAGCTCGTCTATACTATTGCAACGCATGACACCCTCGCCAGCTTCTACTTCCCGAATGGCTTTCATGGTTTCCTCATTCAGGTATCTGCCGCTTTCAGGGTCGTAAAGTGCATCAGTTGTTGACACGTCGTTCACGTGCCATCCCATACGGTCTCCTAATTGGCGCATGAGAGCTATGTCGCTCTGGGGTAGGTTGATACTTATGTTTACGTTGTTCATTTTATGGTTATATCACTATCGAAATATGATGCAAAGATACTACTTTTTCTTGACATGGAGAAAATATTTTTTGACAACAGAAATATTTAACTTGGTATGGAGGTTGGTGGCTATAGCGAATAGTCCTTTCGCACAATACTGTGGAGTAGGGTGGCGGTGATGGCAGCGAGGACACTGGTGAGGATAATGGTGCCAGAGTTGAGTAGTGATGCTGCGTTGCTGGTTAGCCAGCCCAGTAGGTGCGGTGTGTGGTTAGGAGAGGAGATGATGATGGGATGTAGCAGTAGGTAGATGGCCATTGCTGCGCCGGTGATGCTACCGGCAACAAAGGCCACTACCATGCGGCTGCGGTCGCGGCGACGCTCGGTTTCGTAATAGTGTTTGGCGGCCTCGACGGTTTTCATCCGCGAGTTGAGCCGTTGCATATATTCATGACCGTCGCCCAAGTCGGGACGGTATTCGGCAAGCATTTTGCTAAAGGTGTCGTTCTTTCTCATGGCTTTAGTATTTCGCGTAAACGTTTCAGACCTCGGTGCAGTTGTTGGCGTACTGCCACGGGGTTGCTGTGGGTGATGGTGGCTATGTCATTGATGCTATAGCCTTCAATGTGATAGAGTAGTATGGCTGCGCGAACACGTTCGGGCAGTTGGTCGATGGCGCGATATAATGCCTCGTAGCGGAAGGACGCATCGGCGGTATAGTCAGAGTGGACCGACAATTCTGAATGGTCGGGCATCCTTTCTAATTGTGGTCGTTTGGCGTGGTCGAGCAGGGTGCGGTAGGCTATCTTGAAGAGCCAGGTGCGGAATTTGTGCCGTTCCTCAAAACGTTCGGAGGCGAGCCATGCTTTGATGAAAGCCTCCTGCGCGATGTCCTCCGCTTCCATGCGGTCGCCGCCGCACAGGGCAAGCAGGAACCGCCTTAAAGGCTCCTGCTCGGCTGTTGCCAGCTCGATGAATCTCTCGCGTGTCATTGCCCTGACTAATTAATCATCAATCACAAATCACTTTTCGCTTTTCGCTCCTCAGCTTCAATCTCGGCTTGTAAGGCACGTTTACCAATGAAGTAGTAGACTAGGAATGCCACTCCCGCTGCCATCATAATTAAGCCTATAGCTAGGAAATCAGCATCGAAATTTTCAACAATGTATGCGGGGAGTGTTATGTAATACTTGACAAATGCGGTGATGACAAGTCCCAAGCCTGCCAAGCTACAGAGTATGCCCAACAAGAGTTTGACGAGCAGGCGTTCCTTGATGCTTTTCTTTGGTTCGTTGATGCTTTTAATCAGCTCTTCTGGCAGAGAACCCTCGTTCTTCTCCAAGGCGGTGAGGATTACTTGCGTACGCTTGTTTGTGGCGTTCACTTTGTGGCGATAGACGAATAGTGCTATCCAGATGGGTAACGATAATAACAGCACGCCTGCTATCAAACCAGTGAGGTCGTCTATACCCCATGGATACATGGTGAGTAAAACTGACATTGTGTTCATGATATTTACGTTTTATAGGTTATACATCTTGTTTGTTTCTTGAACCGGGTTCGCCTATTAAACGATCGAAGTGTCCAAAATGTGACATTGTCTGCAAAAAAAAAGAGCCTCACCGTGTAGGCAAGGCTCTTTTTGTGTCTGTGTGTTCAATTAGTCCAACACCAGGCTGGGGGCGCTGTAGGCGCGGGCGGCCAGCTCTTGGTTGAGCATGTAGAGGCTCTTGGGGTCGGTGCCGAAGAGTTCCATCTTGGTAATCATGTCGCGGGCGTTGGTTTCTTCTTCGCCCTGCTCCTTGACGAACCAGTCGAGGAACTGCATGGTGCGGAAATCCTTCACTTTGTAGGCGGCATCATAGATGGTGTGGATGCTGGCGGTGACGTACTCTTCGTGTTCGAGGCCGGCTTTCAGCACATCCATGTCGGTCTTGAAGACTTTGTCAGGCTTAGCAATAGCGTCGAGGGTCACTTTGCAGTCGTTGTTCTGCATGTATTGATAGAACAGCATGGCGTGGTCGCGCTCTTCCTGTGCCTGAATCATGTACCAGTTGGCGAAGCCATTGAGGCCGCGGCCTTGGAAATAGTTGTTCATGTCCAGATAGAGATAAGCGGAGTAGAGCTCCTTGTTGATTTGCTCGTTGAGCAAGTCGGCTACTTTTTTGTTAATCATAGGTTGTTAAATATTGATTGGTTGTTAATTCTCTTCCATTTTCACGAAGTCCGCCTTGCCGTGCTTGCACCAGGGACACACAAAGTCGTCCGGCACCTCGTCGCCCTCATACACATAGCCGCATGTCTGGCACACCCAGCGGGTAGTGCCGGTGCTGCCTGAAGGGGCAGGGGCGGCGGGCTGGGGCTTGATGTGCTTGTGGTAGTAGGCGTAGGTCAGCGACGGGTCGTTGCTCAATTGTACAGCCTCGGTCACTTCGGCAATAATCAAACTGTGTGTGCCGAGGTCTACGGTGTGTCTCATCAATCCGCTCAGGTAGGCGTTGGTGTAGCGCGGGATGTACAGGATGCCGTTGGCACTGCGCATCTCCACTTCGCACTGCTCAAATTTGTTCACGTCGCGTCCGCTTTGGAAACCGAAATGTTTGAACACCTCGAAAGGGGCATGTTCTGTCAGCAGCGACACGTTGAAGCGCCCTGTGCGCATAATCATGTCGTGCGTGTAGTTCTGCTTGTTCACGGTAATCATGATTTGCAGCGGTGTGTCGGTCACCTGTTGGCAGACGTTGATGATGCAGCCGTTGTCTTTGTCGCCTTCGCGGGCGGTGAGCACGTACAGGCCGTAGCCGATATTGTGCAATGCGGTGGGATTAAGCGTATTCATGGGTGGTTGGTATTATTGCAGTTCGATATTGAAGTTGGCAACCATCAGGTCGGCTAGGGTGTTCAGGTCGGCCAATTGCTCTTCCTTCATGGCCGATTTGAGGCTGAGGTTCTCACCCAGCACGATGATTTCCTTCATCTGTTCCAGTATGGTGCGCATCTGCTTGCCGCTCTGGGCTGCCCAGGTGCCATTCTCGATGATGGCCACCATGCGTTTCTGCCAGCCATGGGCCTTCAGGTCGAGCAGCAGGTTCTCCACCGGGGTGAAGATGCCGGCGTTGTAAGTTGATGAAGCTAGAACCACATGGCTGTAGCGGAAGCATTCGCTCACCAGCTGGCTCACATGCGTGTGGCTGGCATCGTACATGGCTATACCCTTGATGCCTCTCTCTGCCAGCAGGCTTGCCATCTTCTCTGCTGCCGCTGCCGTGTGGCCGTAGATGCTGCCGTAAATGATGACAACGCCATGTTCTTCGGGCTCATATTTACTCCAGGTGTCGTACTTGCCGATAAAATAGCCGAGGTTCTCTCTCCAGATGGGACCGTGCAGCGGGCATATCATCTGTATGTCGAGTGTGGCGGCTTTCTTCAGCACCGTCTGTACCTGCACGCCGTACTTGCCCACGATGTTGATATAATAACGGCGCGCTTCGTCCAAGCAGTTGCGGTCGAAATCCATCTCGTCGGCATAGATGTTGCCGTTCAGTGCGCCGAAGGTGCCAAAGGCATCGGCGGAGAAGAGCACCTTGTCCGTCGTGTCGTAGGTCATCATGGCTTCTGGCCAGTGCACCATGGGGGCCATCACAAAGGTCAGCGTATGTCGGCCGGTGCAGAGGGTGTCGCCTTCGGCAACAGTCTGCAGACGGTCGTCGATGTTGACGTTGAAGAACTGCCTAATCATGTTGGCAGCCTTGGCGGTGGTGACGATTCTCGCTTCAGGGTGACGCAGCAGCAGGTCTTCTATCAAGGCGCAGTGGTCGGGTTCCATGTGGTTCACCACCAGGTAGTCCAGCTTGCGTCCGGCCAAAACGGCATCGACGTTCTCAAAAAACTGCCCCGCTACGGCGGCATCGGCAGTGTCGAGCAGGACAGTTTTCTCGTCAAGGAGCAAATAGCTATTGTATGCTACTCCGCGAGGGATGGGATAGACATTTTCGAACAGGGCGAGCTTGCGGTCGCTGGCTCCTACGTAGTGTAGGTCGTTGTTTATTTGACGTGTGTTGTGCATAGGGATTATTGTCTTTCAAAATAATGTTTTACATACTCTCTATTAGGTGTTTACGTGCGGTTACGACGCGTTTTCCTTCAGTGGGAGTCAAATGCAAATTTACGACTTATTTTTCATATCGTTAGACTTTTTTTGTCAAAAGTTCTTTTTTTATGAATTATATCGTTTTTTTTGTGTACTTTTGCATCGTCATCGGGCAGGGTTCGATGGCATCAATAGGTAACACTCTTATAACAGTTTTGTCGTTATGTCGTTTAGAAAGACTATATCATGGATACTCTCCCCGTTGACCGTATGGTATGCGATAGGGGTGGGTTTTCGCAATCTTCTTTTTGATTTGGGAATCAAACGCCAGGTGGTGGCCAAGGCAACCACAATCGGCGTGGGGAACATCTGTGCCGGTGGGGCGGGGAAGACCCCTCATGTCGAATATCTGCTGAGGCTTCTTTCCGACAAATATGCTACGGCGTTGCTCAGCCGAGGCTACCGCCGCCGCACCTCAGGTTTCCAGCTCGACGACGGGAGCCACAGCGCCACCCACTTGGGCGACGAACCTTCGATGATAGCCAACAAGTTCCCACAGGTGACGGTGGCAGTGTGCGAAAAGAGGGTGGCCGGCGTCGAGAAAC
The DNA here is from genome assembly GCA_017441565.1 of Bacteroidales bacterium. Lineage (GTDB taxonomy): Bacteria > Bacteroidota > Bacteroidia > Bacteroidales > P3 > Colimorpha. The sequence continues at coordinate 3,196 of JAFRXG010000049.1, read as the reverse complement.
TCCTCCAGCTGCAACGTCCTCCACAACTGATAATACTGGACGACGCCTACCAGCACCGCTACATCAAGCCGACGTTGAACATACTGCTTACCGAGTACGACAACCCCTACTGTAACGACCATATCCTCCCCTTCGGCAATCTGCGCGAGTCGCGCCGCGCACGCTATCGTGCCAATATCGTTATAGTGACCAAGTCACCCGAAAAGCTCAACCCCATAGACAAGCATAACCTAGTCAACCGCCTTGGGCTGAAGCCGTTCCAGAAGGTGTTCTTCAGCTATATCCACTATTGCGACCCGCTCCCGCTCATGGGGAATGTGCCGCTGCCGCTACAGACCGTGGAGTCGGTGCTGCTGGTCACGGGCATAGCCCATCCCGAACCCATGGAACAGCATGTGAAGCAATATTCTGAGGTGACCCCCATGCGCTTTAACGACCACCACCGCTTCACCCTCTCCGACATCAAGCGCATCCGCAAGGCCTTTGGGCAGTTGAAAGGCAACCGCAAGCTCATCCTCACCACCGAGAAAGACGCGGCACGGCTGCGCGAGCTCTCCGATAACGAAGCGATGGCAGGGCTCCCCATCTACTACCTCCCCATCGAGGTGCGCATCCATCAGAACAAAGACTTGAATTTCGACTATACCGTTCAGAACATCGTGCAGGACAACATACTCTTCCAAGAGAGGATGAAGAATGCCAAGTTCGACTTCTGAACCGCCTAATCACGCTTGCTATGAATGTAGAAATCTGTGCCAACTCCCGCCAGTCGGCCGTCAATGCCCAGGCGGGCGGAGCCGTCAGGGTAGAATTGTGCCGTCAGCTGGAAGTGGGCGGAACCACACCCACTGCTGCCGACATCCGTTACTGTGCCCACGACCTCAACCTCCGCACCCATGTGCTCGTGCGCCCGCGGGCGGGCAACTTCGTGTATACCGATGCCGAGTATGTGCAGATAATGCAAGAGGTCGAAATGTGCCGCCAAAGTGGGGCGCATGCCGTGGTTGTCGGCTTTCTGACACCCGAAGGCCGTATTGATGAAGAACGCACCCGTCGCATCGTCCAGCTGGCCTCCCCGATGGAGGTCACCTTCCACCGTGCTTTCGATGAAATCCGTCAAGATGTTGGCGAAGCCTTGGAAGCGGTAATACGTTGCGGCTGCCACCGCATCCTCACCTCGGGGTGCCACCCCAATGCCGAGCAAGGGATAGGCACCCTGCGGCAGCTGGTGCAGCAGGCCGGCGACCGTATCACCATCCTTGCCGGTGCCGGCATCACGCCAGCCAATGCCCGTCGCATTGTGCAAGAAACAGGCGTTTCAGAAATACATGGCTCCTGCAAGCACACCCTCCCCGACGGAACCATCGAAACCGACGCTCAAACAGTCAGACAATTAATCAAATCCATATCCCAATGAAAACAACCCGCAAACCCCATCTGTCTTTTCTATCACTTCTATCCCTTCTCCTCATCATCTCTTCCTGCCACCGCAACCCCCACTTCCTCACCGACCGCGCCTACCGCCAGCAGGTAGAACAAGATTACGAAGCCCGTCTCTCTGATTTCCCAATTCTCAATTCTCAATTGCAACTCGACACCCTCTGCCGTGCCGAGCGCGAGGCCATGCAGTTCCTTTATGCCTACATGCCTTATAGCGACCTCGCCGACTATACCCCCGACTTCTTCCTCGACCAAGTGCGCTATGCCTTCACTGCACGCGAACAGATGCCGTGGGGCAAAACCATCCCCGAAGACATCTTCCGTCACTTTGTCCTCGTCTACCGTGTCAATAACGAAAACCTCGACACCGCCCGCATGGCATTCTACCATGCGCTGAAAGACCGTGTGCAGGGTATGACGATGGAGGCGGCGGCCTTGGAAGTGAACCACTGGTGCCACGAGCATGTCGCCTACCGTGCCGCCGACAGCCGCACCTCCGCACCCCTCGCCACCATGCGCACCTCCCTCGGTCGCTGCGGTGAGGAGAGCACCTTTGCCGTTACCGCCCTCCGCTCCGTGGGCATCCCCGCCCGCCAGTGCTACACACCCCGCTGGGCTCACTGCGACGATAACCACGCCTGGGTTGAGGTGTGGGTTGCCAACCCTGATGGTAAGGGTGGCGAATGGAAGTTCCTTGGTGCCTGCGAGCCCGACCCCGAATTGAACATGGGCTGGTTCGCCATCCCCTCCACCCGCTGCCTGATGGTGCACAGCAAGGCCTTCGGCCGCTACCACGGCGATGAGGAGGTGGTCAAGCAGACCGCCCTCTACAGCGAGCTGAACCTCCTCAGCCACTATGCCCCCACGCGCCGCGTCACCGCCACCGTCTGTGGCCCCGACGGCAAGCCCCTGCCCGGTGCCACCATCAAGTTCAAGATGTACAACTACGCCGAATACTACACCCTCGCCACCTACACTGCCGATGCCCAAGGACAGGCCTCCCTCACCACAGGCCTTGGCGACATTCTCGTCTGGGCCACCGACGGCACACGCTACGCCTTCAGCAAACTCGACGTCCGCCAAGACAGCACCCTCACTTTGACCTTGTCTGACCAGTCCGACCAGTCTGACGCGTCTGACCAGTCCGACACGATGCTCTTAGACATTGTGCCTCCCGCGCCCGGCGCTGCCAAGGTTACCCCCTCCGACGAGGCCGTAGTCCGCAACGCCCGCCGTCTCGCCTATGAGGACTCCCTGCGCAACGCCTACACCGCCACCTTCCCCACCGAGGACAACTTCAAGAGCTACCTCCCCAAAGACTGGCTCTGGAATCAGGATTTGTTCTCTGATGCCCAAGTGTGGGAAATCGTCCACAAGTCCGAAGGCAACTACGCCGAGATATACAAGTTCTTTGAGCACTGGCCCGGCCCATACCGCTCAGGCGAGCATATCTACGACTACCTCAAGTCCTATTCCGACAAAGACCTGCGCGACATCACCGCCGATGTGCTCCAAGCCCATACAACAGGCTTCGATTGGCTGGACCGCACCAAAGGCACCTGCACCAACTGCCTCTACACCTACGACGTGTATAAGAAGGGCATCCTCCCCGCCCGCATCAGCAACGAGTTGGTGCGCGACTGGCGGCAGCCGTTGTTAAAAGGAATGACCGATTTTGCAAACTGGGTTGATTTGTCCGATAATGGGAGGACGTATCTAAAGCAGAGAATGCAGCCAGAGGCGTATAAGCAAGATT
>JAFRXG010000048.1:0-2403 GCA_017441565.1 Bacteroidales bacterium | reverse complement strand
TGTTCTTACCAACTTCTTATCAAAGCCTACTCCAGTAGGAGTTAATAAGAAGAAGGTCAGTACAATGTAAGAGCTAATTTCGGACCTTTCGTGGAGATATTTTGGAGGGGGTATTTATTGTGTGTTGAATTACTGCGTATTACAAATGTTAAAGGATTTTTGGTTTTGCAGGGGTGATTTTAACATTTGGAGAGTGGAATTAGGGGGGCTTTTTTGCTCCTGCTGTTACTCTTTTTTTCTCCTGCTCGCGCTGGGCGCTCGCGAAATCTTGTAAATCTTGTAAATTTTGCCGCCTGCGGCGAGAGGGTTGCGGGGGATGGGTGGACACACGCCCCCGCCCTTCGAGCACCCCCTCTAACTTAGCGGGGGAGTTAGATAGTCCCAGCAGGCGGATGTATATAAACATGGATTGGGACTACATCGGACACTGCTCGGACCCAACTCGGACACTATTTGGCCCCTGTCCAAACCCATTTCGGAACCATCTTGGATTTGGCGCGGCAATTTTGTGGTATGAAATTTTTTTTTTCGGATACAAATATTCTTCGTAACTTTGCACTTTGTTGAAATAAACCCAATAAAGATAAATTCCATGATTGCTAAAGAATTACTCAATCCGAGGAGCATCGTAATCTGCGGTGCTTCGTCTGATATTCACAAACCAGGAGGCAAAGCGCTGAAGAATCTTCTTGCCAGCAACTTCAAGGGTGCGGTCTATGCCGTCAATCCCAAAGAGACTGAGGTTCAGGGCATCAAGTGCTTTACGAAGGTGGAGGACTTGCCGCAGGTGGACTGCGCCATTCTCTGCATCGCTGCCAAGTATTGTCCGCAGACTGTCGACGTGCTGACGCAGCAGAAGGGCACGAAGGGCTTCATCATTGTCAGTGCCGGTTTCTCGGAGGAGAACGAGGAGGGTGCACGTCTTGAGAAGCATATTGTTGAGAGCATCAATGCCGTTGGCGGCTCGCTCATCGGGCCCAACTGTACGGGCTTCCTCAATACAAACTACAGCGGATGCTTTGACACGCCCATTCCGCCGCTTGACCCCAAGGGTGTGGATTTTATTACCGGAAGCGGTGCTACGGCAGTGTTTATCAAAGAGTACGGCATGAGCAATGGCCTCAAGTTCAATAGTGTATGGGCCGTTGGCAACAGTGCTCAGCTGGGCATCGAGGATGTGCTGGAGCACCTGGACGAGACTTTCGACCCCGTGCGGTCGAGCCACGTCATCATGCTCTACATGGAGAAGATTGGCGACCCGCAGCGTCTGCTGAAGCATAGCCGCAGCCTCATCAACAAGGGCTGCCACATTGCCGCCATCAAGAGCGGCGGCAGTGCCGCAGGCAGTCGTGCGGCCTCGAGTCATACGGGCGCACTGGCTACCAACGACGCGGCGGTGGATGCCCTCTTCCGCAAGGCTGGCATCGTGCGTTGCCACAACCGTCAGGAGCTGACGACGGTGTGCTCGTTGTTTATGTATCCCGAAATCAAGGGCAAGCGCTGCGCTGTCATCACCCATGCCGGCGGTCCGGCGGTGATGCTGACCGACGTGTTGTCGAATGGTGGCATGGAAGTGCCGTCGCTGAAGGAGCATCCGGCGTCGCCGGCCCTGCTCGAGAAGCTGTTTGCCGGCTCGAGTGTGGGCAATCCTATTGACTTCTTGGCTACGGGTACTGCCGAGCAGTTGGGCTATATCATCGACGCTGTCGAGAACGACTATACCGACATCGACTTTTCGGTGGTGATTTTTGGTTCGCCTGGACTGTTCAGCAACCGCGAGGTCTACGACCTGCTTGACAAGAAGATGCGGACTTGCAAGAAGCCTATCTTCCCCGTGCTGCCGAGCATCATTAACGTGAAGGATGAGATTGAGCAGTTCATCGCCAAGGGCAATATCAACTTCCCCGAGGAGTGTGTGCTGGGCAATGCCATCGTGAAGGTGTACAATACGCCCAAGCCCCAGCCTGAACATGTGGAGCTGCCGGCCATCGACGTGGCGCGCATCCGCAAGACGGTGGAACGCTGCAAGGACGGATATATGGAGATTGCCGACTACAACGAGTTGCTTGACGCTGCCGGCATCAGCCGCAAGAAGAGCGTGGAGGTGAGCAAGAAGGAGGATGCGCTGGCCTTTGCCCGCGAGGTGGGCTGCTCGAAGGATGTGCCGCTGGTGATGAAGGTGGTTGGCCCGTTGCACAAGAGCGACGTGGGCGGTGTGACCCTCGGCGTGAAGGACTTGGAGACGGTGGGCAAGGAGTTCGACCGCCTTATTGTCATTCCTGAGACCTACGCTGTGGAGATGTACCCCATGCTTGACGGTACGGACGTCTACATCGGCGCCATCCGCGACGCCAAGTTCGGCCATCAGGTCTTCTTCGGTCTGGGTGGTATCTTCATCGAGGT
>JAFRXG010000047.1:0-27871 GCA_017441565.1 Bacteroidales bacterium | reverse complement strand
GGGAACACCAGCGTGCTTGGCGAGGTTCTCTACGATCTCCTGGTCGAAGCCACGATACTCGATACCGTCGAACATGCGACCCAGCACGCGGGCGGTGTCCTTCATGCTCTCCTTCACACCAATCTGGCTGCCGGTGGGGCCCAGATAGGTGACGTGTGCGCCCTGGTCCTTGGCACCCACCTCAAAAGCGCAGCGCGTACGGGTGGAGGTCTTCTCGAATATCAGGGCGATGTTCTTACCCTTTAAAGTGGGCTGCTCAGTGCCGGTATACTTAGCACGCTTCAGGTCGCGTGCCAGGTCGAGCAGATAGTTGAGTTCTTTCGGGCTGAAGTCTAAAATCTTCAGAAAATTGCGGTTTCTTAAATTGTAAGCCATGTTGTTTTGTATTATTGAATTATTGTTTGTTGCGTTGTACAAAAAAGAACAGCCATGCAATGGCGCAGCCAGCCATGGCAACCAAGCCCATCATAAGCATCATTCGCCCCCCAGGCCAGTGCATGAGCGCAAAGAGTGCCCCCATCAGCAGCACGGCCAACGTGTAGCCCGACAGGGTCATGGCAAACTTCCATATGGGGCGCAACCGCAGGTCGGCAGCAGCATTCCCTCCCTCAGAATGGTAAGGGAACAATTGCCCCAAACAAAAAGCCACTACTGCCAAAGTGCCGAAAGCCACAATCAGCAGGGCATCGTTATAATGGACTCCTGCCAGCTTTAAAATCAGAGCCACCAGCAGCAGACCTGCACCCATCAGGGCGACCTTCATCATGAAAGGCCTGAACTGTGGCGACTTGGAAAGGTTGTCAATTGGGGATTGGGGCTTCATCGCTAAATAGTTGTTCTAATAGGAATTGGTGTTATCTTACGATACGTGTTCCGCAGTTGGGGTTGTCCAGCTGGCCAGCCTCGGTGATGATGCACTCCTTGCCGCCGTTCTCCACGAACATGATGGCGGCACGAATCTTCGGGGCCATGCTGCCTTCGGCGAAATGCCCCGCTTCGAGGTAAGCTTTGGCCTCGGCGACGGTGATGGTGTCAAGGGCTTTTTCATCGGGCTTGCGGAAGTTGATATACACCTTGGGCACGTCGGTGAGGATATAGAACTCATCGGCACCGATCTGCACTGCGCAGAGGGCACTGGCCAAGTCCTTGTCGATAACGGCCTCCACACCGCGTACATAGTCGCTCTCCTCCACCACGGGGATGCCGCCACCACCCACGGTGACCACGATATGGCCCGCCTTGGCCAGCTTCTCCACAATCTTGATGTTGTTGATGCGCGTAGGCTTGGGCGAAGCCACCACCTTGCGCCAGCCGCGGCCCTTGGGGTCTTCCTTATACACGGCGCCAGTGGTCTTCATCAGTTCCTCGGCCTGCTCCTTGGTATAGTAGGGTCCCACAGGCTTGGTAGGGTTTTGAAACATGGGGTCGAACTTGTTGACGGCCACCTGGGTAACCAACGTCACCACATCGCGCTGGATGTCGTGACGGGCCATCACATTGCGCAAGCCCATCTCGATAAGGTAGGCTATCGAGCCCTGCGTCTCTGCCACGCAGAAATCCATAGGCATGGCCTCGATGCCCGCGCGCTTGCCCTCCTCGTGCTGCAACATCACGTTGCCCACCTGCGGACCGTTGCCGTGGCCGATAACAATATTGTAGTTTCTTTTCAAAAGGTTATAAAGCGACTCGCAAGTCTGCTCGACATTCTCAATTTGTTCTTGATAGGTGCCTTTCTGACCGCTACGGAGCAGCGCATTACCGCCAAAAGCCACCACTGCAAGTTTTCTCATTGTCTATATATTACTAATCTATAAATAATTACAAGCCCAAACTCCAACAGTTTGGAATTGCAAATTTACACTATTTTTTTGGATTACACACAATTCGGTAAATAAAAATACGCCAAGACCCATAAGCCCTCACCCTATCCGGGCAAAGCGGGTACGGCGCGCCAAGAGGTTTTGTTGGATAAATGTAAAGCTATTCCAGAATTCTTCTAGGGTTCTGCAGCTTAGAAAAACCCAATAATCCACTCATACAGAGCAGATAAGGAACGGAAGCGGTGGGCATTCGAGTTAGAGGTGAGGGGTTAGAGAGGTGAAGGGCCGGCGACAACGGTGACGAGGTCGGCGAGGTACCTTTGGGCCAACTGCTGCAGTTGGGCGGGGGTGACGGTGGCGACGGCATCCAGCAGGTGGGTTGTGAGGCTGTCGTCGACAGCGGTGGCGGCCATCTGGCGGTAGCGTTCGGATATTTCAAAGGCTCCGTCGATGCTGCGGATAAAGTCGCCCATCATATAGTTGCGCACCCGCTCCAGCTCTTCGGTCGGCACAGGTTCCTGTTTCAGGCGGTCGATTTCCTTGTACACCTCCGTCACAGCGGCCTGTGTAGCTTCGGCTGCCACATCGGCAGTGATGTAGAAGACGATGCTGCCCCGATGCACCTGGGTGGTGCTGTAGATGCCGTAGGTGTAGCCTTTGTCCTCGCGAATATTGCTCATCAGGCGTGAGCCGAAGTAGCCGCCCAGCACGGTGTTCAGCACCATGAAGCGGGCATAGTCCTCATGCTGCCATTCGAGCGGCATGATGCGCCCGACACGCAGGGTGGATTGGACGGCATTGTCCACTGGGCAGCCGACATAGGCGGAGCCTTCGTGCTGCGGCATCGGCAGGGGAAGCACTGTTGCGTCCGCCGGTCCGACAGGGGTGGGCGACAAGTATCGGTCGGCCAATGCCAGCAGGGTGTCGTCGACATAGCCGCTGAGCACCAGATGGGCAGAGTCGAGGCGGTAGCGGCGGCCTATGAAGTCGGCCAGATGGTCGGCGGTCAGGCTGTCGATGTCGGAGGGTTGGGCGTATGTGCCCAGCGGGTGGTTGAAGCCGTAGAGGGTCTCATAGTATTTGTTGCGGGCCACGTAGGCGGTCTTCTGCATGCCGAGCGACAGCTGCTGGCGGCGTTTGGCCCGGTAGGCGTCGAAAAGTGGCTGGGTGACGAGGGGCGCGTCGAACATTTCGCGGATGATGGGAAAGAGCTCCTCGGCATAGCGGCGCAGGAAGTAGAACGACACATTGCCGACGCACACGTCCGTCATCTTCTCCACCACGATGCCGCGGAAGTCGAGGAACTCGGCCAAGGTTTGGGCATCGTGACGTGTAGTGGCCTCGGCCAGGAGTTGGTTGGCGCCGTGGGCTTGCGACTTGAGCGACTGAAGACAGATCCCCGCCTCGAAGGTGAGGTCGAGCTTGGTCAGTTCCAGCGCGTTGTTCTGAAAACAATAGAGAGGCCGTCCGTTGGGCAGCTGATGGGTGTGAGGGACAAGGGGTTTAAGGTCAGGCGAAGGAATCATGTGGCGCAGGATTAGCGTGTAGGGAAATGTGTGAATGCGTTATTGTGTGATTGCATTATTGTGTTAGTCAAAGATTCTCAATTGCAAGGCGGCAGCCGACTTCTTACTTCTTAGTTCATAGCTCTCACTTCCTTAAAAGGTTGCACTAAGTTTGATGTTGAGCTGGCGAGCGGTGAGGTAGTTGGGCACGGCATGATAGATGCCGCTGTAGTCCGCCACCCAGAGGAAGGAGACCACATTGCGGTAGTTGAAGAGGTTGAACACCTCGATGCTGACCGAGAGGTCGTCGAACAGGTGTCCCACGGGCGAGTGGCGCACACGGTCGAAGCGGGTGAGCTGGATGGTGTTGCCCCAGTCGACGCGGAAGTAGGGCGGCAGACGGCGTTCATAGGAGCGGTCCTTCTGATAGGGGAAGGTGGTGGGGATGCGCGAGCCATAGAGGAGGCTGAGGCTCATGCGCCACCATGGGATGGTGGGCATGTAGTCCTGCAGGAATATCTTGAAGCTGAAACGTTGGTCGGTGGGACGTGCCAGCCACCCCAGGCCGTCGCCGAGGATGTCCTCCTGGGTCTTCATCAGCGACATACTGACCCACGACTCGAGGCCGGGGACGAAGTCGCCGTTGACACGTAGGCTGAGGCCCGTGGCATAGCCTACGGCCTCCTGGTCGGGGTTGTAGCGGACGCGCAGGTTGTCGATGGTATAAGGCACCAGGTGGGTGATATACTTGTAGTAGATGTCGGCGGTGAGGCGGAAAGGCTTGTTCCAAAGGCGGAAGTTCCAGTCGAAGGTGCCGGTGGCCTGGTAGGAGCATTGGGCGGGGAGGTCGGTATGGAGTGAGCCGTCGCCACGGCGGATTTCGCGGTAGAGATAGGGCTGCTGGTAGATGCCCGCCGTCAGACGGTAGAGGAAGTCGTGACGGCCGTGGGGCTTATAGTTGACCGCAAGGCGGGGCGACACTATGAATTGAGAATTGAGGATTGAGAATTGTGATTCTTGGGGGTTGGAAGTAATGTAATACTGCCCGCGGAGGCCGGCTACCAGCTTCACCTGGTCGTCATGCCGCGTGAAGAGGTTCACCTCGCGCTGCAGGTAGGCCTGGCCGCGGTAGTTGGTGATGCGGTTATCGGCATTGCAGAAGAGCTGCAGCACGGGGTTGAAGACGGCGGTGTCGTCGAGGCCTGCTATGTGGTGGTCGGTAGGGAAGCTGTATCCCGCGCTGTCGACCCACTTCCACTCGCGCATGCGGTCCGCCACCCGCTCCATCTGCCCTTTCAGCCCAAAATACCAGTTGCCCAGCAGGGCGTAGCGGACACCTTTCAGCTCGGTGGAGTAGACACCCATGTCGAGATAGTTGCGCGCATGCTCGAGGAAGGTGCCGATGCCGCGGTCGAAGTGGTTGGTGTCGCCTTCCTGCTCGCCCACGCCCACCTCGTAGAGCCAGTACTGGTCTTGGATGTCGTAAAGTTCTTGCTCCACATTATGCTGTGCCGCGGTAATCCAACGGAGCTGGAAATCGTCGCTTGGGTGGTAGTCGAGCACCAGCGAACCCAGGAGCGTGTTGTACTGGTCCACCTCGCGACCGTCGAAGTAGACATGCAGCTCCAGCGACTGCTGGAAGGCGCCGAAGGTGGTGGTGGCCGATGAGGGGATGAGGCTGTAGCGGTTGCGGGTCCAAAGGGTGAGGAGCGAGAGGTCGAGATGCTCGTTCAGCCTGTAGCCGAGCACCGCCTGAAGGTCGGTATAAGAGTTGGAGTACTGCCCCTCCACATCCATGCTGCCGAAGAGGTAGCGGTTGCTGTGCTGGCGGAAGCCGAGGCTGTAGGTGAAGCGGTCGCCCCAGCGGCCCTGTGCCGAGGCCGTGCCGCCCAAGAGCGAGAGCGAGAGGGTGTGCCGACGCTCCACCGGGCGGCTGTAGATGATGTCCAGCACCGACGACATGCGGTCGCCATAGGTGGCGTCGAAGCCCCCCGGCGAGAACATCAGGTGGTCCACCATGTCGGGGTTGATGATGCTCATGCCCTCCTGCTGGCCGCTGCGTATCAGCTGGGGACGGTAGACCTCTACCCCGTTGATATAGACCAGGTTCTCGTCGAACGACCCTCCACGCACAGAATATTGCGACGACAGCTCGTTGTTGGAGCTCACATCGGGGAGTGTCTTGATGAGCGACTCGACACCGGAGGCAGGGCCCACGGTGTTTTCGATGCGCTGGATGTTGATTTCGGTGAAGGAAGAGGCACGGATGCGGTCGTCGGAGACCATGATGTCGGGCAGCTGGGTGGACCCGGGCCGCAGCTCCACGTCGAGCTTGCGCACCTCGTTCTTTCCCAATGCCAGCCGGAACTCCTGCGGCTCGTAGCCGGTGCAGGAGACGCGGACGGTGACGCTGTCGGTGCCATGAATGGCAATCTGGTAGAACCCCTTGCTGTCGGTGACACCTCCATAAGGGCGGCTGCCGCTGACGATGCCCACGTTGGCATACTCCACCGGATGCCCCCCCGAGGTCACATACCCCTTGAGGGTCTCTTGTGCCGACAAAGGCATTCCCAAGGCCAGCAGCAATAATGTAGCAGTTATGAAAAACGTCCTCTTCATTGATAAAACAGGTAAGAAACGATGGTTTTTGATAAAAATTGTATCCACACTCAGAAAAAAGTGTATATTTGCAGTGTGATAATAAAATCAACACACCATGAAAAAGATACTCACTTTAATTATTTTCAGCCCCTTATGGTTCTGCTCGTTTGGCCAAGGAATTCATAATGGTTAGAGGTTAGAGGTTAAAGGGGGCGGCAGCAAATTCTCAATTCTCAATTCTCAATTCTTGAGTAATTGGTTAGGGGTTAGAGGTTAGAGGTTAAAGGGGGCGGCAGCAAATTCTCAATTCTCAATTCTTCATTCTCAATTAAAAAGGCGTCTGCACTCAAGCATTTACGCAATCAAGCATTCAAGCATTCAAAAAATATTCGTATTTTTGCAAAATATTTTTCGCAGGGACGGCAATGTGGCGCATGGATATGGAAAGTACAAAAAAATACATGATACTATGATGAGACACCGCTTATTATTCGTCGTGCTGCTGGCAGCCGCAAGCATCTGCCAGGCGCAAAACCAGACTGACAACCAAGGCCGCAAACAGGGGCACTGGGTCAAAACCGACAAACAGGGGTCCGTCATCTACGAAGGCGACTTTGTGGACGACAAGGAGACCGGTACCTTCACCTACTTTTATCCCGACGGCACGGTGCGCATACGCAACCAGTACACCGTCCCCGGCAAGGTGTGCAACCACGAGGTTTACGACAACCGCGGCCACCTGCTGGCCAAAGGGGTCTTCAACCAGAAGAACCGCGACGGAGTGTGGGAGTTCTTCTCTGTCAACGGCAAGCTTATCAAGAAAACCACCTACCGCATGGGTGTCCGCGACGGCATACAGGTCATCTTCACCTCCAACGGCGACACTGCCGAGGTGTGCACCTGGTCTGACAACCACCGTCATGGCCGCTGGTGGAAGCGCATCGGCCTGAAGGGCTACATCACGGCCAACTACGTGCATGGCGGCATCGAAGGCCGGCTCGTAGAGTATGACGACAACCAGCAGCTGGTGCGTGAAGGCCACTACAGCGCAGGCGAACGGCACGGCACCTGGGACTACTACGACCAAGGGCAGAAGGTGGTGACCGAAAGCTGGAGAGCCGGACGGCTCCTCGACCGTCAGGTGCGCCTGCTGCTCCCCGAAGAACGGTTCGTATCCATCTACGACATCAACTACATGGCACCCCTCGGTAAGAACAAGACACTCATATACCTCACCAACGGCACCCGCCTCACCCACCTCGACAGCTCCGAACGCCTCTATGGGCGCGTGGGACTCGAACGGTTCACCCTCGCCAACAAGGAAGCCCGCATCATGGTGGCCACCGACCTCATCGTCGGCACCACCCGCGACAGCGAAGGACGTGAGATATTGAGCCTCGACCCGCGGCCCGACTTCGACGTATTCCCCGACGAGGACTGCATGAAGATGCTCCACAGCCTACAGCTGGAGCGGCAGACCATCGAAGCCGGCGGCGTGTTCGACTTCGACCGATAGCAAAAATGGGGCTGCTTCCGCAGTCCCATTTTCCCATTAAACACTATTACAAAATCCTTTTAGGTAAAAACAAAAAAACCTAAGCCTGTGGGGTGCCTGCGAGCAAGCATTTTCCCTCACAAATGCAATGCAAAGATACTAACATTTTTCCACATATAAAGCCCCCGATTACCTCTTTAACGAAACTTAACAAACATGCGGATTGCCACACACACCCTAGGCTGCAAGTTAAACTTTGCTGAAACCAGCCATTTGCAACGCAGCTTCGAGCAGGCAGGTTTTAACATAGTCGGATTCCATGAAAAGGCCGATATTTACGTGGTAAACAGCTGCACGGTGACCTCCGTGGCAGAAAAAAAGTGCCGCAACGCCATACGCCAGGCCGTGTCGCAGAACCCCGACGCCATCGTGGCGGTGATAGGCTGTTTCGCCCAGAACGAGGCGGAGCGGATAGCCCAAATTCCCGGAGTCGACATCATCCTCGGAAACGAACAGAAACACCGTCTGCTGGAAATACTCACCAGCCGCCACTTCCACCCCTCGCACAGCCCCCTGATTAATACCGACGAGCCTCACTCCTTCCAGCTCTCCTACTCAAAGGGCGACCGCACCAGGACCTTCTTCAAGATACAAGACGGCTGCGACTACTACTGCACCTACTGCGCCATCCCCTTCGCCCGCGGGCGGAGCCGCAGCGCCTCCATCGCCGACACCGTGGCCACCGCACGCCAAATCGCCGCTGGCGGAGCCCGTGAGATAGTGCTGACCGGCGTCAACACCGGCACCTTCGGACAACGAAATGGCGAACACCTCATCGACCTGCTGCGCGAACTGGACGGCATCGACAATGTGGCCCGCTACCGCATCTCAAGCATCGAGCCAAATCTCCTCACCGACGAAATCATCGACTTCGTCGCCTCCTCCCGAGCCTTCCTCCCCCACTTCCACATCCCACTCCAGTCCGGAGCCGACAAAGTGCTGCATGCCATGCACCGCCGCTACGACACCGCCCTCTACGCCCAACGGCTGGAACACATCAAACGGGTGATGCCCGACGCCTGCATCGCCGCCGACGTCATCACCGGGTTCAACTACGAGGACGACGAAACCTTCGTCCAAAGCAAAGCATTCATCAACAGCCTCCCCATCTCCTACCTCCACGTCTTCCCCTACTCCGACCGTCCACACACCGCCGCCCTCAAAATGGGTGAAAAAGTGCCCATCCCCATCCGCAAGGCACGGAGCAACGAGCTGCGCGAACTGTCCGACGCCAAACGCCGCCTCTTCGTCGAGAGCCAGCTGGGCAAGACTCGCACCGTACTATGGGAACACACACAACACGACGGCACCGCAGGCCCCACCATGCAAGGATGGACCGACAACTACATCCGGCTGCACCGCCCCTTCGACCCCGCGCTGGCCGGCCGTGTGACCCCCTACGACATCACCCCGTCGACAATCGTGGCCAACTACAGCTGCGACGACTAAGCAACCCCGCCGCCACCCCGCCCCCGCAATCTGTCCTATACTTATTTCCCTCATTCACCCCTCATTCTTTCTGAAACAGCGAACACGAACAAACAAAAGACTGTCGTTTATATGAAAGACCAAAGGGCACAGACTGGCACCGCACTGTATGCGCTGCTGACCCGGCGTGGCCTTGCCACCCATTTGAGATGATTTTCGTACAAAATCATGTATAGATTAAAATCTTTTCTGTATATTTGCAGCGTAATAATAACGCTCTAGTATGAAGTATGACTGATTTTTGCCAACCTTTCTCGGTGTTGCGTCTCTTCAAGACGCTGAATAGTAGAGCTGTCTTAGCCCCCACACTGCGTACCTTGTGTGGGGTTATTGAGATTCAACCTCTTTGAGGTTGTTGAAAAATCAGTCCAATACCAAACTAGAGCCAATAATAAAATCAACACACCATGAAAAAGATAATCATTTTATTTATTTTCAGCCTCCTATGCTTTTGCTCGTTTGGACAGGGGACAGCGTATATTACCAAAAGTATGCTTCGGGGTGAAGAAAGAGTCCAGTGGACTCTTTCGATAGCGAAGCGGAGAAGCAACCCTACGCGGTTGCCTTTTGCCCAAGCAAAAGTCCGCCGATTCGAACACGGCGGTGTTAGAATATTGAAAAACGACAAACGACAAACGACATTTTTTACCAGATGCAAAGAAAGGGTTTAAAATGAAAAAAGTCGTTGTTTTTATCGTTCTAATAATGATGATGGGCTGCATCAGTGTGGTGGCCCAGCGGCCCGCAGGGGACACTATTCTGATGGGCAGCAATTCGTAATATCTGTATGACACAGTGCACACATATGGTGCGTATCTACCTACACATATGTATAATACCTCTGACTCCAATTTTCCTTTTCTAATCTTTTTGGATAATATTTGGTCGCTTTATTATTCCTCCATTCTTCGTTATTTTTGGAATACGCTCGGCTATGCTACGCTCGACTCTGCCACGATTCTTAATTATCTCCACGAATACCCCAATTTGAGTAATCTTAACACTGGTCGGCACATTACCGGGTGTCAATTTGCGGCACCTGACGATGACATTGTCGTAAAAGGATTGGCTGTCTGCCCAATAATCATTAATACCGAACAATTGCTCGATTGTGCTGTTGATTATAGATGGAGGGGTTATGGAATTGATACAGCGGCGAGATATGTGATAGACACCACGCTGGCGAGCAGAGAGACAGAATATGTCCAGCTGTACACCATTGAGGGGGGGCAGCCGCAGTTTCAGGCGGAAGGAGGGTGGCGTATCGAGCACCCGCACCGCCACATGCTTTTCCCAAGAAGCTACGAGTCCTCGCACTATACAGCACTGCCACCCAGCAACGACACAATGGCCGTACCCATTTACGAGGCGATGTTTGACACAAGCATACTGATAGAGCCGGACAAGGTTCAGCATTATATGCTTGCCTTCACGCACAACAACAACAATGCGGTATGGAGCCTGACGGCCAACGACACCGTCTTTCCCTCACCCAACATTTGCTGGGAGCATTATCCCATAGGATATAGTTACAGCCATATTCGTGTGACCCCGGCCATAAATAGTTATGGCTATTGGGTAAAATATGACACCCTTCCGTGGCACAATATTCCAGGTCAACTTTCGAGGGGTCTGTACGCGCCTAACGTCTTCCCGATACTGGACACGCTGTTCGGGACGCCATGTGCGGCGGTGACGGGGCTGCAGACGGTGGAGGTGGACTCGCTGTGGGCCACGCTGATGTGGAGCGCGGACGCGCGGCAGCACGAGTGGGAGGTGGCCTACCGCCCGGCGGACGACAGCCTCGGCAGCGACTCGGTGGTGACGGTCTCCGCACCGACGGTGACGCTCACGGGCCTGACACCCGGCACAGTGTACAGCGTGCGGGTGCGCGGGCTGTGCGACATTGAGAACTACAGCCCCTGGAGCGACACCCTTCAGTTCGTCACCACGTTCACCCCGCCCGACACGACACCCGACACCCTGCCATGGATACACCCATGGATACACCCCCACACGCTGGGCATCGGCAACCTCGACCGCTACACCCGCATGATGCCCAACCCCGCCCACGACATGGTGAGCGTGTTCTCCTCCTACCAATTGAAAGGCGTGACGGTGTACGACCTGTCGGGCCGCCAGCTGCTGATGGAGCCCGCCGACGGCATGACCGCCACGGTGAACGTCGCCACCCTGCCCCGCGGCACCTACATCCTCGCCATCCGCACTTTACAGGGCGTCGCCACCAAGAAACTGCTGGTAGAGTAAGAAGTAGTTAGGGGTTACAGCTTACAGGTTACAGCTTAGAGGTTAGAGGGGGGCGGCAGCAAATTCTCAATTCTCAATTCATTATCAGCGCACTTATGCTCTTCTGCTGTTATCGCGTTGGCAAAATAATATATTTGTCTGTGTGTAATTCGATTTTTTTGCGTACATTTGCATTTTTAATTCGAGGATGCTCAATAGCACACAACTGATTATTAATTAACATTATATATACAACTTTCATCTTTTATAACCAATAGCAATGAGCGGTTTATTCGGCATTATCACCACCAAGCCTTGTGCCACTGAGCTCTTTTACGGCACGGACTACCATTCCCATCTGGGCACCCGTCGCGCGGGGTTGAGCACCATCGACAATGATGTCATGCATCTGAACATCCACAACATCGAGAACACTCAGTTTAAGACCAAGTTTTCGGCCGACATCCACGAGATGCTGGGGCACAAAGGCATCGGCGTGATAAGCGACACCGACGCCCAGCCTATCGTCTGCAACTCGCATCTGGGACGGTTTGCGGTGTGCTCAGTGTCGAAGATTAATAACATCGTCGAGCTGGAGAAGATGTGCTTGGAGAAGAACCAGCAGTTCACCGAGCTCAGCATGGGGCGCACCAACCCCACTGAGCTCGTCGCGCTCCTTGTGACCCAGGGCAAGGATTTTGCCGACGGCATCCGCAACGTCTACCAGCATGTGAGGGGCAGCGTCTCTTTCCTCATCCTCATGGGCGACGGCATCATCGCCGTCCGCGACCGTTATGGCCGGACACCACTCACCGTAGGCCGTCGCGCGGACGACTATGCCGTCGCTTCAGAGAGCCACAGCTATGTGAACCTCGGATTCAAGACCGAATACTTCATCCAGCCCGGCGAGGCGGTCCTTATCTCCCACGACGGCATCCGCCAGCTGACGACACCCAGCGAAAGGATGCAGATTTGCTCTTTCCTTTGGATTTACTACGGCTTTCCCTGTGTGGAATATGAAGACATCGACGCGGAAGAGGTGCGCTACCGCCTAGGCGAGGCCATGGGGCGGCAGGACGACGTGGAGGCCGACTACGTGTCGGGCATCCCCGACTCGGGCGTGGGCATGGCCCTGGGCTATGCCATGGGGCGCGGCATCCCCTACAAGCGCGGCATCCTGAAGTACACCCCCACGTGGTCGCGCAGCTTCATGCCCACCAATCAGGAGGCCCGCAGCCTGGTGGCCAAGATGAAGCTCATACCCTCACACAAGATGCTCGAAGGCAAGGAGGTGGTGTTCTGCGACGACAGCATCGTGCGCGGCACCCAGCTCAAAGACCAGACCCGCATGCTCTACGCCAACGGTGTCCGCCGCATACACATACGCATCAGCTGCCCCCCGCTGCTGCACGGCTGCCCCTTCCTCAATTTCTCCACCTCGAAGACCGACCACGAGCTCATCACCCGCCGTGTCATCGAAGAGCTGGAGGGCGGGCAGGTGAAGAACCTGGAAGCCTACCGCGACGAGACGACCCCCCAATACGCCCGCATGGTGGAGACCATACGCAAGACCATCGGCGTCGACACGTTGAAGTTCAACAGCCTCGACACCGTTTGCAACGCCATCGGCCTGCCCAAGGAAAAGATATGCACCCACTGCTTCGACGGCAGTTCCTACGGAGAGTAACCTACAAACCACCCTGTCAATCATGAGGCATAAGAGAAACTGCAACTTCATACGGCTCGCCCTCGCTCTCGGGGGCATCCTGCTGCCACTCTGCGGCCATTCGCAGAACAAGATACCCGTCTCGGTAAGGGAACTGGCTCCCAATTTCGGCATCAGACCCCAATTCCTCGACGACACCATTCATTTTGTCCGCTATCTGGACAGCCTGAATGGCGACAACCACGCCATGACCGACAGCTGTGTGACCCTCAACGCCAAGCTGATGGCCATGGAGAATGTGCTTCTCTACGACTACCGCCACCGGAACGACACGGTGTGGATTGACGCAACCCATTACCTCGAAGATTACAAAGAGTACACCCAACGGCTGAAAAGCCTCTCGGAGCTGGCGTTGGGACGCGCCCACAACTACATAGAGCGCGAGCACTTACGCCAGGATGTCATCCAAACCAACGCTCTCAACCTGCGCAAAGACACCATCGACCGCTACCACCGCACCATCGTCAACGCATGCGAAGGCATCGGGGTGAGCGACAAATCGCGCAAGAAGGAACTCAAGGATATCTATTACGCCTACCTCACCGTATACAACCGTTACGACCTCTCGATGAAGCGCAGCGACAGCGCCCATCTAGCCAGCCTCAACCAGTTCTGCACCTTTCAGAAAAGCATCATCGACAACCTCCTCGGCACCAACAACTACAGTGCCCGCATCAACAACTTCGCCAACACGCTCAAGGTGCGCTGCGGCCATAGCCACAGCGACGTGCTCCGCTCCTACCAACGGGTGTTCCGCCAGCCCGTCCCGCCCCCAACGTTCTCCACTATCTACGAATACGACATCTATCTGGCCTCGCTGCAGAACATCGTCGCCATCCAGAACGCCTATATCACCGTCGTAGAGCTGCGCGAGCAGATAGCCGCCGCCAGCCGCCGCATCACCACCCTCTACTCCCCAAAATTCCGCGATGCCGCCAAGACCTATCAGGAAGTGGCCGACGCCCTCAACACCACACCCGCCTTCAACACCCTGCCCGATGGCACCCTGTTCATAGCACAGCTCCGCGAATTCATGAAGGTGCAGGACCGCTATCTACAGGACTTCGACCGGCTCCGCGCCATCCAGCAGCACTCGTCCGACATCCTGCGCAGCAGCACCCTCAAGAATTCCGACATATCAAAAAGCTACAAACAACTGTGCAACGTGGTGTCCATCACCCCCAAATATAAAACCCTCGACGACGCCGACCGCTTCAACGAAGAGATGAACCATTTCCAATGCCTCCAACGGCAATACGACACCATCCTCTCGCTCCGCCACACCATCGACTCCACCCAAGACTCCATCAGCCGCAACTGGATGTCGCACCTGATTGTCTACAACGGCTACCAGAACATTCGCAAACACCACATCCTCACCCCTACGTTTATCGACACTGCCGGCGGCCACCAGTTCATAGCACAGCTCCTCGACTACAACGAGATGCAGCATTCCTGCCTCAAAGCCATCAGGCTTCACAATCACTACCGCCAGCTCGACTCACAGCTGTTGCCGGCACTACAGCCCTACCGCAATATCCGTAAGGCTTAC
Organism: Bacteroidales bacterium; assembly: GCA_017441565.1. GTDB lineage: Bacteria > Bacteroidota > Bacteroidia > Bacteroidales > P3 > Colimorpha. The sequence goes on along the minus strand of JAFRXG010000047.1, from coordinate 13,377 downwards.
AGCCGACTGCAAAGCGACTACTTGAACATCAAGACTATCAACCACCTCTCCGAACTCTACCAATACATTAGGCAGCTGGAAGCTGTCATCACTGTGCAGGAACACCTGCTCCAGCTTTCGAAGAACGGCGATGCAGCCAACTCGACAGACCTCAGACTTAAGAATCTCAAAGACCCGCAACACATAGAGACCATACTGGGGCTCTGAGAATTGAGAATTGAGAATTGAGAATTTGCTGCCGTCCCCTCTAACCTCTAACCTCTAACCAATTATTAATTGTCATGAAAATAGCAATCATTCTTTCCGGATGCGGCAACCGCGACGGCAGCGAGCTGCAAGAAACCCTCTCCCTCATGCTTGCCATCGACCGGCGTGGCTGGAGCTACCAATGTTTTGCTCCCCATGGGAACTATCGTGTAGTGAGCCATTGCGACGGCAACGAGACCGGTGAGCTGCGCGACCTCTTCGTTGAATCGGCCCGCATTGCACGAGGCGACCTCCGCCCCCTTGGCGACTACCGGCCCGACGACTACGACGCCCTCGCCCTGCCCGGCGGCATGGGTGCAGCACGAAACCTCTCCACCTTCGCCTCCGACGGAGCAGCAATGACGGTCCGCCCCGATGTGGAGCATGCCATCCTCGACACCTACCGCCAGCACAAGCCCATCCTGGCCATGTGCATTGCCCCGATGGTGCTGGCCAAAGTGCTCGGCCCCTATGGGGTGAAGCTGACCCTCGGCCAGCCCTGCCCTGCCGCCGACGCAGCCCGCCAACTGGGAGCCGCCGTCGAATACTGCAACCCCGCCGACGTGTGTGCCGACAAGCAGCACCTCGTCTTCACCACACCCGCATACATGGTGGCCACCCACATCAGCCAGATTTTCGAGGGTGCCGACAACCTGGTGGGATGTCTCGAATAGTCAGAAGACAAACGTCAACGGCACCGTCACCACATCAGCCATCGGCTGGTAGGTCGTATGCTGTCGGGCTAAGTAATGCCTGACAGCATGAGCAAATACCGCACAACATGTACCCACGACAGCACCCGTCACCACATCGGTGGGGTAATGGGCACCTACATACATGCGGCTGAACCCTACGCCCGCTGCCCAGAGATAGGCTGGCACCATCACATACCACTTCGGGTACATCAGTGAGAGGGTGGTTGCTGTTGCAAAACAGAGCGACGTATGCCCCGATGGGAACGAGGGGTCGCGCACAGGCTGAAGGCAGAAGAGCTCTGAGGGATACGACTGATAGGGCCTCGGACGCCGCACGGCCATCTTCACGGCAGATGTCACCCCCAAAGTCAATAACCACGATGCCCCCAATTCTGCAGCATCGCACTTGACAGCCTCATCCTTCGTCCTCATACCATAAACAAAATGGCCTAATGCGGGGACGGGCGAGAGCGCAAGGCTGTTGCTGACGGTCAGCCAGAACTTATTGCGAGAGGGAGACCGTCGCTGCTGGATGGTATATAGACTCCAAAAGTCGCGGTCATAGCGTTCATTCAGGGCAGCGGACAATCGTGCTGCCACCACTTTATAGCCCTCGCCCATGAGATAATTGCCCGAAAAATAGGCGGGGTCGCAAACGCCATCCTGCTCCAGGCAGCTATAGATATCGACGTAATGCACCCTCTCATAAGATACGGCCAACTGCCGTAGCCATCGGTTGAACTGGCTGATGCGCACATTAGGGTTGGCTGTCGGCATAAGGCTGACCAAATACACCGGCCTCAAAGGGTTGGCTGAGACAATCGTCTCTACCAGTCGTGCATATTGGTTTTGCACGCTGTCCATTGGCATCGTACTGTTCACCTCGCCAGTAGCAGTGTAGAGGATGGTGGCTCGTGGCATGTAGTGACCCACCAATCGTTTTGCCCCATAAATAGTAGCATCAACGGCTGCTGCCGTGCGTTTGATGCAAGGTGTCGTGTCCTCATAGCTCCAACCGATAGCCCTATTGCGAACAAAAGGGTTCTCCAGCAATTCGTGCCATTCACCACACTTGACCATTTCGTCACCAAAGAACATTACTTCGGGAATGTCGGCACCCACAAAATAGCTACTGAAATAAGAGGCACGCATCCCCATCGACCCTTTGAGGCCAGCGGTATACTGCTGGTTGGTGTCGACAGGAAGCTTGTAGTCAACCATTTCCCCCAGATAGGGTGCTATTACGTCACACCAAATCTTATACCCTTTAGGTGTGAGGTGAAGCCCGTCGAGACTTATCGTAGTGTCGGTCGGTATGTTTTTGAACTGCTCCCACATATCAAAATATTGGATGCCCGCCGTATCAGCCAGATGCTGCAGCAACCGATTGGCAGCTTGTTCGTCTGCTAAGGTGCGACGACCAGCAGTGGTAGGTAAAATACTATGAAGAAGTATGTGGGTGCGAGGCGACAATTGATTCACATGCGAGACAATCTCGGCCACATTGTCAGCTATATGTTGTGGAGTATGGCCATATTCAAGGTCGTTGGCTCCAATCATCAGCACCAGCTGAAAAGGATGGCCTTGCACCAGCATATCGATATGGCGAAGCACATCATCGCTTGTGGCTCCAGAAGCCCCACGATTGTAAATACGATATGGGGGGTGTGGCTGAATGACCTCGTTCCAATTGAACATCTCGGTGATGCTGTTGCCAACAAATATGATGGCATTTGTGTCGATGGTGAGCTGACGAAACATGTCGTAGCGGTGTCTCCGTTGCGGCTCATCAGCGGCGGCATCAGGGATAAGAGCTGCAACCAGAAGGAGCAAAAGCAGTATCTTCTTCATAAGAGATCTTCTACACAAAAGAGCATTCGTTAGGATTCTGCCGACATTTATCGATAATGTCACGGACCCAGGTTTGAGAGATGGGGTACACCTCGTCGAGCGGCTTGGAGAGTTTCTCTACCAAGAGGTGTGTGTTGTCCTGGTGTTCCAGTTTTTCCAGCTCGTCGGAGACCATCTGCCAGTCGTGGGTTGCCAGCTTCAAAGGGATGAAATTACGGAGGTCGAAGTTCCCGATAGTCATATTGTCAATTCCTTCGGTAGCGATGCGGCTGTGGGCACGTGCCAGCCGTATCTCGCCCACCTCCTGCAGCACATGCAGGTATTTCTCATACAGCACATATTCGTTGAGCAGGAAGGCAACGGTCTGTGCATTCAGGCGGTTCCACACCGACGTGGGGAGGGGGCGTGACACAAAGCGGCCAATCATGAAGGAACCAGCGTTGAGGCCTGTGAGGTTATTGGCGATGCATATTTTTGCCACCTGCTGGAAGAAATGGACCTTGCGGCCATTGTTGAGGAGGGTGAAGACACGCGACTGGTCCTGATGGGACCCCATGCGGCTTTCCAGCACCTGACGGATGTATTGGTCGGAATGGTCCTGATACCAATTGTTCACTATTCCTTTGGCAGTGTCGGGCTTGTCCTGTAGGTCGAGCCGGATGAGACGGGCCAGTTTGTCGAGGTTGTCGATAACAGAGGCCTGCCCGCTGGTGATGATTTCCTGATAGTCTTCGTAAGCACTCTTCATCTCGTTGAAGAACTGCACCTCGTTCTCGGCGAGGGCCACGTTTTCGCCATGGAGGAATTTGGAGAAACGTGCCGGCCTGAAGGCTGCAACCCCCTTGTAGATAGTCTGCTCGTGGCTGGAAATGGTGATTTGGTCAAGTTCCTTAAGCGTGACGCCCTGCTCGTTGACCAGCATAGGCACATCATCGCGCACCTCCAGGCGGATGCCATAGTTGTGAAGGTTCATCAGGGCGGGGATGCCATAGCCGCGGCAGGCGGTAACCACATGGATGGCGGCGGGAGTCATGCTGAGGATGGCCTGCACCTCGTTGAGGACGATGGTGTCCTCGGGGATGAAGCGTTCCTGACAGAGGCAGACCTGATGGCCTTTCTCTGAGAGTTCGCGTGCCATGGCGGCACTGAAACAGAGCTGTGCGGTGATGGCGGTACGAGGTAACACACTCAGCCCCTTGCCGAAGGTCTGCAGTTTGTGCAGCGACTGGTCGTCGATGGCGGCAGAGACGATTTGTCGCAGGTGGTAGGGCTTGATGATATTCATCACATGGCTTTTGCCGATTCTGCCTTCGCGCAGTAGGTCGATGGCCGAGATGAGTGCGGCACGGCCTGTCAGCTCCGACATGTTCAGCTGCAACACAGAGAAAAGGCTCACCTGTCGCGGACGGGTTTCGACAGCAAATTCGATGGTGACGGGCGACTTGTAGCGTTCTTCCAGTTTGACCAAGAGGGGGTGGAAGTGATATACGGCGGGGAACTCCTCTTTGATGGTATCGCGGTTGGTGTAGGCGGTATCCTCCGAGGATACGTCGCCAGTCATAATTTCTTCGCCAAAGATGTTGCGATAGCTCTCAATCTGGCTTCCCTTACCAGTATGGCTGTTGCGGCTGTAGAGTACGCCGGGATAGGATTCGTTGTTGCCGATAGTCCAAACCATCCGCTGAAGGATGAGCGACGGGTAGGCCTGTTTGCCCTGCATAAAGGTAAGGATGAGGTCCTGGTTTTTGGTATAGAACGAACGCACATAGCGCACCATCTGTAGTGTTTGGTAGAAGGCATCGGTGAGCAGCCGGTCGCCGTCCTCTCTGGCCTCACGAATCTCTTTTTCCATCATCTCGATACGGTCCTGTTGCAACCGGATATCCAGAGTGATGTCAGAAATCTGATACTTGGTCTCCAGCCCTACCATTTCGGCGATGGTATGAAGCGTGGAGAGATAGACACGGTTGGCCATATTGTCTCCATGGGTGCGACGCAGGGCCTCGTAGGCGGTCCGTGTAACTCCGATATTCAGCAGGGTGGGCATCAGCCCCGGTATATATTGGGGCATGGCACAACGGATAGCTATAACCAAGGGATGTTCATCGTCGCCCAACGTCAGATGGGTCATGATTTCCAGATAGCGGATAGCCTCCATCAACCTTGCTTCCAAATTTTCCGGGTGCATGTAAGATTCGGAAGTGAGTATGACGAAGTCGGGGACAGGGTAGCAGTTGCGGGTCAGGTCGACCAACATACGGCCTTTGTAGCTGATTTGGTCGTCGGTGAGCTGTTGCTGGGTGAGGGCTGTAATCAATTCGGGGTTGTCGGGTGTCGGATGATTGTTCACGTAGGAGATGATGATGTCACGAAAGTCCTTACGACTCTGGGCCAGTTGCTGCAGCTGTTCCTCCGTGGCCGTGCCTTCATGCTCGGCCAGCAGCAGACGGAAATAGTTCTCTTTGTCGCGCCCTTTATGTTTCAGAAGCCAATACATGTCGTACCAACGAGGAGGAAACTCACGTTTGGCATCGTCACCATCGAGGGTATATATGACCGTGCCAGGTTTGTTGCCTTCGAGGATGTTATTGCTGTCGTCAACATCGCAGTTGAACACTTCGGGTCCTTCAGCCGCATATCGGCAAACCATGTAGAAGTTTGGGTAGCTTGCCCGTATTAGATTTATCATAATATAGAAAGTTTTTGAGTTGACTGTTTTTAAGGGTCTGAGGGCAGGGGGTATAGCCTATCAAGGTGTGGCAGCCTATCTAACCACTATTCTCCAACCTTAACAATATAAGCACATGCCGAATCGATAATATTGTCGTGCCCTCGTTGTTGGGCCGCACTGCGGTCGAAAGAGAGGTGGATGTCGGGCGGAACGCCGTTTTCGTAGTTTTGTCCGTCGAGCGAAAGTGTGCGGGTTACTGACAGGCGGTAACGCCAGGCGTTGGGCAGAAAGCCCATGGAGGGAAGTGCCAGCCCCCCGCCAGTGGTGTCGCCCATGAGGAGGACATTGTCGTAAGCTTTTGTGCAGAGTGCGAAGAGGCTTGCTGCGCTGAAACAGGCTCGGTCGGTAAGCACTACAACAGGTTTGTCAAACGCGTCGGCGGCATCCACTTGTGGCGCATAGGTAGTGGCTGGTGGGGTGAAGTCGTTGTGTTGCGGGCCCGACTTTATTTGACTGGTATAGAGTGGCTGCCCGTCAGAGGGGAGGATGCTGAGCAGCTGGAAAACATTTTTCAGAGAGCCGCCCCCATTGCCGCGGATGTCGAGTACCAACCCTTGCGCATCAGGGTAGGAACGGAGTGCTTGACGCAGAAGAGGAATGGAGAGCGTGGTGCTGAACGAGCCATAGTAGAAGTATATCACACGGCCGCCATAAAGCCCTTGATGGGCTACGCCACCCGCACTGCGGTAGTGAGGCCCCAGATAATACAGCATGACGGTGTTGAAGTCAATACCCGAATGGGCATAAAAGTCATAGTAGAGCGAGTCGCAGCGCCCTACATCGAATCCTGCATAGAGATTGACATGCCCGTCATGCAGCGTACCCAACATGGCGGCACAAATACGGAAGAGGCTATCGGCGGTCATCCCATCATACACTTGAGGACTGAGACTGTCGTAGACGGCCTGCCAGTCGACCTGTTTGACATCAAAAAGCGAATATTGTTTATCCACCTGCTGCCATAAATAGCCGAAAGTGTGAGTGGCGGTGGCGGGAATGTCGTCTGTCATCAGCAGCCGCTCACACGAAGAGCATAGCAGTGCGGCAATCAGTAATAGGGTCAGGGGGCGGAATTGCGTCATATTCATAGATGGTTAAAAGCTGTTGTGGCAGCCAGATTATTATCAGTTGATTAGTTCACCGTAGTCTGATTCCAAGGGTGAGCATGAGAGCATGACTTGCATAGTCGAAACGGTGGGGTGCGCTGACTCGGTCGGGCGATACGCGCGAGGTCAGATACGCCCAATGATAGGAAAAACCCACGGTGTTGCCGCTGCGCAGCATGAGCGTGGCACCCAAACTGGTTTCTGCCCCCGGAGCCCAAACTCCATAGCCAACATATTGGTCGAACGTATTAGCCACTGGGTCGCTGAGGTCTTGGTCGAAGTTGTCCATATATGCGAATCCGGGACGGTAGGCCACCGCCAAGGGCGTGAAGGCGATAGCCGCGTGAAAACACCATCGCTGAAGACTGTATATCATTGCGGATTCCACATTCAGCCTCAAAAAGTTGCCATAACCCATGTTGGCATTGCCCAAGGTACTGTTGTAGCGGATGTCGAAGAGGTCGTCGACTGAGCCTCCGACCCACAACTGCCAAGGTGTGGAGGATGGGACGCGGAAACATGCGCGGAAACCCACCACCGGATGGCCGCCATAGGCATGAAAATAGGACCACCGTGCTTTGAGCCCGTAGCCACCGCCCGCTGCCGAAAGATAGGCTTCATAACAGCGGCTGGGCTTCTCAACCCTCACCGAAAAGCCAGGGTACAGCTCCATCCCTTTATAGGTGAAGGGCGAAGCCCCCAATTCGCGATAAAGACCGTAACCACCACCCCCATGAAGGGTTAGTACCACATGCGAAAGACTGTCGCTCATGGCGTGTGTGACAGGGGGTGCGAGCAGCACCAAGAGGAGGATGAACAGGTGGCGTTTCATTTTTTTTCGACAAAAAAGTTTCTATTCAAAAAAAAAGATTTATCTTTGCATTTCGATTACAAAAGTACTAATTTTTTTTTAATTGAATAAGAATAAATACATAAATACAATGAAGACAGTAAGAAAGAATTCATTTTTCACCCTTGTGGCACTTACATTTTTGACTGTAGGCTGCCTGATTTCTTGCAAACAGAACTCCCAAAATGGGCCTACGGTCCACGAAATGCAGGTCCGCCTGGACGAAATCATGAAGGAGTACCAGGTCATGCAGCAGAGCTGCGACGAGTACACCCAGCAGCTGGCACAACGCGACAGCTCCATCCAGGCCCAAGCCGCCGAAATCCAGAACCTGATTGACCAGCTGAACAACGCTGGCAGCAAAGGCTCCTACACCAAGTCAGGTCGCAACGGCCGCTCCAGCGGATCTGTCAGCAGCTCCAAGTTGAGAAAGCTCAACGCACAACTGGAGGCTAAGAAAGCCGAAATTGCCTACCTCCAGCAGCGCCTCGACCAGCAGACCGCCGAGCTGAACGACCTCAGAAACACTGAGGGCTTCGGCGACCGCGAGACCATCGCCCGTCTGCAACGTCTCGTGAAGGAGCAGGATGCCCGCATCGTGGCCCTCTCCAACGACAAGGTGGTCCTCACCAACATCAACGACTCACTCACCGCCCGCATGGCCTACCTCCTGGGTCAGCGTCCTAGCAACGACGCCGTGAGTGCCGAGGCCGCCGCCCAAATCGCCCTGCTCCAAGGCCAGGTGGCAACTCAGCAATCTCAAATCGCACAACTGCAGGAAGACCTCGCCCGTCAGGTGGCCCTCGTAAATGAAGCCAACGAGGCCGCCAACAACGCCAAGTCCGAAGCCGCCAAGGCTGCCGCCAGCACCAAGTCCGACGTGGCCAAGACTAAGGGCAACATCAACAAGAAACTCGCCCAGCTGCAGGCCCAGTGCGACGAATACTATGAGGAAATCGAGCGCCTCCGCGCCGAGAACATCATCCTCCGCAACGAGAACGACAGCCTTCGCAATGAGGTGGTGGCCATCCGTCGCAATGCCGAGAACGTGGCCGTGGAGAACGCCAAGATGGCCGCACGTGTAAGCCGTGCCTCGGTCCTCTCCACCTCTGATGTCACCGTCACCCCCCTGAAGCTCCTCTCCAACGGCACCGGCCGTCCCTCTAACCGTGCCTCCGCCGTCAAAGCCTTCCGCATCGAGGGCTACCTGCTGGCCAACAACGTCATCGAACCCGGCACCATCACCATCTACGCCGTAATTACCTCGCCCTCTAACGTGGTCCTGCACAACGGCACCGTGGAGCAGAAGTTCGATGCCAACGGTGTCCGCACCACTTACACCACGGTCCGCGCCTTCGAATTCACCGGCGACTCCCGCCAGTTCGACATGAGCTGGAGCATGGACAGCGATTCCGAACTTGAAGCCGGTATCTACCGCGTGAGCCTCTTCGCCAACGGCAACCTCATCGGCGTGACCGAATTCAAGTTGAAATAAACGAATTAACAAACTCGTGAATGTTGGTTTCTTCGCAACCGTCGTTTTCTCGCCTCGGCATAGTGCAAACACAGCGTGATTTGCCCTCTGCACTCGGTTTATCGAAAACGTTGTCTAACCAGACAAAATACAATACCCTCCGCCAGACATTCTCCGAGTTTGTCTATGAAAGTTATCAGTACGATGTGCAGTCCGACGGACTGCACATCGTTTTTACTTTCCGTCTGGGCAACGACTCCGTTTTCCAACCCTCCGCCTTCATCCCCTCCCGTCCATTCCTCAATCTCGCCCAACCGACTGAGGTGCTGAACACCTTGGTATTCAACATCGGACTGATTGAGTTGGTGAGCTACTGGAAATGTGCCTGTCCCCCCAAAGTACGAATCCTTTGTGGAACCTTGGACCCCCACCAGGCCGCCTTCTGGAAGAAAATATACTTCAACGGGCTGGGCGAATTCTTCTACACCAACGGCATCAATGCCACCATCGACGACTTTATGGAAATAGAGAATGGAGAAGTGAGAATGGGGAAGCGAATGCCACACGCGGATAATTCTCAATTCTCAACTCTCAATTCTCAACGCTACCTAGTGCCTATCGGAGGGGGTAAAGACTCGGTCGTCACCCTCGAGCTACTCTCAGCACATAGCCCACAGCCCGTCGTCCCCCTCATCATGAACCCGCGCGGAGCCACGGTGGGATGCATCGAGGCTGCAGGCTACTCTATCGACGATGTGCTGGTGATACATCGAACCATCCACCCAAGGCTCTTGGAACTCAACTCCGAAGGCTATCTCAACGGCCACACCCCCTTCAGTGCCATGCTAGCATTCTACACCCTCTTGGCAGCGCAGCTGAGCGGCGTCCCCAACATAGCCCTCTCCAACGAGAACAGCGCCAACGAATCGACAGTGGTGGGCACAAACGTCAACCACCAGTATTCCAAGAGCCTTGAATTCGAAGACGACTTCCGCCAGTATGTGGCACAATACATCTCACCCTCGTTCAACTATTTCAGCTTCCTGCGGCCCCTCTCCGAGCTGCAGATAGCCATGCTCTTCAGCCAGAACGAGAAATACTTCGACGTGTTCCGCAGCTGCAATGCCGGAAGCAAACAGGACGTATGGTGCGGACGCTGTGCTAAATGCCTCTTCGCCTACATCATCCTCTCCCCCTTCATCCCACCCCAGCGGCTCAACGCCATCTTCGGCAAAGCCATGCTCGACGACATCGAGCTTCGCCCCTTCTTCGAACAACTTACCGGCCTTGCCGAAACCAAGCCCTTCGAATGCGTGGGAACCATCAGCGAAGTGCACTCCGCCCTCGCCATGACCATCCGGCGATGGTACCCCGCTGAGCGGCCCGCCCTCTTGACCGACTACGTACCGCAGCCACCCTCTACACCGCTCAACATCCTTTTCCCTCATCACAATCTAAACAACCACGAGCTAGCACTGCTCACTCAATATGTTCAGGCAGCAGCAACTATATAACCTCTTGTGCGACCGCCGCATCCTGCTGGCAGGCTACGGCCGCGAAGGAAAGAGCACCCATGAGGTGCTCCGGCAACTGCTGCCCAACTATGAACCCGACATCGCCCAAAACGACGACGAACTCTTCGCCGCCCTCGACCGCGCCCAAGCCGACAACAACCCCTACGACCTCATCATCAAGTCGCCCGGCATCCCCACGATGAAATTCGAGGGACGCTGCAACCTAGACACTATCACCTCTCAAACCGACCTTTTCATGCAGGTCTTCGGCGACCTCTCCATCGGCATCACCGGCACCAAGGGCAAGAGCACCACCACCTCGCTCATCTGCCATGTGCTGACCCACAGCCTAGGACAACAGCGCAACATAGTGTTGGCAGGAAATATCGGCATACCCCTATTCGACATCATCAGCCAGCTCGACCCGCACAGCCTCGTAGTAGCGGAGCTGTCGTGCCACCAGCTGGAAAACATACACCAAGCGCCCCACATCGGCGTCATCCTCAACCTATTCCAAGAGCACCTCGACCATTACCACAACTATCGCGGGTACCAGATGGCCAAGATGCAGATGATGCTGAAGCAGAAGGCTGGGGACCACTGCTTCTACTGCACCGACAGCGACGACCTAGCCCGCATAGTCGGGGAACTGCAGCCGTCGGTCTCCTCCATCCTCCACCCCTATTCGCTACATGGGGCCCGCCGGTCATCCATAGCCGACATGCCCACCCCGCTGCAAGGCGACCACAACCTGTGCAACACCTACGTTGCCTATCAGGTGTCCGCCCTCATGGGAGTCGACGACCATCAGTTTGCCGACGCCCTTGCCTCGTTCCACGGCCTTCAACACCGGCTGGAGAAGGTAGGCACCTACCACAACATCACCTTCTACAACGACTCCATCAGCACCATACCCGAAGCCACCATCGCCGCCGTCAACACCCTTCAACAGGTCGACACCCTCATCTTGGGCGGCTACGACCGTGGCATCGACTACAGCACACTATACACCTACCTGCTCTCCCCTGCTGGGACCAGCATCCGCAACATCGTCTTTGTGGGCGATGCCGGAAAACGCATGCACCACGAAATGTTACTCCTCCACCCCAACCCGCTGGACAGCAAGCTGACGTTGCTGCAGAACGACTACGCCGTCATTGTCGACTGGTGCTTCGCCCACACACGGCCAGGAACGATATGCCTCCTCTCCCCTGCTGCTGCCAGCTACGACAGTTTCAAGAACTTCGAAGAACGGGGCAACACATTCAAAGCATTAGTCCGCAACGCCTAACAATAACCACCCATGAACTACACCGACATACGACACGACCTCCACTCCCACCCCGGCCTGTCCGGACATGAACACTATGCTCACGACCTCATCGTGCGCCAACTGGAATCATTCCACCCCGACAAAGTATACACCCATGTGGGCGGCTTTGGAGTCATCGCCGTATGGGGCACCCGCCCGTCGCTCCCCACCATAGCCATCCGAGCCGACATCGACGCCCTGCCCATCGGTCACCGTTGCGGCCATGACGGCCACACCACCATCCTCCTTCAGCTGGCCGAACTCATCAGTCTTCGCGGCATCCCCGAAGGGCGCAACGCGCTGCTCATCTTCCAGCCCGAAGAGGAGACCGGCCTCGGCGCTCAGAAGATTATCGACGCTCAGATATTACAGCAATACAACATCCGCGCCATTTTCGCCCTGCACAACCTGCCCGGCTTCCCGCTTGGCACCGTGGTGCTCAACCGCCACACCTTCGCCGCCGCCTCAACAGGCATCATCTACCGCCTCACCGGCCGCGAAACCCATGCCTCCACCCCTGAGAAAGGCATCAACCCCGGCCTTGCTGTCGCCGAAATCATACAACAGCTGAGCCGACTGAACAGCTCACCCATCACCCCCGACGAAGAATTCCGCCAGGCAACCCTCATCTGTGTCCGCCTGGGAGAGGAGGCCTTCGGCACCTCCGCCGGTTCAGCTGACGTCATGTTCACCCTACGGGCATTCACCAACAACACCATGGAGCAATTCATTGCCGAAGCCAACGACTCCGTCGCCCAAATCGCCTCACGCTACCATCTGGCGCTCCGGCATTCTCTGGTCGAACCATTCCGTGCCACCGAGAACGACTCGCTCATGGTGGAGCAGGTCGAAGAGGTGTGCGGCTGCCGCAACCAGTATCTCCTCACCCCCTTCCGCTGGTCCGAAGACTTCTCCAATTACCTCCTGCACTACCCCGGCGCCATCTTCGGCATCGGCGCAGGCGAGAAACAGCCCGAACTGCACCACCCCGACTACAACTTCCCCGACGCACTGACCCCCCTGGCAGCACAAGTCTTCTATAACATAATTGAACACGTGAATCTGTAATCAAATACGAAATAACGAAATCTATAATACAACACACCATGAAGAAAGTCTTACTATCATTAGCCCTGTTGGCTTTCGTCCTCACCTCGGTGGGACAGGAACTCAGCCAACCCGAATTTGAAGGTCAAAGTTGCACCAGCATCATGGTAGGCAAAAGAGCCTCCAAGGATGGAAGCGTTATCACTTCCCACACCTGCGACGGCCGTTATCGCACCTGGATGTATATGGAACCCGCTGCCGACCACGCTCCCGGCGATGTGCACCTGGTATACAAAGGCACCATGCACACCACCTTCCGTGGCGACACCACCGGCGTGCGTCTGGCCGGTGCCATACCCGAAGTGGCTCACACCTATGCCTACCTCAACACCGCCTACCCCTGCCTCAACGAGCACCAGCTTGCCATCGGCGAAAGCACCTTCAGCGGTCCCGACACCCTGGTCAACCCCGCTGGCATGTTCAACATTGAAGAACTCGAACGCGTAGCCCTTCAGCGTTGCACCACCGCCCGCGACGCCATCCGCCTCATC
>JAFRXG010000046.1:0-15826 GCA_017441565.1 Bacteroidales bacterium | reverse complement strand
TCGTGTATTGACCATTTCTCAGGTACTTTCACTATGTTGGCAGTTAATGAAGACAAAGACGGTAGATATACAAAATAGCCCTGACCATTTCCATCTTCGTAATAAGAAATGTTTTGTTCGCGGATAATACCTCGGTCGGTACTGCTACTAGTACTAAGTTCCGCATAAACTTGGGCATGCACATCAGCCATAGTGAGCCCAAACGCGATAATTACACAGAAAATAAACATTTTTTTCATTGACATATAGATTTAATTAATAATATAATAATGCTTAATATCAATCCCTTGCGACAAATATCAGGCATATATCTTTAACAATTTGTGTTATGCAAATATACTAATTTTTTTAGTATTAGAAAGGGCAGGGGCATATTTTTTTTTTCTGCTCTGCTACGGCATGGGTTAGCCGCCAGCCCTTTTGTAGGAGGAGGCCACACTTTGTGAAGGGGGCATGCAATAAAGAGTTCGTTAATTCGTTAATGTGTTAATTCGTTAGTCAAGGACTTACACATTCAATCGTTCGTTATATGCATTATAGAAAGATTACCATTTTGTTTTTGCTGGCGGCCCTGCTCTTGTCGTGGCCGACTCAGGCCAAGGAGCAGCAGTTTACGTTGAAGTCGCCCGACGGCAGGTTGGTGACGCATATTGTGGCGACGGATGAGGAGGAGCTCACTTACGACATCGTGTACAACGGGGTCACCCTCCTGTTGCCCTCACATGTAGGGCTCAATCGGGTCTACGGCAAGGAAGTGACGGGCAGCATGGCGGTGACGAAGGCCACCACCAGCACCGTTGACGAGGTCATCCCGTCGCCCTTCACCCGTCAGGCTACGATGCGCAACCACTGCAACGAGTTGACGCTGCGCATACGCAAAGACCTCTACGTAATCTTCCGTGCCTACAATGAGGGCATCGCCTATCGTTATCAGATATTCCAGCCCTGCACGGTGCGGTTTGAGAAGGTGCAGTACAACTTTGCCGCTGACTTTGAGGTCACGGTGCCGTATGTGACCAACTTCGACGAGGGGGACCACGACGCGCAATACGCTTCGTCGTTCGAGAACCTGTACACCACGCTGCCGCTGTCGAAGCTGGACACGCGTAGGCTCTGCTTCCTGCCACTGCTGGTGCATGCCTCCCATGGGGTGAAGGTGTGCCTCACCGAGTCTACGCTGACCGACTATCCGGGCTTGTACCTCAAAGGGATGGGTGCCACCACTCCCGAGAGTCTGCCGGGCTTCAGGCTGGAGGGCGAACATGCCCCCTATCCCAAGACCTTGGAGCAGGGCGGCCACAACAATCTGCAGATGATAGTGAAGGAGCGCGAAGAGTATATCGCCCAGATGAACAAGGAGACGGTGATGCCGTGGCGCATTGCCATGGTGGCGAAGAACAGCGCGGAGCTGGCGATGAACAACCTCAGCTACTTGCTGGGCGAGCCCTGCAAAGTGGCAGACCTCAGCTGGATTAAGCCGGGCAAGGTGGCATGGGACTGGTGGAACAACTGGAGCATCGGCGGGGTGGACTTCAAGGCCGGCATCAACAACGACACCTACAAGCATTACATCGACTTCGCTTCGAAATACGGCATCGAGTACGTCATCCTCGACGAGGGCTGGGCGGTGAACAAGCAGGCCGACCTCTTCCAGGTGGTGCCGGAGATAGACCTGCCCATGCTGGTGCAGTACGCCAAGGAGCGCAACGTGGGGCTGATACTGTGGGCGGGCTACTACGCTTTCGACCGCGACATGGAGCATGTGTGCCAGCACTACAGCGAGATGGGTATCAAGGGCTTCAAGGTGGACTTTATGGATAGGGACGACCAGATAGTCACCCAGTTTTACAAGCGGGCCGCCGCCATGTGCGCCAAGTACCACCTGATAGTGGACTTCCATGGGGCCTTTAAGCCCGCAGGACTGAACCGCACCTATCCCAACGTGCTTAACTTCGAGGGGGTGGCAGGCTTGGAGCAACTGAAGTGGGCGCCCGCGACGTGGGACCAGGTGCAGTACGACACCGAGTTGCCCTTCATCCGCCAGACCTCGGGGCCTATGGACTACACCCAGGGGGCGATGCACAACGGCGCCAAGGGCTGCTATTTCCCCTGCTGGAGCGAGCCGATGAGCCAGGGCACACGCTGCCACCAGCTGGCGCTGTACATCGTGCTGGAGTCGCCGCTGAACATGCTGTGCGACTCCCCCACCAACTATGAGAAAGAGCCCGACTACACCCGCTTTGTGGCGGAAATACCCACGGTGTGGGACGAGACACGCGTGCTGCAGGGCGAGGTGGGCGAATATATCGTCACCGCTCGGCGCAAAGGCGACGTGTGGTATATCGGCGGCATCACCAATTGGACGGAACGGGACATTGCGATTGACCTGTCGGAGATAGAGATAGGGCTGCTAAATGCGTATGGCACGATATATACCGATGGAACTAACGCCCATCGAAAGGGTAGCGACTACGATGAGTATGGGATTATGGGCATGACGCAACTGAAGGTGCATCTTGCCCCCGGCGGCGGCTTCGTGGCTAAGATTCATCAATTATGATAGCCATGAGGCTCATTACCATAGTGGCCTTTCTGGGGCTGGCATTGCCGTCGTGGGCTCAGGATACGGTATACAAATACTGGGTGGAGCTGACCGACAAGGCGGGATGCGCTTACACTTTGCAGCAGCCCGAGGCCTATCTGTCGGCTCGCGCATTGGAACGGCGAGCCCGCCAACAGATTGCCGTCGACAGTTTGGACCTGCCGGTGAGTGAGGTGTACCTGAATCGTTTCCGCCAGGCTGGATTCATCGTGCAGAACCGCTCCAAGTGGCTCAACGGGGTGACCCTGTTTGCCGCGAGCGACACTCAGGCCGCGATACTCGACACGCTCCCTTTCGTGAAAGACTACCGGCTGTATGACCGAGGCCCGCGTAAGGCTCCTAATGTGAAGGTTCCCCGGAGGGGCGAGGAGGTGGAGCCGGTTCCTTTTGACACGCCATTTTCTCAGGGTTACTACGCCTATGCCTACGATGCCATCGCCCAGCTGGGCGGCATCCCGCTGCACAGGAGCGGCTACAGGGGTGAGGGAATGCTGATAGGCGTATGCGACGGAGGCTTTCCAGGGGTGGACAGTGTGCCCTTTTTCGACTCGCTGCGAGCCGAAGGACGCTTGGTGGCGACACGCGACTTCGTGTGGGACGACAACAATCTCTACAACATCCACATGCATGGTACTCTGGTGCTCTCCACCATGGCTGCCAATGTTCCTGGCCAGTTTGTGGGGACAGCCCCGAAGGCCAGCTATGTGCTGTGCCGCACAGAGAGCACGCTCAGCGAGACCCCCTTGGAGGAGTACAACTGGGTGGCGGCAGCCGAATATCTCGACAGCCTGGGGGCCGACATCGTCACCACCTCGTTGGGCTATTTCAGTTTCGACGACTCCACTTTGAACCATACGAATGACGACTTGGACGGACGCACTGTCGACATGTCTCGGGCGGCGGATATAGCCGTAAGCCGCGGCATGCTGGTCCTCAACGCTGCGGGCAACGAAGGCGATGCCGATTCCCCGCACCTCAATATCCCTGCCGATGCGGCCCGAGTGCTCACGGTTGGGGCGTGTAACTTGGATGGCGAAGTGTGTGACTTCAGTTCCTACGGTCCTACGGCCGACCTGCGGGTGAAGCCCGATGTGCTGGCCCAAGGCTACAAGGTCAGCTGCATCACCTCTGCAGGCCTGGTAAATCATGTCAGCGGCACTTCGTTAGCCTGCCCGCTTATGGCGGGAATGATGGCGTGCCTGTGGCAGCGTTACCCCGACCTGTCGCCCGGCCAGTTGTGCGACAGTGTCCGCAGCTGGGGCAGTCTGACAGAATCAGTAGACAATCGTGGCGGCTACGGCATACCCGACTTTGGACGTGCGGTGGGGACACCGCGGCCGGTTGGCATAAGGCAGGAAGCGGGGGTGGCTTTTCTCCTCTTCCCCAATCCGACTCATGACCAGGTGTGGTGTGTGCTGGATGATGTCGAGGTGCCGGAGGCCGTAGTGAGCATCATCGACGCTTGGGGCAGGGAAGTGCTGAGGCAGTCCATCCGAGCTACGGTTACCGTGCTTCCGCTTTCTGCGCAGCACCCTGGTTGCTATTGGGTGAGGCTCCTCACATCTCGAGGGGTCAGCACTCGGAAATTGTTGCTGCAATAAAAAGTGTACTCCGCTTTCGACTTTTCCTCCCTTCGGTCGTATCATAGGGGAACAACAATTCGAAAGACTTCAAATATGAGCCCCGCAGAATATGAAATAGTCAAACGATGTCAGGCTGGCGACCGGTCGGCGTTCCGACCTCTGGTGGTTCGGTACCAGCGGATGGTTTTCTCGCAGTGCCTGAAGATGCTGGGCGACGAAGAGGAGGCCAAGGACATCATGCAGGACACTTTCGTCAAGGCATGGCAGACGATTGGCCGATACGATTCGCGACATGCTTTCTCCACTTGGCTCTACACCATTGCCACCCGCCGCTGTATGGACCGCCTGAAGCAGCTCAGACGCCTTGTCCCGCTGCCCGAAGATGTGGAGCAGCTACAGCTCTTCTTAAGCGAGGACACAGCGCATCGACAGTTGGAGAATAAGGAGCTGGCCTCGATAGTCAGGACGCTGACCGCAGAGCTGGGCGACAAGCAGCGGGTGGTCTTCACCCTTTGCCAGCTCGAAGGGCTGGAGAGCGACGAGATAGAAGAAATAACGGGCATGGATGCCCAGCAAGTAAAGTCCAATCTCTATGCAGCAAGACAGAACCTCAAAAAACGTTTAAAGAAACTAGGATATGAATGACACTGACAAAATACTCGACACGCTGACGGCTCGGTTGCAGCAACAGGCCCGGCTAGAGGATGAGGAGGCGATGGCCGACCTTATCATGAGCCGCATCGAAGAAGCTGAGCAGGCACCCAAGAAACTGCGTCCTCTCCAGCACAGTTGGTTTATGCCGCTGAGAGTGGCCGCGTCGGTGGCCTCGCTGCTGTTTGTCGGCTATTTCATTTTGCTGAATTACCAGCAGCCAACCAAGGCATACGCCCAGGTGTGTTATCTCCCCGATATGGAACGGTATCAAATCAGCCTCTCCGACTTTCCCTCTGCCAACACTCCCCGGGAATTATATAGGTGCTATATGGAGGAAAAGAACGAGCGGACCTTTTATCATAATGAATTTAAAAGACTAAGACATGAAAACCTCTAGATTTTTCTCCCTGCTTGCGATGGCAGGGCTGTTGGCCTCCTGCTCGGAGCAGGATATACAGATGCGTACCACCATCCAGCGCGACGGCTCGTGTCGGCGCGAGGTCTCCTTCACCGCCGACTCGGCAACGCTTGTGGGACATCCCGATGCCGAAACACAGTTGCTGTTGGTTCTGTCGGACAGCGTATGGGTCAAGACCTGGGGCATAAAGGGTGATACGGCTCGTCATGCCTATCCCATGACCGTCCGGCAGTACGGCAAGCTCCATACCTCGCTGCCCACCAATAACGTGGCCGACACTTTGTCTATCTTTGCCGAGCGAGGCTTCTCCTCGGTGGAAGAGATGGCCGCAGCACCCATAGTGCTATCCGCCGGAATGCCTTTGCTCCCTCAGGCTTCGCTCACCAAGCGTTTCCGCTGGTTCTATACCTATTACACATACGAGGAGACTTACCTCCACCAGACTCAGTTGCTCTACTACCCGCTCGACAAATTCCTTAACGATGATGAGGCATCCTACTGGTTCACCGGCGAGCCCGACCTGATGCAGGGTTATTCCCCAATTGAGAAGAAGGAGACTTACGACATGCTGGAGGAGCAATGCGACCGCTGGCTGGTGGCGAACTATGTGGCCGCTGCATACGATGCGGTGGAATTCAAAGGGACGGGAGAAATGTGTGATTCGCTGTATGACCTCTCTTTGGACGAGAGTGCCTATCGGGCCAACCGTGACTCACTGGTCAGTTATGCCCTCGACCACCAGTTTTCGTTGGGCGATGATATCGACTCACTTTTCATTTCTTATTTTGGCGATGGTGTTTCGGTTCCGGCCTTTGCCTCTAGCACTATCGAGCGGAAGCTGGATACCTGTATGAATGCTATCGTGGAACTGATGTCGCTCAAGATGGATTACTGGCTGGTGCTGCCAGGCAAGATAGTGGATGCGGGAACCGGCATTTTGGACGAGGGGGCTGTCCGTTACCGGTTGGCGGGCAACCGCCTTATTCCGCACGACTACACTATCACCGCCACCTCCCGTGCCGTCAACGTCTGGGCCTTTGTGGTCACCATACTCGTCATCCTCCTCGCTGTTGTCACTCTTTTCCTGTCGCCGAGAAGGAGGACGAACTAAGATTGTCGTATTACCACAGCACATCCGCCGCCGGGGGCCAGATGCAGATGCAACTTGCCGTCGGCGGTTACCTTTTCAGTGTATACCTTATAGCTGGTGGGGTTGGTATCGTAGTGGGCATCGTCCCCGTCGGCATAGAGGGTGGCCGTGTAAGGGGTTGCGGTGTTGGGGAGGAAGTCGAGGGGGATGTCGATGTCGCGAGGATGCTCGTTGGTGACGGCTCCGAGGTAGTAGGTGTCACCAGCACGGCGGACGATGACGACATATTGTCCCGGCTCGCCTTCGAGGGCTCGCGACCAGTCGCAGTCGGGGTTATAGTCGCGGAAGAACTGGAACATGGGGTGTATGTCTTTCTTGCCGTCGGGCAGGGCGGTTTGGTAGTTATCAATCAGGTCGGCGGCCATCACCAAGGGGGAATAGATGACTACCCATAGGGCACATTGTTTGGCAAGGGTGGTGTGTACGCGGCATTCGCGGGCGTCACGCTGGTTCCACTTGCGGCAGTCGGGGTTGTCTTTGATGTGCTGGTAGGTGATGTCGAAGATGCCGGGCGTGTAGTCCATAGGCCCTGCCAGTAGGCGGGTGAAGGGGAGGATGGTGGTGTGTGCAGGGCTGTTGCCTTCGCTCCAGGCATTCCATTCCATGCCGCGGGCTCCTTCGCCAGTCATTAGGTTGGGATAGGTGCGGCAGAGGCCGGTGGGCTTGATGGGCTCGTGCACGTCAAGGGCTATCTGGTGGTCGGCGGCACATTGGACTGCCTTCTGATAGTGCTTCACGCCATATTGCGAGTGGTGTAGCTCGTGGTTGGGGAAGCCGCCCGCATAGCCGGTCTTCACATAGTGTATGCCATGGTCCTGGCACCACTGGAAGGCCCGTTCCATCTCTGCCTCGTAGTGGGGTATGTTGCCGCCGGTCTCATGGTGCATGATGATTTGTACACCCTTGCTGTGGGCGTAGGCGATGACCCGCTCCACGTCGAAGTCGGGTGCGGCATGGAGGAAGTCGAACACCTGTGTGCCTCCCCATTGCTCCCATCCGCGGTTCCAGCCCTCGAAAAGCACCGCATCAATATTGTTCTCTGCGGCGAAGTCGATATACTGTAGCGCATTGGCGGTGGTGGCTCCGTGACGGTGGTCGGGTGTCCAGCTGTTGATGCCCAGATGCATGCCCCACCAGATGCCGATATATTTCAGGGGACGTGACCAGGCGTAGTCGGTGGTGTGGTATATCTCGTCCCAATCCCAATTGCAGTTGAGGATAAGGCTGCTGTTGATGAGGTCTACGGCCTTGCGTCCTAGCGTCAGCGTCCGCCAAGCCGATTTTGGGAACCCCTCGACAGCGGCGACGGTGCCGCTGCCCGTGTTGTCGGGCGAAAGCCAGGTGTGGAACGTCAATCTGTCGGTGCTGTCGCGCACGAGGGTCATCTCCGGCATATCATACAGGGCGGCCTCATGTAGGGAACCGTAAATGCCGCAGTCGTGCAGGTGGAAGGTGAACGGGGTGTTGGCATCGGTGGTCTGCGACAGCGGTTGCTCGCGGTAGGCGAACTCGTAGCTCTCGAAGTTGGCGGGGATGCTCCAGCAGGTGCCGTCGTGGGCGAAACGATAGGTGGTGCTTTCGCCCGTCAGCAAGAGGCTGTCGGCATAGATGTATTCAAACTGGAACGCCACTCCGTCGTCCGCCACGCGTAGCTCAAGCAGCATCTCGATGGAGTCGTTGCTCAATAGTGTGATTAGAAGGTTGTTGTAGTGCGACTCGACAACCTTGTTTTCGCCCCAAAGGAGGGTGGCGGTGTCGTTGAAGCTTGTGTGGAGAATGTCGTCAGTCAGTTGGAAGCCGCTATTAAGGTCGGTGCTGTCGGCCGTTGTGAATCCGATATGGGTGATGGCAAGCACTTCTTTTCTGTCGGTCTTCACGCTGATGCAGGGAGTGCCTTCGCTGTCGAGATAGAATTGGGCACTGATGCGTCCGTCGGGCGAAACGACTAGTTGGTCGTCGTTGCGACAAGCAGACAACAGGTATGTGGTCAAGCCGATAGCCAGCAGTATGAGCCGATAGGAGAGCAGGGGTTTCATCATTTCATCAGTTCGGCTAAGAGGATGGCACAGGCCACCGATGCGTTGAGCGACTCGGCGGTGCCTCCTATGTTGGGAATCATGACTCGGTGGGTGACGAGTTGTTGTACTTCGGGTGTGATGCCGCGGCTTTCGTTGCCGATGACCAAAACGGAGCCGCCCGGCTGCAGGTGCAGTGGATGGCTGTCGCCCCAAATGTTGTCGCCGTCCAGCAATGCCCCATACACGGGCATACCGCATTCCGACAGGTACGAGGGCAGGTTGGTGTATATAATCTCGGTGCGGAAAAGGCTGCCCATGGTGGACTGCACCACCTTGGGGTTGTAGCACGACACAGTGCCTTCGGAGCAGACGATGCGGCGGATGCCGAACCAGTCGGCTGTGCGTATGATGGTGCCCATGTTGCCGGGGTCCTGCAAGTGGTCGAGGGCAAGCGTAAGGAACGGGTGCTTGGAAGTTGTTTGCACAATGGGGCGGGGGAGGAGCATCCAGACCTCGTTGGGGGTACGTAGGTTGCTGAGCCTGTCAAGCGCATTGTCGTCAACCTCAATCACTTCGGCATCTGAGGGCAGATGAGGGTGCTCAGAAAGCCACAAATTAGTCGCGCAGATGGTCTTTATAGGCAGTTTTGCAGCCAGTACTTCCTCGCACATCTTCACCCCCTCCACAACAAATACTGACTCCTCGTCACAAGCCTTTTGTTGCTTGTATACAGCAAGTTCTCGTGTTTTTGTCTTTGATATCATAAGGCAAAGATACATTTTTTTTCGAAATTAATTTGGTCATGTCGGAAAAAGTTAGTAATTTTGCAGCCGATTTTCGAATCAGCATGGTGGGCGTAGTTCAGCTGGTTAGAGCGCCAGATTGTGGATCTGGAGGTCGTGGGTTCGAGCCCCACCTCCCACCCAAGGAGCAGGTCGGACGACCTGCTCCTTGTATTTCAATACACACATGAAGAGTGGTGAAAAACACGCATAACAACAATGTTCACTATTCGCTCTGTATGAGTGCGATGCGAGAATTGCAACGCATGCCATTACGTCCTTATTCACGTAAGCAAAAACTAGACTAGGCAAGATTGTCCTTCTTGTGTCTTCTACTAATTCTTTTTCAAAACAACCTTTTGTATTCTGCGACACCCATTCTCATTCTCAAAATCATATGAAACTCATAATATCTTTACCCAACTATCATCGTAGTTGATTTGCCGTAAGGTCTCTTCAACATTCAATAGTGGAGGCTGCTTAATCTTGAACCTAACTGCGTTTTTTGGTATTCGGGTGTGAATGGTAAACTGTGAGCCATGTGGTTGCCAAGTAAACCGAGTTTCGTCACTTTCAATGTCCACACCTATGAGGTTGCCGTTTTGGTTCTCTTTCCACAGATATTGGTTTACCACGAAACGGTGGTTTTCTTCTTCAAAAAGAGTGTATGTGAGCAAGTCGTTGCTGCGGACAAGGATGCAGTTGCGGACGGGGTTATAATAGTCGTTGGCTATGTTGACGCGCTCGTTCCAAATGTTGAGTACGGCGCGGCCAGTCTTTTGAATGTCCTCATGTGGGTCGGTGATTCCATAGGAATAGTCGGGTGAACAACGGCCGCTTATTAGTCTTACTTGTGCATCCTCACGATGTGGGTTAGTTAACTTGACGGTTTTCATTGACCATGCCATTTTCTTGTATTCCACATCAGCGATGCCTAGAGGTGATTGCAAATGGTTACCTCCGATAGCCTCGGCAAAAACATCGCCCCAGTCATTGCCAGTAAGGTCTGTACGCCCAATACATAATAGATAGACAAGGCGTTTACCTATTTGCATAATGATTTTCTCTGGAATTTCGTTGAGAGGGTAGGGCTCATGCGTAAGCAATCGTTTTGAATCTCTTAACTTGGGATGTTCCATTTGGTTCTTTCCTTTCTATTATTTCGTTTATCTTCTGCGCAACCATACGAATCATTGGCACGGCCACACTGTTGCCAGTCTGCCGGCGGATGTCCTGATGTGATACGGCAATTCTATATTTTTCAGGGAACCCTTGCAGCCGAAGCAATTCGCGCGAAGTGGGACGGCGTACACCGTTTACGAGCAGGTAATTGTACGACGCACCTGTACGGAGTGCACATGAATAGTCATGTACGGATATGTCACCTGCCTTGTTCTCATGCCATATTGAGGGGTAAACAATGCTTTTCCCTACAGTTTTTTCGCGACGCTTAGTAACGATATGGTCGGAAGCGAATAATGAAGGGTCGACATTTTCATCGGGTTCGAGGATATCAGCAAGGCTGTATGGGATGTGGGGAATATCAAACGAGAATGCATCACAGTCAGCCTTGTCGAGAAAACCAACAATAATAACGCGTTCGCGTTTCTGAGGTAAACCAAAGTCTAGGGCGTTAAGTATTTGCCATTTGACATGGTAACCGAGTTGGTTTAGTCTTTCAAGAATAACTCTGAATGTACGACCACCATCATGTCCGACAAGCTGCTTTACGTTTTCAAGTAGTATATATGGTGTATGGTGGTGTTTGAGAATACGCTCAATTTCGAAGAACATTGTGCCACGAGTATCGGCAAAACCCTGCATCTTGCCCATGATACTAAATGCTTGGCAGGGAAAGCCGGCCAATAACACATCATGTTTGGGTATACGTTCAGCAGGAATCTTGGTGATATCTCCAAAGGGGACTGTTCCAAAGTTGGCAAAGTAAGTTTGACAAGCTTTTGCGTCCCACTCGCTACTGAACACGCAATCGTAACCCATTTCGTCAAATGGGATACGAATACCACCAATACCTGCGAAAAGGTCAATAAAAGTATGTTGGGGATTTTCGGGTGCAGGGAAAGGAACATTGTAGAAGTCCGTGAAGAGGCTGTATTGTGCCGGGTCTTCAGCAACTTTCAGCAATTCGCTATCACTCAATTCGTCAAGGTTGATTCCTTGTTGGACCTCTCTTCTTTCCAAATAATCACGTATGGCTTGCACTATCTCCATTTTCTCCTCTTTCCCAATTTCGCAGTGGCGGTTGTGCAACCAGTGGCTCAACACAGCCATATGATTCTCGTAAGAGGTTTCACTATAGAACTTCATGCCGAAATTCTTTTCCACGCGCTCCTCTTCGGGAAAGTTAACCAGTGATATATTCTTCCTTCTTGTTGTCATATTGATAACTAATCACCGTTATTAACGCCAGTTCCTCGAAAATATTGCCCCCCGCACTAAACAAAAGCCGCCACCGGACGGGTGACGGCTCTGTCTGTGTCTAATTTCTTTGCATTAGTTCCGGACGACGGTCTTATAGCGCATGTCGCCGGTGATAGTGGCGGAGACAGGCATGCCTAAGATGGTGGTTGAGGCGCTGCCGCTGGCCACGCTGGTCCATTCCATCTTGCCGTCCACTGGCGGTTGGATGATGGGGTGGGTCATGCTGACGCTGACACCCAGGTTGATGGGGAAGGTGCCGATGGTGGTGTCGATGACAATGTTGATGGTGTCATTTTGGAGGTGTAGGCCGTTGGTGTCGACCACGCCGCGCAGATAGAGGGCATCGTTGTTGCTGATGATGAGGCCATGTTCCACAGTGGGGTCCTGCTTGATGGTGACAATCTCAACGTCCAAGTCTCGGTCCAGGGGGAAGGTGAACATGTTGAGTACCGAGATGGAAAGTTCGGTATGGCGGGTCATCATGTATTTGCCCAGATAGGGGGTGATGTCGATGACGGGCTCATCGGTGTTGCCATTCGGATTGTTGGAGGATCCGTTAGGGTCTTTTTCGCAGCCGCACATTACAAGGGCTACGATCGTCATGAGTGCAAGAATTCTTTTTTTCATAATGGATAGAATTATTGGGTATTGTTATTATTGTAAAAATTAAGCTGTCCAATCAGGCGGTCGCGCGATTCTTCCAGATGCTTGATGCGCGATTTCAGGTGTTTGACCTCTTGAAGGAGGTCTTTGTACACATCGGTGTGCTGGATTTCTTTTTTCAGGTCTGCATTTGTTCGCTTCAATGCTCGATTGGCCTCGATTTGCTTTTGGAACTCTTTTTCCATGGTGTCGTATTTCTTTTTATGACGAGCCTCGCTGGCCATATGCCGTTCCTTAAGGGTGTTGTATTGCCTCTCAAGACTGACATATTTGTCGGTGAGCATCTTGCAGTATGTTTCTAAGTCGTTCTTTTGCATCTTTAGTCATTTCTTTCCTATGTAAAATGTGTCTCTTTCTATCGCTGGCGGCATAATAATACATAGGTAGTTGTTGAAAAGATTTTTTATATAACGTCGGTGATGTGGAAAAAATTGTGTACTTTTGCAAACGTTTTAATTATTTAACAATGGAGCATTTGGAATATCAAGAGGGCCGCACGGAGCTGGAGACCCTAGGAGAATTTGCGCTGATTGAGCGTCTTACGGACGACTTCCCCCATGTGAACAAGAGCACGGTGAAGGGCGTCGGGGACGACTGTGCTGTGCTGGGCACGGGAAAGAAAAAAACGGTCGTCTCGACCGACATGCTGGTGGAGGGCATCCACTTCGACATGACATACACGCCCTTGCGCCATCTGGGTTATAAGGCCGTAGCCATCGGCATCAGCGACGTGTGCGCCATGAACGCTGTGCCGCGCCAGGTGCTGGTGGGTGTGGCGGTGAGCAACCGCTTCTCGGTCGAAGCACTGGAGGAATTGTATGCCGGCATCCGCCTCTGTTGCGACCGCTACGATGTGGACCTGGTGGGAGGCGACACCTCTTCCAGCCGTCTGGGCATGGTTATCTCTGTAACAGCCATCGGCGAAGTAGAAAGCGACAAAATCGTCTACCGAAGTGGCGCCAAGCTGCACGACCTTATCTGCGTGAGCGGCGACCTGGGCAGTGCCTATAGCGGCCTGTTGGTGCTTGAACGCGAAAAGGTAACCTTCCAAGCCAACCCCGACTTCAAACCCGACCTGGACAGCTACGACTATGTGCTGGAACGCTATCTCAAGCCCGAGCCCCGTGCCGACATCGTGAAGTTCCTGGCTGAGAAGGACATCGTGCCAACCTCGATGATTGACGTGAGCGACGGCCTGGCCAGCGAACTGCTGCACATCTGCCGCCAGAGCAAGTGCGGCTGTCAGGTGTATGAGGAACGGCTGCCCATCGACTACCAGACCACCCGCGTCTGCTCCGAGATGAGCCAGAATATGCTGCCCGTCAGCAACGCGCTCAATGGAGGCGAGGATTACGAGCTGCTCTTCACCATCGACCAAAAGGACTACGAGAAGGTGAAGGAGAGCAAAGAAATACACATCATCGGCCACATCACCGAGGAGGGCTCTCCTGCCGTGATGGTGACACCGCAAAACAGCACGATAGAGCTGCGTGCCCAAGGCTGGAAAGGAACGAACTGACATGCAGCCCGACACCCCTAAATATCAGGCCTGGCGCCGCCGGATGGCGAAACAGTTGGCCGAACGTGGCATCACCGACAAGAAGGTGTTAGAAGTGGTCGAAAAACTGCCTCGCCATTGGTTTATCAGCGAAACGCTGTTGGACACATTTATCTATGACATAGACCATGCGGTGGAAATCGACTGTGGACAGACTATTTCAAAACCCTATACTGTGGCATGGCAGACCCAGCTCCTGTCGCTGCAGCCCAAGATGGTGGTGCTCGAAATCGGCACCGGTAGCGGCTATCAGACGGCCATCCTCTGCGAGATGGGGGCGAAGGTCTACACCGTGGAACGTCAGTTCCAACTCTACAAGAAGACCAAAGATCTGCTGGCACGCCTCAACTATCACGCCAAATGTTTCCTAGGCGACAGCTTCAACGGCATCCCCGAACGCAACGAACTGGTTTACGACCGCATCCTGGTCACCTGTGGTGCCCCCGAGGTGCCGGAAGGGTTGATGCGCGTGCTCAAGGTAGGCGGCATCATGGTGATACCCGTAGGAGGGGAGGAGCAGCGGATGCTCCGTATCACCAAGCTGGGCGACACCCCCGACCAGTGGCAGGTGGAGGACTGCGGCGACGCCAAGTTCGTGCCGATGCTCCAAGGCCGCAATTATTGATTGATTACTTCGACGACGGCAGTGCCGCTCACAAGGTATTTTTTGTTGTCGTCTAATCCGAGGCACATCCATCGGGTACGCCGCCGTTCCAGCGAGCGGAAGGGCTTCCATGGCTTGGCTACGATGCGGAAAGAGGTGCCTGCGGGCAGATGGTCCAGTGTGAGGTCGGCGGAAGGGCTGTAGTCGGGGTCGTAGTGGCGGATTTGTGCGTCGAGCTGCTTCTCCACCGTGCGGCTGAGCGGGATGCGGGCAGTGTATCGCTTTATCAGCGCCGCCAAGTCGTTGGGGAATATCGTCAGGTACTGGAGCAGCAGCTGTCGGTAAGCTTCCTGCCATTCGTGGTCGTGGGGTTGGACGTTGGTGCCGTAGGCCTGATGGGTGTTGAAGTGCGCCATCTCGTGGAGCAGCACCAGCAGGAAGTGGTAGGGGTTCAGATTGCCGTTGACACTGATGGCATGGTAGTTGCGGCCATGCTGTGGCCAACGGTAGTCGCCCAGCTTCGAATAACGCTGGCGGGTGATGTGCAGGAAGATGCTGTATTTGTCAAAGAAACAGTATATTGGTTCGACGGCATCCGCTGGCAGGTATTTGGCTAGGATAGACTTGTATTCGTCAGGGGACATGTGCTGTTCAAGTTGTAAGGGTGTGAAGTGTATGTTTCCGTAAAGGTGGGGCAGTCGCAATGGCGGCGTTTGCGGTGCTTGGGCATGTGCACCCCTTTGTTGCTACAGGCCGCCAGAGTGGTCAGCAGCATAAGCGCAATCAGGGCCAGCAAGATATTTCGTCGGGTATGTCTCATAATAGCAATAACGCTGGATGCCGACATTTATTGTATAGGGATATGGGCGGCACGCCCGTAAGAAATCCCATTCCGTTGGCAGCCCATTCTCCCCGCCTTCGCCTTTTCAAACATTCTTCCCCGAAACTCATAAGCTCACTTTAAGATTTAGATGCCTAAATTGAGCTAATAATCTGTATAAAAGTTGTTTGTATCGTGCGTTCACGATCCTAATGGAGCATGGGGGAGCAATAAAAAGCATAGTACCCTTTAGCTCAACTATCATCATTACCACCAAGAGTTTTGTTTCACGCCCCGCAGGGGGGCGACGGAAAGCCGCTAAGGACTCCGTCAAGTTCGACGAGTTTCGATCCACGCCCCCGCAGGGGGGGCGACTCATCATCATTAGTGGCTAAAGTTTGACAAGTAAATTTTGTTCAAAAAAGTGACATAACTGATTTGCGCAAATGACTACTTTTTAGTATCTTTGCAATGTCAAATCAAAAAACAACCAATTATGTCACGTTGCAAATATACGAACTTTTTCTCAGAG
>JAFRXG010000045.1:0-5638 GCA_017441565.1 Bacteroidales bacterium | reverse complement strand
GGCGGCTTTTTTTACAGTGGTTTTCAGCACGTACTTCACCGACTGGGCATACACCTCGTCGTTGGGGCAGTGAAACACCAGCGCGGTCATCGTGTCGTCGGAGAAATAAATCAGATACACACCCTTGTCGCCGGGCAACGGATCGGCAGCACGGCAATAGATGTGCAGTATCTTTGCCTGCTTTGACGAGGCTCTTGTGCTGTCCTTTTCGAGGTTTATCTTCACATCCATATTCTTCATCTGGCTTAAGAAGGCGGTGGCTATCGACCCTTCGAGTGTGGTGACATGGCTAAACTCAGGCGTGCTGTCGAGTTCGTGCACATAATCGCGTATTGGCTTTTTTATGCTCTTCGTCAAGGGATAATAATCAACAGAATCGTTCGTCTTCTCCCGCTTAGTCCCACTATAGGGCAATGCTTTCAGGCTCTTTTTCAAGTGGTGGAACGCGTTGGTATCGCGTGCTTCCAACATGGTGATAGTCACCTTCATCCCATTGCCGATAGGGTAGTTCTCAATACAGGAGGCATTGATGCCCTTGCGACCTACGTAGGTCTTATAAAGGGTGGTCTGGGCGGACACGCGACTGGCACACAATAGTATTGCCAATATGAGATATGTTCTGATGGTTTTCATATTATAGTTGTTTTTCTGTGTTTTGTCCTTACTGGGCACCCACGGCGTTGCCGTTGGGTTATTACTGTTGATGCGAACTATCTTACTCCAATGTTTTGATTACCTGTATCATTCTGTCCAACACCTCGTCGGGGTTGCAATTATCCTCGCAATACACGCGCACCCCGTCGGATGACTCGGAGAAGGCATACTCGGTATGCGATGCCACAGACTGGGGGGCAGCCGTTTGCCGAACTTCTTCCAATTGCTGCCGCACAGGCTGGGGAATGTCGGCATGTGCCACATCCGGCATCTTTTGTTCTTGTCGCGAGGGCAACAGCAGCACACCTGCTACTATCACTGCCGCCAGCATTGCGGCATAGCGCAACAGCGGGCGTAAACTCTTCCCCCATAGCGGCACCGTTTTCTCATTCGGAGTGCAATCGTGTTCCAAGCGCTGCCTGCCGACTTGGTGCATCTGCTCTATCAGTTGGTCTATATCTTTCATAGAATGTGTGAATGCTTTAATGTGTTAATGTGTGAGTGTGTTAATCTATGGTGGAGAGGTTGCGCAGTTCCTGTTTTATCCTCGACATGCGGGTCTGCACATTGCTCTCCGTAATGCCTAGCATCTCCCCTATCTCGTCCTGCTTCCAGCCTTCGAGGTATAGGCGCAGCAGCTTTTGGTCTTTGTCGGGCAGCTGACGTATCAACTCGTAGAGGTACGCCCTATCTTCGCGAGTCACCGTGTCGTCAGCCATTTCTAACCCCTCAAGCGGTGCGGTCTCCACCTGCCGCTGACGGTGCCGCCGCCACGAGATGCCGGTATTCACCGCCACACGCCACACCCACGTCACAGGCTTGGCGGTTGGCCTGTAGTGCTTCCACCCCTGCCACAGGTTCGCTATAATGTCCTGCCGCAGGTCCTCGTGGTCCTCCGTCGTGTGGCAGAACGACCGACATACGCGGTCTATCGCCGCCGAATGATTCTCTATTAATATCAGAAACGGATGTTGTATCATACCCCTATTAAACGCCGAAAAAAGAAAAAAATCACACGAACGAGAAAAATATGTGTTAATTCGTTAATCGAAGTTTCAAAGTTCGCTTCGCTTGAAAGTTGGAAAGATAAAAAAGTGAGAGTACCTTTTCAACTTTAAAACACATTCACACATTCAAGCATTCCCACACTCACACATTCACACATTCACACATTCACACATTCTCATTCCTCCCAATACTCCACGTCATATTCCCATGTGCCTTCAGGGCCTTCCTCGCGGATGAGGCTGCCCATGGCATCGTACCACCTACGGGTGATGCTGCGCTGTTCGGGGTTCTCGCCATAGTCCCACTCCTGCGGGTAGCTGATGTGGGTACTTTCCAAGGGTGAGCCGTCGGGCCGACAGCTGATGAAGATGTCCGTCTCAAAGCCTTCCGCCCATTCCTTGCCCGACTTCTCCACCACGCCGCCGAGGGCGCTGTAGCGGTAGCCCAGCGAGTCGGAGCCGCCGTAGAAGTAGTTTCGCTCATATTGTTTACGACCCTGCATGTCGTAGATGTAGCGCACCTCGTAGTTGTCCATCCCCCGCGAACCCACATCGTCAGTATAGCTCTCCCTCAGCAAACGCCCCTCGCTGTCATACTCGCGGCGAAACCGACAGGTATCCGCCACCTCCTCCGTCAGCCGGTCGGGGGCTGGCATCTCGGTGTAGGCATAGTCGCATTCGGTGATTCCTTGGCTAGAGCTACGCACCAGATGGATAAGGCGGTAGGTGCAGACAGTGGTATCGATGGCATCGCCGATGCGGTCGTAGGTGATGAAACGATAGAGGCTGACCAGCCCTTCGGGCGAGTAGTCGATATGCGCGTCGAAAACGGTGTCCCACACCATGTGCTGGCTGTCGTTATCCCAACGGCGTTCCATCCCCGTCCACCCCCCGAGACGGTTGAGCGAGTCATAGGTACACTCCCTGCCCTCGCACGTCTCATAGCCGTGACGGTCGTAATAGGTGGTCTTTACCAGCTTGCGTGCCCCCATCACCACGGTCGAAGGCACGTACTGGCGGACGGCGCGGGCATGGTTGCGCACACGCCAAGGCATAAAGCGTAGACAGTCGTTCACCTCCTGCGACTGCGCCACCGCAGCCAAGCCCGCACCCATCAGTGTTACAAACAATATCAATCTCCTCATCATACCCTCATAACGCCACAGCAACAACGTTATTGTGCGCCTACATTGAAAAAAGCGGCTGCTGCACCCGACGAACACGCACTTTTCGGTCTCCGACAACCGATTCTCACCTATGGTAAATTATTGATAATTTGCACTATATACTTTTAATTCTTATCCACAGGTGGTTATATCATGAAAAATATGTAACTTTGTACGATTTTTCATCCCATGAAACCGCTGCTCGTCGCCGTCATCATACTGACCCTTTGGGGCATTCGCCCCGCCGTCGCCGCCCCCTGTCCTCCCGAGGGACCTCCCACTGTCGTCACTACCCATCTCGACATCGTAGACCCTGCCGACGGCGTGGTCTCCCTCCGCGAAGCTGTCAGCCACCTCATCGAGCACCCCTCGCTTCCACGCACCATCCGGTTCAGCCTCCCTGCTGCCGCGCCCCTGACCATAGCTCTCTCCTCGCCCCTGCCCCCGCTCAACGGCGACACACTCGTCATCCTTGGGGGTGCCTCCAACGGCAACCGCATCCGGCTCGACGGTGGCGGCACCCACCCCCTTCTGCTCCTCTCGGCCAACAGCTGCCTCACCCTCGACAGCCTCATCCTCTCTCATGCCCACAACCCCGACGGCATGGGCGGAGCCATACATTGCCAGCAATCCTCACTCATCATAACACACTGTCAGTTCGACAGCTGCACCGCCGCTGGGATGGGTGGCGCCATCTATGCCGAACAAGGCAGCTCCCTCACCCTTCTCCACAGTCATTTCCTCCACAACCGCGCCCTCCCCATGGATGGGGTCTATGCCTCCGGCGGGGCCATAGCAGCCATCAACCCCACGCCCCTTCTGGCACAGAATTGCGCCTTCACCCACAACTCGGCCGAATACGGCGGAGCCATCCATATCCAAGGGCCAACAGGCAGTGCCGACTACAACATCCGCTTCGAAATCAGCCAGTGCAACTTCTACGCCGACACCGCCTATAACTATGGAGGCGCCCTCAGAGTCAACTACGCCTTCGGGTGGACCCACCAGTGCACCTTTTGCCACAACCACGCCGGCAGCGGTGGTGCCATCTACCTCCAGGGCAACCGCCGCCAATCCATCTCCAGCTGCACCTTTGTCGAAAACAACATGACCTTTACAGGTGGAGCAGCTCTCTTCGCCGATAATAATACCGACCTAGCCCTGTGCAACAATCTCTTCGCAAGGAACAACGCCAGCGGCACCACCAAGGACGTGCGACTCAACGGCAACACCTCCACCGCCTCACGCGGCAACATCTTTACCTACACCAATATCCTCAATATATACAACTCCCGGCTCTCTGTCCCCACCTCAGTCAATGCCTCGCTACAGGTGGGTGCCAACCCGACCGTGGTGACCATCCAAGGCGTACCCCACCGCATCTACCCTCCTCTCCGGGGCAGCGTGGCGGCCGAGATGGGTGTGGCCGTCGGGCTCCTCGTAAGCAACCCCAGCACCGCAGCCTACTGGCACAGCCCCTCCAACCCCAACAGTTGGTGCAACGGTGTCAGCGGCAACTCCGTGTCGGGAGCCTCCATTGTGATTCCCGACACCTTGGACGAGATAGGCAGCCACCGGCAGCCGCCCGACAGTGCAAACAGCATCGGGGCCATCCAAAGGCTGTGGCACCAGTACGACACCGTGCTGCACTGCCTGCCCACACCCTATAGCTATGGCGGACATACCTACACCACCCCAGGCGACTACCTCGATACCCTATACCATTCCACTATCGACACCATCCTGCACCTCCACTTGCTCTTTGGCCAACCCCGCGACAGCATCTGGTACATCACCGCTTGCGACTCTTTCACTTGGTATGGTCATACCTATACAGCCAACACCTACGACACCCAGCTTTTCCCCCGCAGCCATCCTATGGAATGCGACAGTATTGCCCAACTCAACCTCTCCATACTGCCCAGCAGCCACCAAAGCTCTATCCATACTGCATGCGACCAATACACTTGGCATGGGGCCTTGTATAACACCACTGGAACTTACACCTACGCTTATACCAATTCTGATGGTTGTCCAAGCACTGACACCCTGCACCTTACTATCAACACCAGCGACACGATAACAGAATTTATCACTGCTTGTGACAGCACATCATGGCATGGCAGCACCTATTATGCCAGCACATTTTCCCCTACCTTTTTGACTATTAATGGGTATGGATGTGACAGCCTTGTGCTGCTCAACTTGACTATAAACCATGCTACGCATAACAGTTACATTTTCAATGCTTGCGACAGCTACACTTGGCAGGGAACCTTGTATAACACCACTGGAACTTACACCTATGCTTATACCAATTCTGATGGTTGTCCAAGCACTGATACCTTGCATCTTACTATCAACACCAGCGACACGACAACAGAACACATCACCGCCTGTGACAGTGCAACATGGCATGGCAGCACTTATTACGCCAGCACCACATCACCCACCTTCTTGACCACAAACGAGAACGGCTGCGACAGCCTTGTGCTGCTAGACTTGACCATCAATCATGCTACGCATAACAGCTATAACTCCAATGCTTGCGACAGCTACACTTGGCAGGGAACAGCATATACCACTACTGGAACATACACCTACGCATACATCAACGATGACGGCTGCCCTAGCACTGACACCCTGCTTCTGACCATCAACACCAGCGATACGATAACAGAATCCATCACCGCTTGTGACAGCTCAACATGGCATGGCAGCACTTATTACGCCAGCACCACATCACCCACCTTCTTGACCACAAACGAGAACGGCTGCGACAGCCTTGTGCTGCTTGACTTGACCATCAAT
>JAFRXG010000044.1:0-12020 GCA_017441565.1 Bacteroidales bacterium | reverse complement strand
TGTTGTGTATTCCACATATCGATAAGTGATTTGGCGTTAGCACGCATCCATTCTTGAACAAGACGCTGCGCTTTCTCGGGTAGACCACCAAGAGTCATCTCAAAAGTGTTAATGTCAAACACCCCACATATTCATCATAGATTGCATGAATATGGGCCGGTTCGTGTTCTTTTAGCTTGAAGAACATCTTGATAATAATCCCATAAAAACGACTAATCTCAGGCATATCATCCGACTTTTTCACAATGCAAAATTACACATTATTTTCCAATCATCAAGAAAAGTGACAAGAAAAAGAGTCCCTGCCGTGGTGGAAGGGACTCTCTTTTGCTTATTACGGGCGGCGGAGACCGCCCGCAACAATGATTTAATACTTTAATGTTTTAATTGTTATCCCGTACAGGGCGTACAGAGTACCCGACGTAGCGACTGTTGCCGACCGTTGCGTAGAGGTAGTTGCTGTAGAACATCATGCGGGACACGTGGCTCCTATCGAGGGGTGTGGACGACCAATAGTCGCCGTAGTAGCCCACATCGCGGGCATCCGTGCCCACGCGGAAGCCCGCTGCAGGCAAGAACACCGCACCGGCAGCCTCCATCTGTGCCCACTAAGCAAGGGTGTAGCTGTTGTGTCGTGTGTCCATCCATCTTTTCCTCTGCCCGTGGGGGCAAGGGTCAGTTCTGACGCACAGCACGGACTGCGTACCCACGGAAGCGGTCGTAGTAGTCCATGCGCTGGCTGCCCGAACCGAAGCCGAAGTACCACGCGTAGTCCGGGCCGTTCGCGTCGAGTGAACTCGACCAGTAGTAGCCGGAGCTCCCGTCAGCGCTGAGCGAACTACCTAGGCGGCAGCCAGCCGCGGGAAGAAAGAGGCTGTTGCCGTTACGAATGAAAAGTCGTCCGTTCACTCCGTTCTGTGTGGTCCAGGAGCTGGTGGTGTTGTTCATCAGTTCTTGCCACTCTTCTTTTGTGGGGGTGCGGCCACCGTAGTTTGCTGTGGCGGCATCGTCGTCGGGCTGGAGGATGGTCAGGTTGTCGGTGAAGCCGTTGTAGCCCATGCTTGGAATGCTGCAGTACTTGGTGAGTGAGTAAGAACCTCCTCCGTAGATGTAGGTGTACCAGGCGTAGACGCTCTTGGTCACGGTTTCACCCCAGGCAAAGTAGTCGCCGTAGTCCTCTGGCGAGGTGGCACCCACGTTGCGTGTAGCCCATAGCAGGCCGGAAGGAAGTCCGAGATCCACCCAATCCGGGTCGACAGGCCCCACTTCGTCCCACCGTTCCACTGTCAAGCCCACCAATGCCATGCGGTTGTGGCGCAACGACGCGCGTTTCTCGAACGTCACAGAATGTCCATTGGCAGAAGTGAGTGTTATGGTCACGTCGTCCTCCACAAATTCAGGTGCAACGATGTAATAGACGTATGAGTCTCTGTCCTCACGGCCTATCGTGGGACGGTTCCCGGTGGGGAACACTAACGACACCTCGTGGCTTGCCGACGACGATGCCGTCAGCTCTACGGCATCGCTTGACCGTCCCTCCACCGTAGCACTGCCCGGTCCGCTCAGGTAGGCACTGCCTGCCTCCACCGTGATGCACCCGAGGTCGAAATCGCTCTCCATACGGTTGGTTACCACCACCTTTATCAGCGAGCAGAGATTGTGGAAGGTCAGCGACTCGCTCGACGAGTAGGCTCCCATTGGCACCTTCACCTTCTGGTCACCACGGCTGTCCACCTCATATATTTGTTCGTGAGGTAGGGTGACGGCAATGGTGCTGCTGCTGGAGATATCCACATCGCCCACTATGTCGGCGGGGTAGATGGCGCGGTAGTGGTTGCTCTCCACCACGTCGGTTATCTGTGCCGACGAGCCAAGTGCCGCACTGGTGGTGCAGGTCTGGTTGTTGACCCGTATCAGGTCGTTGTTATGCCAGCAGGGGGTCAGGTCATCTATGTACACCTTGGCATCCCTGCCGTTGTCAATATTGGCACCCAATGTCACGGTGCCGTATTCTCTTTTGCAGCCTGCCAGCATTACTATACCCGCCATCAGGCCAACTATCATTGTTGTATGTATTCTCTTAGTCATGTCTAATACTTTTTAGTTTTTACCTTTTAGTTTAACATCTTTACCACCGTTCCATCTCAAACGAAGTGGTGTTGTTTCCATCGCCCGCCCAATTGTCTCGTTCGAATAGGGTTGAGTGGCTGCCCGGTGTGTCGTCATCCCATAGCTCCAATTGGAACCGTGTGGAGGACACTCCAAGCCCCATCTCCACCACAAACTCGACTACCTTGATGGCGGGAGGGCTGTAAATTTCTTTGATTCGATCTTTCATTGCCAATGTTGTTTAGATTAGGACATAAAAAAAGCGTGGAACGTTTTCCTTGCCTGAACGTCAGGGTTTCCACGCCCTCCAAAATCCAACAAGTCATTCCACGCCGAAACAATCGGCGTTTCGTAACCTATTCTTGATTTTGGAGCCTTTAAATGGCAATGTGGAAATTTGACGTTCAAGAATAGCACGAATCGCTATTATGTTATGTCTTTAGTTTCTTTTGTATGCTACATAATTGTACGTATTGATTATACAGATATATTTTGTCCTTTTGACGCTGCAAATATACAACTTTTTTCTCAAACAACAACAATTCCGCAAAAAAGCGGGCTAAGATGATGCCTGTAACTTCTCAGTCTCCCCCTTCGTTAAGGGCGGGGAGGCCGTTACTTTTTATTTTTCTTCGGCCTTTGCTACTCTTTTGCCTCCTCCTTTTTTCTGTCTGCTAGATAAAAGATAAGGTAAAGAGATGCTAAAACGAAAAAAAATAGTGGGATTACAGTTTTCGCAGGGCTTCGCTATGAGGAAGTTAGCAGCTGGCTGGTGGGTTATTTGATAAAAATCGGGGATTTTTTTTCATCGGGGGGTGTAGTATTTTTGCCTTTCGCGCGTTTATATAGCGAATGACGCAAAAAGAATATAACAATGGTGTGCGGCTATGGGCCGATGATGTGTACCGCTTTGCGGTACGCTGCGGCGGTGGCGAGGAGTTGTCGAAGGACGCTGTGCAGGAGGCTTTCGCATCGTTGTGGGAGAAGAGGGAGCAGGTGGAGGTGGAGAAGGGGAGGTCGTATCTGTTCGCCGTGGTGCACAACTGCCTGATGAGCCATCACCGCCACGAGCAGGTACACCAGCAGACTCTGCCGCTGCTGGAACCCGAACGGGTGGTGAAGCCCGACGAGCAGTTCGACATACAGGAGGCACTTCATCGGGCGTTGATGAGACTGCCACAGGTGCAGCGCGAGGCGGTGCTGCTCAAGGATGTGGAGGGCTACAGCTGTAGGGAGATTGCCGAGATGCTCTCGCTCACCGAGAAACAGGTGTCGGTGTATCTCTTTCGCGCCCGCGTATCATTAAAGAAAACATTAATTGCTTTAGGCTATGATAATAACAACTGATAATTACGAGGAATACTTCTACCGCTACTGCGAGGGCGAGCTGACCGCCGAGGAGCGTGCTGCCGTGGAGGCCTTTGCCGCCCAGCACCCCGACCTGGCGGAGGAGTTGTCGCTCTACGACCCCGCCCTCAAGCTGGAGGAAGCGCCCCTGCCCTATCCCGACAAGGAGCGCCTCATGCGCCACGAGCCGAAGGTGCTGCCGTTGTGGCGTTGGGCTGCTGCGGCATGTGTGGCAGCGGTGCTGGTGGGCGGTGCGTGGCTGCTGTGGCCCGACGGCAAACCCACCCAGCCAACCGGTATGGTTGCCCAGATGCGCCAACCTGCCGAGGAGGCGACAACCGTCACCCCCACGGCACAGCCGAAAGAGGAGCAACCGACGAGCGAAGCCGTGCCTTCCGCCAACACAAAGCCCTCGCAACCTGACGAGACCATCCCGCCGACGCAGGAAGAGCAAATAGAGGCCCTGCCGCAATATAAGACGCCCACATACGACGAGCCGGCCCTGCTGGCCGAGGCCAGTCCCTCGCCACTCCCTCAGCATGAGGACACCGTAGTGATTGAGTATATCGAAATGACCATCTTCCCCACCAGCCAGCCGCAGGTGGAGGTGGTGACGGTGGCCTGCCAGCCTACAGTCGGCGACCGTTTCCGCGCCTTTCGCAGCCGTGTCAGCAACACCGTCCGCGACTACGCCTACCAGTCCTACTCCGACACCCGTGCCGAACTACGTACCCGAATCAATTATTAGAGAATAACATAAAAGTATACACACTATGAAAACAAGAATCATTTCCCTAGTTGCCCTGCTGATGTTGGCATTCAGTGCCACGGCGAATGGCGATGCGGACGACACCCTGAAGGTGTACCGCTTGAACTTCACAACCAAGATTGACCAGTTGAAATTTTCCGGCTACTGCAAGGTTGAGGTGGTGAACGATACCGTGGAATATCTTGAATGCTTCGACCCCACAAGCAGTTCCTCGTCCATGCCCAAAGGCTTGACCTATGGCTATCGGTCCAACCGCGGCAGGTTCAACCATTTCTCTCTCGAGGCCATCCCTGG
The DNA here is from genome assembly GCA_017441565.1 of Bacteroidales bacterium. GTDB lineage: Bacteria > Bacteroidota > Bacteroidia > Bacteroidales > P3 > Colimorpha. Next base: position 7,501 of record JAFRXG010000044.1, on the reverse strand, counting down.
CGTGGGCAGAATGCGCCTGCATTTGGTGATGGATGCCTCCACCACGATACGCACCGAGGACTATGCGCAGATAGATGTGGTGTGCCCTGCCCACTTGGCCGTGCTGACTGTCGATGCTGAGGATTATAGCAAGGTGAATGTCCGTGCGCTGCAAGGCATCGACACCATCCGTGCCCGCCGCATACGGCTCATTGCAGAGGATTTCTCCTCGGTGACACTAACCACCCCCTGCCTTGCGGACGATTTAATATTCAAAGCTACCGACTATGCCAAGATGGACGTGACCGATTGTGCCGGCACCAATATGTGGAAGGTGGAGGAAGATAGGGCCAAGGTGACCATTCAGCATTCCAACGTTGCCAACTCCAACTGGATGTCCGAGGGCGACGATTACCTTGAAGAGAGTGATGCTTTGGATGAATTGGACAAACTCTCCGAAGGCTACAATCCGCTCACGAATAGAAAAGTACAGACTCAGAACTACAGCGACGACTTTCGCTTCGACTTCCTCTGGGGTTTCCTCAACTGGGGCGACAAGCCCTACAACGGCCTCTCGCGCATGGACGGCAGCTATGCGCTGAACACTACCTTCTCCTCCTACCAACTGGAGGCGGTCTACTATCCCTTCGTCAACAATCATTGGCATTTGGGCATAGGCTTGGGGTATGCGTCCGACGTGTTTAAGTTCGTCGACCCTTGGGTGAGCCTGGGCACCGACCCGACAGGGAAAACCACCTTCGTCTCTTCCATCCCTGAGGAGGGCGACGCCACCACACGCCTTGTGGCACGCTATGTCACCCTGCCCCTCGTGGTGCGCTGGGAACCTTCGCGCAGCAGCGACTTCTTCATCGGCTTGGCGGCCATCCCTGGCTTGAACTTTAACAATTTCCATACCGGATTGAAGCATAAGGTTGTCTACCTCGAAGGCACAGACAAGCGCAGGGAACCCACTTCCCGAGTGATGAACCCCTTCCGCCTGGATGCCCGCCTGAGCATCGGCATGCCCAACATCTATGCCTACCTCCAGCTGCCCACAGTCCCACTGAACATTGGCATGGACAAGGATGTCTACCCCATCAAACTGGGTATTGCCATCTCCTTGGGTGATGATGATTAATAATCAATAATAGATAACATGAAAAGACTTACATTTCTTCTGCTTTCTGTACTGGGCATGACCACTACGCTACACGCCCAGACAGGGCAGGTGTCGGGCCGCCTGGTAGACGACAACCACCAACCTGTGGCTTTCGCCAACGTGGTACTAAAACACATCGTTAGCGACAGCATTCTTGCCGGCACCACCAGCGACGAGAACGGCGCGTTTACAATACCCGTCAACGAAGGCACATACAACCTTGTCGCCTCCTCGGCGGGTTACGAGAGGGTGTCGGTGCGTTGCGGTCTGGGCGACCTTGGAGATCTGACCATGAGTGCCAAGCAACTCGACGCCGTCACCATCACCGCCAACCGCACCACCGAGGAAGTCGATCGCTTTGTGGTGCTCCCTAAGAAGGAAGAAGTGGAAGCTGCCGGACACACATTGGTGTTGCTCGACATGCTGAACCTGCCAGGTCTGCGGGTCGACGTGGCATTGCAATCCATCACCGTCGACGGCGGCATGGCCATCCTGCAAATCAACGGCAAGGAAGTCCCCTTGGCACGACTCGCCAATCTCAAGGCCGACCAAATCAAGCGCGTGGAATACTCTAACAATCCCGGCACCCGCTATCTCGACCGCGGCGCATCGGGCATCATCAACATCATACTGAAAGAGCGCGAAGACGGCGGGAGCATTGTGGCGCAGGCCCAGTCGGCACTCAGCACCGGCTTTGTCAACGGCTACCTTCAGGGTAGTTACCACAAAGGCAAGAGCGAGTTTGCGTTAGAGTACACCCTCGGCTACCGCAACTACGACCGTGTGCCCTACGAGCTGGAGGACAGCTATTTCGACTCAGCCCGCATCGTCACCCGCAGCCAGCGCACCAATATGCCGTTCTGGTACATCAGCCACACCCTCAACGCCGAATACACCTACCAGCACGACGACAGCACCATGTTTGTCGCCTCGCTACAGGACAACTTCTTCACCAAGACGCTCGATGCCGTCGGCACGATGACCGAGACCGACCGCGGCATAACCACCGAGCAAAGCATGACACAGCACAGCTATATGAAGGACAACATGCCCAAGCTCGACCTCTTCTATACCCACAAATTGCCCCGCGGTCAAAAGGTGGAACTGAACGTGGTGGGCGAGTACTCCATCAACAAGTATGACAACACGCTCACCTACGGGCATACCCCCGTGGATGCCCCAGTGTATACCCAATACGTTACAGCCATCAACGGTCACGGCTACGCCCTCAGCGGCGAAGGGGTATACAGCAAGCAGCTCGGCACAACGGTCTTCCGCACCGGCCTCCAGTACCAGCACAACTTTGCCGAGAACGAGTACAGGCATACCACCTCCGCCATGACCAAGGACAACGGCTACCTCTATGCCGAAATCCAAGGCACACTTGGCAGCAAGGCATCCTACCTCCTTGGAACGGGTGCCAAGCTACTTAATGTCACCGACGGTAACGATGCACGGACTTATCTCCGCAACCTCAGCACCGCCCGCCTGCAATGGCGCATCAGCCCGCAGTGGTCGCTCACCGCCATGTCGCAGTACTCACCCTCGCTGCCCTCTCTCTCGCAACTATCGCCCGTGTTTCAGCAGACCGACGATGTCGAGGGGATGGAGGGCAACCCCACCCTTAAGCCCAGCGAGACACTGTCCAACCGCCTGATGCTGCGCTATGCCCACTCCTCGGGCTGGTACGCCCATGCAGTCACTGGCGCAATACATCAGTTTCAACCCATCTTCAACGCGTACATCTACGAACCCGCGCGTGACCTCTTCGTCGGTAGCTATCACAATGCCGACCTCTGGCAGTGCCTCTTTGGTTACGCTCAGGTGGGTACACAGGGATTGTGGCAGCACCTCAACCTCTCGCTTGATGCCACCTACTACCACTACACTTCCAAGGGTCCCCTCTTTTTGCACGCCAGGGATAACCTCACCGCTTCTGCCGACGCACAGTTCTACTGGAACAGCTTTGTGGCAGGAGCCGATTTCACCCTTCTCCCACAGTGGACACTCCACGGCGAGAACTACGTAATGAACGAGATGGCGCAAACCATCTATATCCAGTACCGCTGGCGCAGTCTGCAGGCCATGATTGCGTGGCACTGTCCCTTCAACAACGAAGGGTACATGTACGAGACCATCGGCCTCAGCGAGGTGCATTCCTACCGCCACACCAATTGGACAGCCAACAACGGCAACATGCTCGTCCTCGGCCTCACATGGCAGATGTCCTACGGCAAGAGCTTCCACAAGGGCGAAAAGACCCTCCAGGGCGGCGGCTACGACAACGGCATGGTGCGTACCCAATAATAGAGGTTAGCGGTATATGTTAAGTAACGATTAAAAAATAAGGTGTAACGATAAGTGAAAATTAAAAGTGTCTCTTTCTCCCACCTCCGTCGAAAGTTCGTCGTAGGTTCGCTTCCCCGAGCGAGGACACAACGACACATTTCAGCCGTTACCTAGGCCAAACAACGGGGTAAAATAGGGCGAAATGGGATATACAAATGACTTTGTAAAAATACGAATAGTACTTCACATAACAGACCTTCAAGACGTTAAATATGTTTACCCCCCCGTCATTGTCATATATTGTCATTGTCATCTTGTCATTAAGCTTTTGTGAGTAGTCATTTAAGCCCATATAAATATATAATTATTTCTTTATTAATATATTAGCTCTTTTACCCCCCTATTCCCGATGTTCTTAATGACAAGATGACAATGATGACAACAGCAAGCCAAGTTTATTGTGTAAAAGCTTGACAACATCGTTACAACTTATTATTTTATCATTACTAATGTGTTAGTCTTTGATGTGCCAAGGACTCACACATTCAAGCAATCAAGCATTCACACATTCAAAACGGTTATCTCCTCCGTGGCAGCGGGCTTTCTGGTTTCTTGCGGTTGCCGATGATGCGGGTGGCACCGATGTAACGGCGGGCGTAGTATGCCTCGTTGGAGTAGGAGTGTATCACGCCTGTGCTGGTGGCGGCATGGATGAAGCGGAACACGCCCGTGGCGGTGTCCACCTCGGTGACGATGCCTGTGTGCCCTACGCCGCCAGTGCCCGAGCGTCCCTGCCAGAAGACCAGGTCGCCACGCTGCAACTGCTTGGTGTCGTTGATATGACGGCCCAACCGATACTGGGGGATGCTGCCACCGGGCAGCACATAGCCGAACTGCATATACACGTAGCGTGCAAAGCCGGCACAGTCGAACGCCTTGGGACCCTTGCCACCATAGTGGTAGGGTTTGCCCAAATGCTTGCGGGCCTCCTCGATGAGAAGGTCGGCCGTGTCGGGTATGTTGTTGATATTGTCGATGGCCTCACGTAGAAGGGGTATTGCTACATCTTGTACGCTCCAGGCGTGGTTGTTCCACGGGGCTTTATCCAAAGCTCCGCCCTGCGCCTGCACCTCACCCAGAGCACAGACGGCAAGCAACAATATGAGGCTACGTTTCATCGTGAGGGGCTGTTGCCTCGGCAGCCTTCTTCTCGCTGTAGACATCCAGCGCGACGATGACGGCGGTGAAGCCCCAAAACGGCACCGAGAGTTTGTCGGTGTCGAGGAAATTGTTGAAGACACCGTGTATATAATAAGTCAGCAGGCTCAGCGTGAATGCCAACGCCATGTTAGCCACCTGCTTGTCTTTGGCTGTACGGTAGACACGCACGCCGGTGGCGAAGGTGGACATGAAGACACACACCACCAGCAGCACACCCGGCACCCCCTGCTCCGTCAGCGGGCCGATATATTCACTGTGGGCGTTGCCCAGGTTGCCCGCATTGGTGCTGATGGTCGATAGCTGGTAGCTGCGTTGGTAGCTGGCATAGAGGAACTGGTATGTGCCAGGGCCGCAGCCCATCAGCGGGTTCTCCTTCCACATGCGGATGGCTGAGGCCCAACGGTTCAGCCGCTCCAGATTGCTGGCGTCGGTGGAGATGTTGGAGATTGACTTAATCTGCCCTGCCAGGTCATAGGAGCTGTCCTGATGGTTCTTGCCCAACTTATACAGCACGTCGCTCTGATAGACGAAGAACACCCCCACCCCCAAGCCGAAGAGCAGCACCATCCATTTCACCTTCATACCCATACGTATCAGCACATACACCCCTATCGCACCCAGCACGCTCAGCCAGGCGGCGCGGCAGTAAGAGAAAAACAAGCCCACCACAAGCAGTGCGAAGATGCCGAAGAAGAGCAGCCGGGCCCATCCCCTGCTTCCACGGCTGAATATGAAATAGAACGCCGCAGGGAGGAAGAGGGCTATCACACAACCGTAGGCGGTATGGTCGTTGTAGAAGGGACACATGACGCGGTGCAGCGTCTGGAGGTCGGAGAAGTTGCCCACCGTCTTGGCAGTGGCAATGCACACCACCGCTATCAACCCTATGGCATAGCACCAGAAGAACTGGCGGATACGCCGACGGTCGCGGAATATCTGGGCGGCGGCAAAAAAGAAGGGGACCACGAACCACAGTCGTGCCAGCAGGTATTTGAACGACACCAGCGGCAGTGTGGAGGTGCAGCTAGTGATGAGCATCCATGCCAACGACGCCAGCAGGGCGATGCTCACCGGATGTCGCAAAAGACGGAGGTCATAGCTGCGGCTGGCCAACACGCGGAAGAAGAACATCAGCGTGAACAATATCATCATCGGCTCCACCGGCATCGACAGCTCCATCTTGGGCATGAGGGCCATGTTGATGGCGAAGGGGGTCATCAACGCCATGCTGAGCAGCCCCGTTTCGAACCGCACGACAAACAGCAGCAGCACCAACCCCGCCAACGGGACAAGCGACAGATAATAGAAATCCTTGAGCAAGAGAACCGAATTGGCCACGGCAAAAAGCAACGTCACCCCTACGGCGATGACGGCTGCCTTGTTTTTCTGTAGCCAACGGCTTTTCATATTACTTAAGAATTGAGAATTTTCAAGGATTGCTTGATTGTCTGAGTAATTGTCACTCAAGCATTAACACATTCAAGCATTCAAGCATTCATTGTTTCTCTTCTTCCTCCTTTTTAGCCGCATCAATCAGCAGCAGCACCAATATGCACATCACCACGGCTCCGAAGGTACCGAGGGCAACGATGATGCTGCGCTTGGGGTAAGCCTTCTTGTCGGCAGCCACAGCCTCGTCGAGGAGGAACTTATAGCTCACGTTCTCATTCATGTCCACATGCGTCTGGGCGGAGCGCGTTTCGAGGTCGGCCAGCTCGTGGCACTTCTCGTTAATAAGCTGGGTAAGGGCCAGCGAGTACTGGGGGTTGCGCCGGAGGCTGTCCTGCAGGTCGCGTATCTCCTCGCCGAGACGGGTGCAGACCCCGTCCATGATGTCTGCGGCATTGCATGCGCGGGCATGATGGATGCGGTGGCACACGCTGTCGTAGTTGGCAGCGATATAGTTGGTCATATCTGCCGCCCACTGCGGGTCCACATCCAGCACCGACACCTCGACACCGAGGTACTCGGTACGTTTCACATGCACATTGCCGCGGTACTGCTCATGCAGCTTGAACATCTTATGGGGGTCGTCGGTGCTGATGCCGTAGTGCTCCATCAGGTTGAAGTGAGAACACACATCGCGTTCCATGGACTCAGACAAGAGAATCTGTATGCAGTATTCGCAGTCGCGCTCAATGCCATAATCCATAAAGTCCAAGCTGTAATGATAGTCCATGATGGCCTTGCTCAGGCGGTTGGAGTTGGTGGGGAATAGGGTGGCCGTAGCCTTATAGCGTGGGGTGATAAGGAGCGACACCACCAACGATGCAACCAAGGCAATGCAGAACACCCAAAGGAGCAGTTTCCACCATTTGCCGAAAAAGCGCAGTGTCGCATTGTGGTCGTAGCCGTCGCCGAAAGATTTGTCAGACATGATGCTTTCTATTAATGTTTGTAGTAAATGGGTTTCTTCACTCAATTAATTTCCAAATAACGCCACTTCCCCATTAATATTGTCCAACAAGAAAAATTCTTTAAATGCTTGAGTGGTTGGCGCGGTCAATATGCTCAAACAATCAAACAATCAGTAACGTATTTACGGCGGTGGGATTGAAGTTGTTTCAATTATCAATCACGAGCTTCTGTGTCGTCGCTTCCTGTTCCGTCTTCACCCTCACTATGTAGCAGCCCTTGGTCAGTCTGCCAATATCCAGTTTCACCGATTTGGCCACTCCGTCAGATTGCACCGAAAGCACTACACGCCCTGCCATGTCTGTCAGTTCCACATCTCTTATGGCCTGGTCCGCCTCCACTGTCACCCACCTCTTTGCCGGGTTGGGCAGCAGGCGTACACTTCCCGCCTCCTCCATTGGTGTTGTGGCGGACAGATACCCTCTGGGCTTGGTTATT
>JAFRXG010000043.1:0-2791 GCA_017441565.1 Bacteroidales bacterium | reverse complement strand
TGGTAGGTAGTTGGTAGGGTGATATACGCTATTGTGTGGCAGGATGTTGTGCCCTATTTCATGGGTAAAAACGAAGGGTGGGCAATATTTCGGATTACGGGACGTTATTTTAACAATTTTTGGAGCGTAATTTTAACAATTATGTCATCGTTGAAAAAACTTTTTTCCGACTCGGTCGTCTATGGGCTGAGTAGCATCGTGGGCAGATTTTTGAACTATTTGCTCGTCCCGCTCTACACCTACCACATCTCCGCTGCCTCTGGGGGCTACGGCGTGGTGACCAATATCTACGCCTATACGGCGCTCCTGCTGGTTATTCTCACCTTCGGCATGGAGACCACCTTCTTCTATTTTGCCAACCGCGAGGGTGCTAATGCCAAACAGGTGTTTTCCAATGCCTTGAGTGCTGTGGGCTCAGTCAGCGGAATCTTTGTGCTGTTGGTACTGGCGTTGCTCCAACCCATTTCCGTCGCCATGGGCTATGAGGCTCATCCGGAGTATATTGCCGTGATGGCTGTTGTGGTGGCACTCGATGCTTTCCAGGCGATATTGTTTGCACGCCTGAGGCTCGAGAACAAGGCTTGGAAGTTTGCCGCCCTGAAACTGGCTTTTATCGTCCTCAATATTGGGCTGAATCTCTTTGTCTTCCTCGTGGCACCAAGGTGGCAGCACCTAGGTTTCATGCAGTGGTACGACGAACAGAACAATGTGGGCTACATTTTCTATATCAACCTGATATGCACTGCCTTGGTGACCTTTGGATTCTGGCGCGAACTCAAAGACTTTAAACTCTCTTCTTTCAGCTTTTCTCTTCTCAAAAAGATGCTCAAGTATGCTTGGCCGCTGCTGGTGTTTGGTATCGTGGGCATTCTGAATCAGGTGCTTGACAAGATTCTCTTCCCCTTCCTCTATCCCGGCGAGGACATGCAGGAGCAGTTGGGTATCTATGGTGCCTGCGTCAAGATTGCCATGATTATGGCTATGATAACCCAGGCGTTCCGCTATGCCTACGAGCCGTTTGTGTTTGCCGGGGGAAAAGGGGAGAAGAGTAAAGAAAGTCAGGCTCTTGTGATGAAGTATTTCGTTATGTTCACCTTGCTGGCCTTCATGGTGGTGGTGTGCTATATGGATGTGTTCAAGTATATCATCAAAAGCGATTACTGGGAGGGGCTGCGAGCTGTGCCCATCGTGATGATGGCCGAGATACTCATGGGTGTCTATTTCAATCTCTCCTTCTGGTACAAGCTGACGGCCAAGACCTACTGGGGTGCCATCATGAGTGCCGTGGGTTGTGGGGTGTTGGTGCTTGTCAACGTGCTGCTGGTGCCCAAGATTGGTTATATGGCTTGTGCCTGGGGCGGATTGGCAGGCTATGGTACCTGCGTATTGCTCAGCTACTTCATTGGCCAACGCCACTACCGCGTACCCTATCCTGTGTGGAGCATCCTCGGCTGGTTCGCCTTCGCCCTTGTCCTCTTTGCCGCCAGCATCTGTGTGCATATCGACAACCTCTGGCTTCGTCTGGCCTACAACACGTTGCTCTTCGCCCTCTTCCTCGCCGCCCTTCTCTGGAGCGAGCGCGCCCTCGTCCGCCGGGTAGTGGGCAAAATACTAAGGAGATAAAAAAGATTTTGTTGTTTGGAGTTTTTTTTGTACCTTTGCATTTTATTTAGGAATCAAAATAAAAACATATAGATATGATAGCAAAAGAATTACTCAATCCCCGTAGCATCGTCATTTGCGGTGCTTCCAGTGATGTACATAAACCCGGCGGCAAGTCGCTGAAGAACCTCCTCGAAAGCCCCTTCAAGGGACAGGTCTACGCCGTTAACCCCAAAGAGACCGAAGTGCAGGGCGTGAAGTGCTACTCCAAGGTAGAGGACCTGCCGCAGGTCGACTGCGCCATCCTCTGCATCGCCGCCAAGTTCTGCGCCCAGACTGTCGACGTGTTGGCCAAGGAGAAAGGCTGCAAGGGCTTCATCATCGTCAGTGCCGGTTTCTCCGAGGAGAGCCATGAGGGTGCTGAGATTGAGAAACATATCGTCGATACCATCAACAGCGTTGGCGGCTCTCTCATCGGTCCCAACTGCACGGGCTTCCTCAACGTCAATTATGCCGGCTGCTTCGATACCCCCATCCCTCCGCTGGATCCCAAGGGCGTGGACTTCATCACCGGTAGCGGTGCCACCGCCGTGTTTATCAAGGAATACGGTATGAGCAACGGCCTCAAGTTCAATAGCGTGTGGGCTGTGGGTAACAGCGCCCAGCTGGGTATCGAGGATGTGCTGGAGCACCTCGACGAGACATTCGACCCCGTGAAGTCGAGCCACGTCATCATGCTTTATATGGAGAAGATTGGCGACCCGCAGCGTCTGCTCAAGCATAGCCGCAGCCTTATCAACAAGGGCTGCCATATCGCCGCCATCAAGAGCGGTGGTTCTGCCGCCGGCAGCCGTGCCGCCTCGTCGCACACTGGCGCTTTGGCCACCAACGACGCCGCCGTCGACGCCCTGTTCCGCAAGGCCGGCATCGTGCGCTGCCAGAACCGTCAGGAGCTGACCACCGTCTGCGCTGTCTTCATGTATCCCGAACTGAAGGGCAAACGTTGCGCCGTGGTTACCCACGCCGGCGGCCCCGCCGTGATGCTCACCGACGTGCTGTCGAACGGCGGCATGGAGGTCCCCAGCCTTAAGGACCATCCAGCCAGCCCCGCCCTGTTGGAGAAACTCTTTGGTGGCTCCTCGGTGGGCAACCCCATCGACTTCCTCGCCACCGGTACAGCCGAACAGCT
>JAFRXG010000042.1:0-6233 GCA_017441565.1 Bacteroidales bacterium | reverse complement strand
TACACCATCAACGCCATGATGGGCAAGCCCATCCTGATGTCGCACGACATCGACCCCGACACGATGGGCGTACCCCTGTTCGACATTGCCGACGAGCCAGAAGTGGTGGACGGCCACACCTGCCTGAAGGTGCAGTATGAAAACGAAACCGAAGCCGCCACTATCAGCTCCACCGTATGGTTAGACACCACCTACCACATCCCCTTCCACTACAGCCTGAACGAGGAACTGCCATGGGGACTGCCCGTGCGGGAAGAAATGACCATGACGATGAAGGGCATGCAGTCCATGAAGATAGTGAACAGGCTGGTCTCAGTGACTGCCGGCAAAGTGGACGACTCCTTTTTCTCCATCCCCGACGAGGAAGGGATGGTGAGCCTCAGCATGGGAGACGACGGGCAACCCGTCATCAGCGGAGACACCACCGGTCTGATGCAGAAGCCCACCACCACGCTGGAGGAGGTGGACTCCATCGGGTTCCGCAGTGCCATCGCACACGGGAAAACCGTCTGCATGATGACAGCCACCTGGTGCGGCCCCTGCCGACTAATGTATCCCCGGTTAGAGAACGTCAGCAAGCAGGTGGGCAACTCTTACCGTTTTATTAAAGTCGACATCGACAAGTGCCGCTCCATCGCCAAGGAGTACAACACCCTGACCATTCCCGTCGTCATCCTCTTTAAAGACGGCAAAGAGATGCGTCGCCTCACCTCTGCTGCATACAGCGAAGAAGATATTCTCAAATTCATAACAGAAGAATAGACATGGAAAAACGTAGACTCATCGGAATCGGCTTGTTGGTTCTTGCAGGCATTACCTGCCTCACAACGACCATACTAAACCTCACGAAGCTTTCGGCCGCCGGGGAAAGCCTGTCCCCCGTCATCATCTACCTACTGGTGGTTATAGCCTTTCTGCTGCCCAATGTGTGGGCATTTGCCCAGCCCGATGCTACACCGCCATTGGCACGTGGCCCGCAGGCCACAAGCAGACGGATAATCGATGCTGCAGGCTACCGCTACATTACATTGGGAACAGCCGCACTCACCCTCACCGTTGTCTTTACAATCAAACTTCTCTCCAGATTAGGGTGGGCCCCATTTGAAAGCATGACATCCACTGTGGCAATTATCGTTTTTTGCATTGCCGCCACCATCACAATGTTTTGGGCAGAGCATAAAAACCAAAAGAACAGCTCTAACTAACCATGGAAACACGCAAAATCATCGGGACTCTCTTGCTGGCCCTTGCGGCGGTGGTCTGCCTTGCCTCCAACGTATGGTTCATCATAAAGATGCCCTCCGGTGGCGACAAGACCGAGCAGCTCCTGCTCCACTCGCTGCCCGAAGTGCTCATCCTTGTCATGATGGCCTACAACTTTGCCCACCCCGGGCTGCGACGCTCCAAACCCACCATAGACATCGTCCACCGCCGCATGAAGCGCAAAACAAACTGGTCCATCGACCCCGACGGCTACCGCTACGTGTCGTTTGGAGCCATGAGCCTGTTTATCGTCATCGCTTTCACCGTCGACCTCATGCACGCCATCAACCAATCCCCCTTCGACCGCATCGACGCGGCCTCAGCCACCCTGATTCCCATCCTGCTGTGCATGGGCTTTGTCATATGGGGCGAGATAAAAGTCCGCCTTTCCAACCCCAACATGTAACCCCCCTCTGCCATGAAAGAACGCAACCAATCCATCTTCCGCCTCCTGCTCTTTGCCTCCGGTGCCCTGCTGCTGGCACAGACCGTACTGCTCGTGGTGCTGGGCAGGGACAGCGAGATGCGCATCGTGCTGCCGCTGATACTCTTCTTTGGCGAAGTGGCAGCATGTGCCATGATGGTCTTCTTCATTCTCCATCCGCAGTATAACCGCAACTACACCCTTCGCCGCTGCGAAGGCAAGTGGAAATGGGTACGCGAAACCTACGCCCCCGACCCCAATGGCCTCCGCTACATCACGGCCGGAGTGTGCACCCTTCTCATTGCACTCATCTTTGCAGCGATTGCCGCCACCGTGCTGTGGCCACTTGTGGTGACCGAGACCGTGGCGATAATCATCTCCTGCACCCTTGCCATCGCGCTGAGCATCGTCTTTTACTTGATTGAAGAAAAACTCAGAAAACAATAGCAATCCCCAAATAAGAAAACACTATGAGAAAACATTTCCTCGACAACATCCGCTGGGTGACAGTACTGCTTGTACTGCTCTACCATGTGGTCTATTTCTACAACAACAAAGGAGTCTTTGGCGGCATCGGCGGTTGGGTGGACGACCCCAAAGCACAGCCACAGGATGCCATCATGTACATCCTCTACCCCTGGTTTATGATGCTCCTATTCCTCGTAGCGGGCATCAGCAGCCGCTACGCCTTGCAGAAATCTTCAGGCAGACAATGGTTCAGCAAACGCACCCGCCAGTTGCTCGTCCCCTCCACCATAGGTCTGTTTGTGTTCCATTGGATGACGGGCTATTTCAACACCCATGTGGCAGGGGTGGATGTACTGACTGACTTGCCGCAGCCGTTTAAATACTTTGTGTGGGCTGTCAGTGGCATTGGACCCCTGTGGTTCATACAGGAGTTGTGGGTGTTCTCGCTCCTGTTGCTGCTGTTTGGCGCCACAGGGCGCGACCGGCTTTACAACACCGTAGGACGCTGTATTCATGCCACGCGACGCTGGCCAGCGGGCTGCCGCCTGCTCCTGCTGTTGGTGGGGGGATTCCTGCTCATCTGGGCCGGGGCGCAAGGCTCCATAGCCAATCCCGACCCGCACAGCGCACAAGGCCTGTGGAACCTCTACCGCCCGACGGCATACCTCGTCCCCTTCATGATGGGATACTTTATTTTTGCCCGCGAAGAGGTGCAGTCCTATCTTGCGCGCTATGCACGACTGCTGCCCTATCCCGCCATAATAGCCGGAACAGCGCTTACGTGTGCTACCTGGGGACAGACCAATACCGACCCACACTATCTCATGCACTGGGCCACCAACCTATATGCCTGGATGGCCATATTGGCGATACTGGCCTGCTTCAAGGCGTGGGGCGACCGCACATCGCCATTTGCCACCTACATGACCCATAGCAGTTATGGCATTTACATCGTGCACTACCTCATTATCGCCGCGCTCGGATACATGCTGAAACATTACACTCCCCTGCCCCCAGTGGCGGACTACATCATCCTCCTTGTCGCTGTCTTCACCCTGTCTCCCCTACTGGGCGAAATCCTCCGGCGCATACCTTTCATCCGCTGGGCAGTGCTTGGGCAGCGGGCCACCACTGGCAAATAACATCACAGAATTACATATCACAATTATTCAACAATAAACACAAATCATGGACGAAATTCTACGTATCGAAGGTCTCAGCAAAACCTTCACCCTCTCGCGAAAGCAGCAGCGGTTAGAGCGTACCAACGCCCGCCACAAGGTGGCCGTGGACAACCTCACCCTTACTGCCAACCGCGGCGAGATATTCGGCCTCCTTGGCCCCAACGGAGCCGGCAAGACCACCACCCTCCGCATGCTGGCCACACTCATCAAGCCCGACCAGGGCGATGCTTGGGTGGACGGATGCAGCATCGTAAGCCAGCCCGAAGCCGTCCGCGGCAAGATAGCCTTCCTCACCAGCGAGCTAAAGCTGGAGGACTTCTTCACCCCCAACTACCTCTTCGACTTCTTCAGCGAGCTCCACGGTGTCAATCCCGCCACCGCCCAGAGCCGCAAACAGGCCCTCTTCGCCCGCTTCGGCATCGACAAGTTTGCCGAAGTCAAGGTGGCCAACCTCTCCACGGGCATGAAACAGAAGGTGAGCATCGTCATCTCCCTGGTCCACGACCCGGACATCATCATCTTCGACGAACCCACCAACGGCCTCGACGTCATCACCGCCCGCACGGTGACCGACTACCTGCAGGAGCTCCGCACCGAAGGCAAGACCATCATCCTCTCCACCCACATATTCAGCTTGGTGGAACGCCTGTGCGACCGCGTGGGCATTATCATCGACGGCCGCCTTTCAGCCTGCGGAACTCTTCACGACGTCTGCGACGGCCTCACCATCGAAGACCGCTTTTTTGAACTTTACAAAGCACAGAAAGGAGACGAAGAATGAACAAGCACAACAACACCTGGACCATCATCCGCAAAGAGTTTGCCCGTTTCTTTGGCGACCGCCAGCTGGTATTCACCACCGTCATCATGCCTGGCCTTTTGATATACCTTATCTACAGCCTTATGGGCGTAGGCATGCGCAACCTCGAAACGCAGGGCGAACAAGACCTCGTCACCCTCCGCGTCGAGAACCTGCCCCAAAGCATGGAACCCCTCTTTGCACTGCCTGACAGCAGCATTGCGCTGGTGCAGCAGCCCATTGCCCAAGCCGACATTGACGCGCTGGAGGACAAAGAGATCAACGCCGTACTGATGCGCTTCCCGGCCGACTTTGACGAACTGGTGGCACGCTACGACCCTGCCACCGGCGCCCCCGCTCCCAACATCGAAATATACTACAACTCGGCCAACAACGCAGTTTCACGCGTTTACTACCAGCTCGAAAGCTCGCTGACCACCTACGAGAACAACCGGTCGAACCTCTTCGACATCAACCGCACCGACAGCGAAGAGCAGCATTTTGACCAAGCCACCGACGACCAAGTGCTTGGCGACATACTCAGCAAACTCATGCCCATGCTCATCATCATGATGCTCTTCAGCGGTGTCATGGCCATTGCCCCCAGCGCCATAGCCGGCGAAAAGGAGCGCGGCACCATAGCCACACTCCTCGTCACCCCCATGCGCCGCAATGAGTTGGCCATAGGCAAAATCGTTTCTCTCAGCAGCATTGCCCTGCTCAGCGGCATCAGCAGCTTTATTGGCATTGTCCTCTCGCTCCCCAATATGATAGCGGCAAGTGACTCCATCGACATTCCCTTCAACTACACCACCGGCGACTATATCGCCCTGCTGTTGGTCATCTTTGCCTCCGTCCTCATCATGGCCTCTGCCGTCAGCCTCCTCTCCGCCCTTGCCAAGGATGTGAAGAATGCCGGCACCATGATCACCCCGTTTATGCTTGTCGTCATGCTGGCAGGCCTGATGCCGATGTTCCAAACCGGCACGGTCGACAGCCCCGTCGCCTACCTCGTGCCCTTCTACAACTCCATACAGGTAATGGCCGACGTGTTTGCCCACTCGCTCAACTGGGTTAACGTACTGGTCACCGTAGCATCGGACATAGTCTACACCGCCGTCGCCATCTGGGGCCTCACCCGCATGTTCAACAGCGAGAAAATCATGTTCTCAAAATAATATCGGAATAATCGGAGTATTCAGAATATTCAGATTACTCAGAAAAGAAAAAAACTCACGCACCATGAAAAACCTCAAACTATACATCGCCATAGCCTTCGGACTAATCTGGGCCGCAGGCTTGGTCTTCTATCTCTCGGGAACCAATGCCGCTTCCTTTGCAGGCTCAACCCAATTACTGGCAGGCATCTGCATGTTCTTCCCTCTGGTGGCGACCCTCATCTGCCAAAAGTCAACCAAAGAGCCCTTGCTTCGCAACGTTGGCATCAGCTGGAAAGTCAACCGATGGTGGTTCATTGGCTGGCTCATCGTCCCCCTCATCCCACTGCTCACCATACTGTTCACCTATTGGACAAAGGGGCTTGTATACGGCTTCGCCGAGACGGCACCCATCAGTTTCATGAAAAACCCCATAGCCATGGTGGCAGTAACCCTTATATCTGGCCTATTTTCAGGCGTAACCATCAACGCCCTTTTCGCCTTCGGCGAGGAAATCGGCTGGCGCGGATACCTGCTCAAACAGTTTGAGGGCAAAAACTTCTTCACCTCTGCCATAATCATCGGAGTCATCTGGGGCTTGTGGCACGCACCGCTCATCCTCCTCGGACACAACTACCCGCAGCATCCCCAATGGGGAGTCCTCATGATGGTGGTGGTGTGCATACCCATGAGCTTCATCATCCAGTATTTCCGCGTCAAGAGCGGCTCAGTCATCGTGGCGGCCATCATGCACGGCACCTGCAACGCAGTGGCAGGCCTGACAATGCTCTTTGTCAGCCTTGACAAATACAACGACCTTATCGACGGTGCCACCGGCCTTGCCGGCATCCTCGCCATGATGGTGGTCGCCCTTTGCATCTTCCTCTTCGACCGCTACGTCACCCGCGACCGCATCTGCTCCTCTCCCATCGCCCTTC
>JAFRXG010000041.1:0-4634 GCA_017441565.1 Bacteroidales bacterium | reverse complement strand
CTGTGTGCCTGATTTTACTTGTCAAACTTTAGGTTCTATATTGCCTAATTGCTATTCGGAAGTTGTGTCGTCTGCTGCTTGGGGCTTGGTTGACGGCTTCAGGGCGATGGGGGAGGTGCAGAGGCGCTCGCGGGTGACGTAGCGGTCGAAGAGGAAGATGCAAAGGGCGACCACCAGCATGGCGAGGATGCCGGCAAGGCCGGTGGCACCGTCGATGAGGTCGTTGTATTTGTCTAGGCTGACAAAGAGCATTGTCAGACCCGCCACTGCGTTGCAGGTGCCGTGCATGATAGCCGCCACGATGACGGAGCCGCTCTTGACGCGGAAATACTGGGTGATGAAGCTCATGGGTATGCACACCACCACCATCATGAGGACGCCCCATTGGGGATGCTGCGGGTAGTTGTGCCCGAGGAGGATGAGCGGCGCGTGCCACAAACCCCAGATGATGCCGATGACTATGGCAGAGGTGAGGAAGTTTTTGCCCTCGAACTGCTTGAGGAGGTATCCCCGCCAGCCCACTTCCTCGCCGAAGGCGAAGAGGGCATTGATGGTGACACCTGCCAACATGCCCGAAAGGAGGGTAATGGCCGCAGCTCCCGCAGGACCGACGGGCATGGACTGGCCGAGGGTCAGCATGGCTTCGGTGTGAGTGTCGATGCCACTAATCCAGTTGGTGAACAGCAGCGTGAGCAGCGCGATAACGGGGAATGTGAACCAGCCGACGAACCACCAGCGGTTGACTTTCCAACTGATGCCGATGTTGCGGAGCAGGGGTTCTTTGGATGTCTTTTGGCAGATGAGCGTTGCCACCAAAGGAATGAACATGCAGATTGAAACCAGCCAAGTGGCAGCACCCGAAAAGGATGCAACTGTGGCTCCCGACAGATATAAGGCCAAGCCCGCGGCCCAGACAAGGCCGAAGGCGATGGCGATATAAAGTTTTACGTTTTTCATCTCTATCCTAATCTATTGTATCTATTGTATCGATAAGCTTTATCTTGAGAACATGATTTTCTCGCTGTTGAACATGCGGGTGAGACCCCAGATGGCTATGGCGGTATAGACTATGTTGGAGCCGAGTGTGACAAGCACGGTGGTCCAGTTGAGCGAATGGGCGAAGACATCGGCCATCACTTGGATGGAGTTGTAGAAGGGGATGAAGTAGTTGACGAGGCTGTGTACGGTCTCGGTCTGGAACATGGGCAGCAGACCAGCCAGCATGATGATGAGCATGAAGGGGGTAATCATGGTGCCGGCATTCTTCACGTCCTTGGCCAGGGCGGAGAGCAGGCTGATGGCCGAGGCCATGACCAGTACCGAGGCAAAGATGACCAACAGCAGGGCGGCGTAGTCGCTGGTGGTGTAGTTGAGGGGGATTTCAATGCCGTTGCTGTCGGCCTGTATCATATTGGGCAGCGAGAGCGCAATGCCGATGAAACTGCTTACGCCGCTGAGCAGTGCGATGCAGCTGAGAGAGACAATCTTGCCGATGGCCAGCTCGTTGCGTCGCATGGGGGTGACGAGGAGGGTGGCAATGGTGCCGCGTTCTTTCTCGCCGGCGATGCTGCTGGGAGCTATGGCCATCACACCGCTGAAGAGCATCATGATGATGAGCATGGGCAGGAGCTTGGAGAGGATGTCGCCCAGCACTTGGTCGTCGCTGGCTTGGTTGAAGGTCTGCCCCTCCTCGTCGGCACGGTTGATGTCGAAACGGTTGGCCATGCCGTCCTCATAGGCGTTGAGAGACGTCTCTATGATGGTGAACACACGGTCGGAGGCGTTGTTGAGGGAGTTGTAGTAAATCTCCACGTTGGGAGCAGGCTGTCCGCCCATAGGGTCGAAATCGGCCACCAGTGCGTCGAAGTCGGCAGGGAATCGCATCGCTATAGCGTTGATTTCCTTGTCCTGCAGGGCGTCGATGTCGGCTTGGCTGACGGGTTGCTGCACGAGGACGATGCTGCTGTCGAGCGAGGCGAGGAAGGGTGCCACGCTTTGGGGCATATTCTCTACGCGGATAATTACCACGTCCTGCTCGCCCTGGGTCTCCATATTTCGTATGCCGACACCCATGAGGCTATAAATAAGATAGATGAGTAGACCGGGCATGATGACGGTGGTGAATACCAGCTGGCGGTCGCCAAAGAAACGGGCAAATTCCTTGCGGATGATTGTCCAGGTGTTGTTGTGCTTTTTCATTCTTCGTCTCCTTTCTGTGCTTTGTATAGTTCAAAGAATCGGTCTTCGATAGTGAGGCCGTTGCAGACCTCCTCAAGGGTGCCACAGGCCGAGAGTCGGCCGTCGATGATGATGCCCACGCGGTCGCAGAGGCGTTCCACCAGGCTGAAGATGTGGGTGGAGAGGATGATGGTCTTGCCTTCGGAGCGGAGTTCCTGTAGGTAGTCGGTCACGGTGCGGGCAGTGATGACGTCGAGGCCATTGGTGGGTTCATCGAAGATGATGATGTCCGGGTCGTGAACCAGCGAGATGACGATGCTCACCTTCTGCTTCATGCCGGTGGAGAGGTTGGCCACCTTCACCTCGGCAAACTTGTCAATGCCAAAGCGGTCGAAGAGTACCTTCTTGCGGGCGGATGCGATGGAGGAGTCTACACCGTGCAGTTCGCTGAAGAAGTCGAAGAGATAGTTGGGCGTGAAAAAGTCTTCCAACTTCAGTTCGCTGGTGAGAAAAGCTATCTTGCCACGTACCTCTTCGGGCTGGCTGACAATACTGCTTCCGTCTACCCAAGCGTCGCCCTTGTCGGGCTTGATGAGGGTGGCCAGCATGCGCAGCGTGGTGGTCTTGCCGGCACCGTTAGGGCCGAGGAGACCGAAAATCTCGCCCCGATTGGCGGTGAGGGTCAGGTTGTCTACCGCCACCTTGCGGCGTTGGTTTGTGCGCTCCAGACGTTGCTGCTTGCGCGACAGGGTGAAGGTCTTGCTGAGGCCTTCGATTTTTAGGATTTCGTCCATGGTATTATTTTTTCTGATTATTCTGAGATTTCAGATTATTTTGTTTTTTTTGATGCCTAAGACTGCCCAGCGGAGGAAGGGAATGCGGCGCAGCACCTCGTGGAGGGCAGGGGAGAGGGTGAAGACAGCTACTGTGAGGATGAGGTAGTCTGCCACGGGGGGCAGAGGGGTGTAGAGCTTGAGCATATAGCCGAGTGCGGCGATGACGAGGTAGTGGACTATGTAGATGCCGTAGCTGCTGCGGGTCATATAGGAGGCAAAGGGTGTGGTGCTGTCAGCCCATGCCTTGAAGCATGCCAGCATGGCAAGGATGGCCAGCCAGGCAAAGAGGTTGGTGCTCCAGTGCATCAGGTAGAGCGGTGCAGTGTTGTTCTCGCCCCATGTGGCACAGGTAAGTGCCACACCCGCCGCCACCGTCGGCACAAGCAGCCAGCCGGCATAACGCGACAAGAAACGCTGCACGCTGTCGCGAGAGAAGAGGTAGTACCCCATCAAGAAGGGAACCAAGTAGGCTGCCGGACGGTAGAGGTTCCAAAGACCCTGGGCACTATTGGGGTCGGGGTTAGGTATAGAGCCTTGCGCCCCAGCCCAGATAAGGAGGAATCCGCCCACCAGCAGGAGAACCATACGGCAAAGCCTGGACCACCCCCGTGAAGCCTGCAGCAGACGGCCGACGGCATTGTACAGGCGGTCGCGCTCAATAGCGATAATAATAATCAGCAGCAGGGAGAACACCCAAAGCTCCTGAATGAACCACAGCGGACCTATGCCACTGACCCCCCACAGGAAGAACTTCACCGGCTGCGGCACATTGGACAGCACATCGATTCCTGCCACTTGGGTGTTGAAATAGCCTACCATCCAATGGAATACAAACAATCCTATCGTTGACGGCACAAGCAGCTGGCGGGTGCGTTTCTTGAACCATTGTCCCCGAGAGGATTTCTGCAAGGCATAGCGGCTGCTGATGCCTGCCACAAGGAAGAGCAGCATCATAAACCACGGATAGAGGAGATACATCACCACATCCTGCGGCTGGGCCTTGGGGTCATCCACCCAGCCTCCAATGCCGCCGAAGACTCCCTTGTTGTTGTAGAAATAGACCACGTGGTAGAGCAACACCAGCAGCACTGTCGTCCAGCGGATGTTATCCAGGAAGTGTTTTCTAGTCATAATTTTTTGCGTAATTTACTCTCTATGATACAATAAGTGATACAGAAGACAGTCAGCAAAACCACCACTGCGACAACAATCACTCTTTCTGCCACCAAGTTTGGCCACAACACGGCAGCAGAGATAACCGCAAAAAGCAGGGCAAGCATCAGCACGCATACCCCCGCCGACACATATCGCAACCCCTCGGGGTCAGGCCCATATTTGATACGCTCCCAACGCCACCGGCCATCAACCCTTTCGACGGTATAGTTGTAATTGTGTTGCGGGTTGAGGGTGCAGAAGACCATCAGGGCACATGTCGCCAATTCCACAAAGAAGAAAACCAGCGGCAGCACGATGCGCATCTCCCTATCATTTCCCAGCACCGCCAGCAGCACCGTCTGCGCCAGCAGTATGCCCACCGAGGCAAAAAGCAATATACGGAAGATGGATTTGTTTCTATCTTTCATGTTTGGTTAACTATTATTGTCACGCCTTTTTGCCATT